>PMEV01000212.1 GCA_003154855.1 Bryobacterales bacterium
TCAGGCGGCTGGACCCGCTGGAAAACGAGTTCGCAGGGGCGGCCTGAGAGGCCGCCGCAGGCCGAGGGCCTGCCCCACGAATGTAGAAACTCCAGGAACCGGCGGAAATGCCGCCGGTGTCCACCGCCTCTCTGCCTGTATAATCGTTTCTCATGGCCATTGACTGGTTCCCGCTCTGGCTCAGCTTGAGGGTAGCCTCCCTGGCCACCCTGCTGTCGCTCGTTCTGGGCCTCTGGCTGGCCTATCTGCTCGCCAATCGCAGGTTCCGCGGCAGGGAAGTGCTGGACGCGGCGGTGGTTTTGCCGCTGGTGCTGCCCCCCACCGTGCTGGGCTACTATCTGCTGGTGCTGCTGGGCCGGGAAAGCCCGCTGGGCCGCCTGTATGAGTGGATCTTCGGCGCACCCCTGGTCTTCACGTGGCAGGCCGCCGTGGTGGCCGCCATGGTCCACGCCATCCCCTTGCTGGTGATCTCCGCCCGGGCCGCCCTGGAGAGCGTGGATCGCAGCTATGAGCGGGCCGCGCGCAACCTGGGCGCCTCCGAGTGGCGGGTCTTCTGGAAGGTGAGCCTGCCCCTGGCGCGACGCTCGATCATGGCCGTCTCGGTGCTGGCCTTCGCCCGCACACTCGGCGATTTCGGCATCACCATCATGATCGCGGGCAACATACCGGGCCGCACGCAGACCATGGCCGTGGCCATCTACGACGCCGTCGAATCCGGCAATGGCGCTCTGGCCCGCACCCTGGTCATCGTGATCTCGGTGCTGGCTTTGGTGATCCTGTCCATCGCCAACCGGCTGGCGGCCAAGCAGGCGGCGGGATGATCCAGGCTCGCATTCGCAAGCGCTTCGCGGAACGCCCGGACGCGTCGGCCTTTTCGCTGGAGGTCGACTTCCAGGCCGCCTCCGGCGTGACCGTGCTGTTCGGCCCCAGCGGCTCGGGCAAGAGCACGCTGCTNNTCCGCGCCTGGAGCGCCACCGCAGGGTCGCCGAGATGCTCGAGCGCTTCCATCTCACCGAGGTGGCCGGCCTTCGCCCCCACGAGCTCTCGGGCGGCCAGAAGCAGCGCTGCTCGATCGCCCGCGCCCTCATCGCCTCGCCCAAGCTGCTGTTGCTCGACGAACCCGCCAGCGGCCTGGACGCGCCCCTGCGCGCCGAGTTCTTCGACGTGCTGCGGCAGGTCCGCGCCGAGTTCCAGACCCCCATTCTGCTGGTCACCCACGACCTCGACGAGTGCTTCGAGCTGGGCGACGAGATGCTGATTCTGCGCGAGGGGCGGCTGGTGCAATCCGGCTCGCCCAGAGCTATCGCCGAGCGTCCCGTCAACGTGGAGGTCGCCCGGCTGCTGGGCATCTTCAACCTCTTCCAGGCGGAGATTCTGGAACTGGATCCGCAGCGCAACCTCAGCCGGCTGCGGTGCGGCGAGTTCGAGCTCGCCGGATACTACTTTCCCGGCCGGCTGCGCGGCGACCGCGTGTGGCTGTGCGTGCGTCCGGAGCGGCTCGGCGTCTTCCCCCGGGACGGCAAACCCGGCTCGAATCAGATCCCGGCGCAACTCGTGCGCTCCATCGAAATGCCGCGGACAGTGCGCCTGGAGTTCGCCGGCGGCATTCAGGTGGAGCTGGCCCGCCCCGAGTTCGAGAAACAGAAATTGAATAAGGAATGGCTGGTCTGGTTCCCGCCCGATGCGCTGCGGGTTATATAGCCCGGCTGGAAAAGTGATCCGCTACCACATCAGCGACCGCCAACCCCTGGGAGGCTNNCAGATTCGCGAGAAGGATCTGCCCACTCGCGAGCTGCTAGAACTCCTGCGCGCCGTTCTCGCCCTCCCCAATCCGCATGCGGCCAAGATCCTGGTCAACGCCCGCCTGGATCTGGCCCTGGCCTGCGGAGCCCATGGCGTTCACCTGCCCTCCGGCTCGATTGCGCCCAGCCGCCTGCGATCCATCGCGCCGCCGGGCTTCCTGATCGGCGTTTCCTGCCATTCGCTCGGCGAGATTCGCGCGGTCGAGGGCGAGGGCGCCGATTTCGCGGTCTTCGGCCCGGTCTTCTTCACGCCCTCGAAGGCGTCCTACGGCCCGCCGCTGGGCCTGGACCGCCTGCGCGAGGCCTGCCAGGCCGTGCGTTTCCCGGTTCTCGCCCTGGGCGGCATCACCGCGCAAAACGCCCCCGATTGCCTGGCCGCCGGAGCCTCCGGCATTGCCGGGATTACGCTCTTCCAGCAGCCGCTCTGATATCCGTCCGTGCGAAGTCGTCCCCGCTGGATTCATCTGCGCGGACTATGGTCCGGCTGAGCAGAGCTGAGTATACTTATCAATAGTCCGAGGCTCTCCATGAAATTCCGAAATATGTTGACGAGATGCTTTCTCGTGGTGGCCGTTTTCCTCGTGGCCACCGGTACGAAAGCACAAGCCCAAACGGTCGATGACATCGGCGTGTCCGTCGCCGTGAAAGGTGCAAGCGACGGACTGGCCCATCTGGAAGTGACGCTAAGAAACGGGTCGCAGAAGACCATAACTGCGTGGGCGTGGTCTAGTGAAGGCCGCTACGCCGACGCCTCAACCAGGTCTCACTCCGGAACCGTGGACGTGATCAGCGACCTGCTGGGGCCCGACAAGGACTTGGCCTTCCGCTCCGCGAGCAGCCGTACCTTCGAGGACAGCTTGCCGTTGGGAGCAAGTGGCGACCTGCCCACCAGCGCCGTTGCCCACTTGACCATGGTGGTGTTCAACGACGACACTGCGATCGGGGATCCGGTGCAGATTCGCCGTTTCTCGGCAGGACGCAAGTCCATGGCCGCTCGTGAGGCTGAGGAACAGGACCAAGTGGAGAAAGCGCTCAAGGACTCCTCTCCCAAGGACGCCCTCAGAGCAGTCATAGCCGACCGCTTAGCAAAGAGTCGGGGCGCTGGAATGTCGCGCCAGATCCTTTCCCTGCTGGAAAACGGTGCTCCGCCCAATGTGATCGAGTCTGCCCGGGTGGCGTTCCGCGCTTACCAGATGCTTCTGTCCGCTCACTGGGCTCTGGAGCGGATGTTCACCCTA
>PMEV01000113.1 GCA_003154855.1 Bryobacterales bacterium
GCGGTTGGGGCTGGGGGCCGAATTGGTTCGGCAACTCGATCTATGTGAACAACTCTTTCTTCCATCGCTATGGTTTCAGCGACTTCCACGGTGGCGGGGCGTTCCAAGGCAGGGGCGCCTGGGCGCACGACGCCAGTCACCGGTTGGGAGTTCCTTACTCCAATGGGGCGTTGACCAACCGTTTCCGCGGAGCCTCCGGTGCGCGGGCGGCAGCCGGCGGTGGACAGAGGTATGCGACACCGCGGGAACAATCGTTGAATCGAGCGAATCCTGGCGGCAACGTTGCGAGGTCCGCTCCCCAACAACGCGGCGTCTCTGCCGAACGGTTTGGCAGTGGGGGGTTCCAGCCGCGAAGTTCAGGCGGGAGCCACAGCGCATTCGGTGGAGTCCAGCCGCGCGCCCAAACCCGGCAACAGAGCGACCATGGCTACTCCAGCATGGGATCGCAACGGACTCAGCCTTCTCGTGGTGGAGGAGGGTCGGCCCCGCGAATGTCCTCTTCATCTCGCGGCGGCGGGAGGCGATAGGAGATGACCATGAAAACTCTCAGCGTCACGGTGGGAGCCTTGATTCTCGGGCTTCCGGCGATTCTATTCGGGCAGACACCAAAGACTTTCGATTCGGCAGAAGCTGCCGCCCAGGCCCTGATGCAGGCCGCGGAAAAGGACGATGTCGTTGCGCTTTCCGCCCTATTCGGCCCAGGGGGCAAGGCCGTCCTCACCTCGGGCGATGCGGAACAGGACAAGCGAGAGCGCGCCGAATTTGCGAGCCTCGCGCGCGATAAACATCAACTGGAACCCGACGAGATGAACGCGGCCGCGACGATTCTCTCCGTCGGCTCCCAGGACTGGCCGTTTCCCGTTCCCATCGTCCAAAGCAAAGGCAGATGGAGCTTCGATGTCGCGCAAGGCGCCGTCGAGATACGGGCACGGCGTATCGGCGCGAACGAACTGGATGCCATCGAGATCTGCTCCGGTTACGTCGCCGCGCAGATGGAATACGCAGCCCAGGATCGCGACAACCACAAGATGCTTGCGTACGCGCAGCGCATCGTGAGCGGCAAGGGGCTGCACGACGGCCTCTACTGGGAAGGGAATTCCGAATCCCTGGTCCCCAAAGGGTTCGCCGACGCGGCGGCGGAAACCGGGCGCACAGCCTCGGCCGGCCTCAAGCCTTACCATGGCTATTACTTCCGTGTACTGAAGGCCCAAGGGCCGAATGCGGAGGGTGGCCAGCACAATTATGTTGTGAAAGACTGGATGATCGGTGGCTTCGGGCTGGTTGCGTTTCCCGCGCACTATGGAGTCTCCGGGATTCGCAGCTTCATCGTCAATCAGGATGGCGCCATCTACGAGAAGGACCTGGGAAACCTGGCAGCCAGCGCCTCAACCGCTGTGAGCCGCTACGATCCGGACAAATCGTGGACGCGAGTGGAATAGCCTTGCGATAGACGGCTCGGCAGCCGCTCTATCACCCAGCCCAGATGCCTGCACACCACAGGGAACGACATCGCGCCGGGCGCATCGGCTGGCTGCGCGCGGCGGTAATGGGCGCGAACGACGGGATCCTTTCGACGGCGAGTCTGATGCTCGGTGTCGCGGCCGCTCATGCGACTCACAGCAACGTAATGGTCGCTGGCGTCGCCGGCCTGGTCGCCGGGGCGATGTCGATGGCAGCGGGCGAGTACGTGTCTGTGCACTCACAGGCGGACACCGAAAAGGCCGACCTGGAGCTTGAACGCGCGGAGTTGAAGACAGACGACGAGGGCGAGCACAAGGAACTGATGGCGATCTACATCGCGCGCGGGCTCAAACCCGCGCTCGCCAGACAGGTTGCCGAGCAACTGATGGCCCATGACGCCTTGGGCGCGCATGCCCGCGACGAACTCGGCGTCTCCCCCGCTCTCCGTGCACGTCCGATCCAAGCGGCGTTGGCGTCGGCCGCCAGTTTCGTCGCCGGAGCGGTCCTGCCCCTCCTGGTCACAGCCATAGCTCCGGGGGCGGTTCTGATCCCTTTGGTCGCTGGAACCTCACTGTTGTTTCTGGCGCTTCTGGGAGGATTGGCCGCGCGCGTCGGGGGCGCAGGCGTGATCGTGGGCGCGATACGCGTCACGTTCTGGGGAGCTCTGGCCATGGCGCTGACCGCGGGCGTCGGGGCACTGTTTGGAGCTGCCGCAACCGGGGCTTGACGCGTTAAAGCAACGCGTGCCGGCGATAGAACCAGGTCTTGACGGCTTGGACCAGCATCATGTACGTCAGGGTGAGCACCGCGATCGCAGCCAGCAACGACGGCGGCAATGGTGTGAACCCGAGCAGACCGCCCAGAGGCGTGTACGGAAGCACGGCGCCCGCCAGGGAGACCGCAACCACCGCTATCACCAACCGCCCGCTCGGACGGCTCTTGAACGGGTTGCCCGCCGTCCGGATCACAAACACTACCAGCGTCTGCGTGACCAGGGATTCCACGAACCATCCGGTGCGGAACAGCGGCGGGTTGGCGGCAGCGTGGAACAACCAGAGCAGGACCCCGAAGGTGAGGAAATCGTAAATGGAGCTGATGGGACCTATGATCGTCATGAACTGGCGAATGAACCCGATCTGCCACCGCTTGGGCTTGTGCACCAAACCCGGATCGACATTATCGCCCGGAACGGCGACCTGCGAAGTGTCGTAGAGAAAGTTGTTCAGCAGGATCTGAGTCGGCAACATGGGCAGGAACTTCAGGAACAGCGACGCCGCGGCCATGCTGAACATGTTGCCGAAGTTGGAGCTGGTGCTCATGATAATGTACTTCATGATGTTGGCGTAGCACCGCCGCCCCTCGAGCACCCCCTCGTTCAAAACCGCCAGGTCCTTCTCGAGCAGGATGATCTTGGCGGCGTCTTTCGCCACATCCACGCCATTCATTACGGAAATGCCGACGTCCGCGGTGTGCAGCGACGGAGCGTCGTTGATGCCGTCGCCGATGTACCCGACCACGTGCCCGCGCGCCTTCAGACCCAGGATCACCCGGTTCTTCTGTTNNCATCGTCCATCGTGTCCAACTGCTCGCCGGTGACGATGCGGTCGGTAGCCAGCCCGACATCGTGGGCCACCTTCTGCGTCACGTACTGGTTGTCGCCGGTCATGATGACCACGGAAACGCCGTTCGCCTTCAGGGCGTCGAGCACGGCGGAAATCCCTTCCTTGGGTGGGTCGAGGAAGGCCGCGAACCCGGCCAGCGTCACTTCCCGCTCGCTTGCCACCGCGTAGCCATCCTGCTTCTCCACCTTCCGGAATGCGACCCCCAGGACGCGGAATCCGTCGGCGCTTAACTTCTTAAAGGTCTCCGCCGCCTGAGCTCGCCGGCCTTCGTCGAACGGTTGGGGGGCCCCGTCGACGATCACCGTCCCGCAGATGGCGAGGACGCTCTCCGCCTCGCCCTTGGTAACGAGGAGGTGTTCGTCGCCACGGCGCACCACCACGGAGAGGCGCTTGCGGTTGAAGTCGAAGGGAATCTCGTCTACCTTCTGATACTCGAGAATGGCCGGGTGATCGTGCTTCAAGATGGCGTCGTCCAATGGACTCTTGATGCCGGCTTGGAAGTAACTGTTCAGGTACACAAACCGCAGGACGTCCTGGTTGTCCTGCCCGAGAACGTCCACGTGCTTGTCCAGCACGATCTCGCCTTCGGTCAGGGTGCCGGTCTTGTCGCTGCAGAGAATCTCGATGCTGCCGAAGTCTTCGATCGCCGTGAGCTGCTTGACCAGAACCTTCTTCCGGGCCATCCGGCGCGCACCCTGCGCGAGGGTGATCGTGATGATCATGGGCATCATCTCCGGCGTCATCCCGACGGCCAGCGCGATCGAGAACAAGAACGATTCCAGCACCGGACGATGCAGGAGGACGTTCACCAGCAGGACGAACAGCACCAGCAGCATGATCACTCGCGTGATCATCAGCCCAAAGTGGCGTATCCCGCGGCCGAATTCGGTCTCCGGCGGCCGCATGGCAAGCCGTTGGGCAATCTCGCCGAAGGCGGTGTCCTTGCCGGTGCGCACGATGACCGCGGTGGCGATTCCCGTCTGCACGGCAGTCCCCAGGAAGACGCTATTGCCGGCGTCGGCGAGGCTGTGCTGCCCCGCGGGAAGGTCGCTCGCCGCCTTGTCGACGGGCAAGGACTCCCCGGTGAGCGCGGACTCGCGCACGTGCAGGTCCTTGCTGTCCAATAAACGGCCATCGGCCGGCGCCAGGTCGCCGGCACTGAGCCGCACGATATCCCCGGGGACCAGCTCTGCGACCGGCAACTCCAGATAGTGTCCGTCGCGCAGAACCGCGGCCGTTGTGGCAACCTGCTTCCGAATATCCGCCACCGCATGTCGAGCCTGAAACTCCACGTAGAAGTTCACGATCACGCTGAGCAGGACGATAGCGATGATGATCGAACCGCCGACCGGATCGCCCAGCACGATCGAGATGGCGCTGGCCCCCAGAAGAATCAGGACCAGGGGATTGGCGAAGAAGCGCAGAAAGCCGATCAGGGGAGCGAAGCGAGACTCCGCTACCAGGCTGTTCGGGCCGTGGAGACGCAGCCGCTGTTTCGCCTCGTCGGAAGTCAGTCCGGCCGGCGTTGCCTCGATCAGGCGAAGCAGGTCCGCCAGGGGCATATCCCAGAAGCGGTCCAGCTTCTTGTCCGGTTTCTTCATGCACCACCTCTTCCTTGAATTCTACATGCTATGAGGGCGTGACACCCCTGCGAGCAAGGGCGTTGGGCGACGTTGAGCCCGGGCGGCCGAGCGGGCACCTGCAGCAACTGCCGCGCTGAATGCAGGTTTTGCACCCTGCGCCAGCGGAACTCCTCCGTTCCGGTAGTGCGCCATTGAGCAGCCGCTTTGGACCCCCGCTTGCCTCCATCCATCCCGAAGGAGCAAAAGGATGCTTTGGATAATCTGTGTAGTTCTTCTCGTGTTGTGGGCGCTGGGGATGGCAACCTCCTACACCGCCGGCGGGCTGATTCACCTCCTGTTGGTCATTGCGTTGGCGGTGATGATCATCCGCCTGATTCAGGGACGCAGGGTCCTTGGCTAAAAAGCCGCACCGTGCCCGCGATTGGGCAGCGGATTGCTACTTGAAGTTGCAGGAGAGTGAACAGAATGCCGTTGATAACAATCGTCATTACGCTGATCGTGATCGGCGTAGTGTTGTGGTTGATCAATAGTTTCATCCCCATGGCGTCCAGCATCAAGACCCTTCTGAACGTGGTGGTTGTGGTTTGCACCTCAGTTTGGCTCTTGCAGGTGTTCGGATTGTGGGGGCGGGTAACCAGTTACAAGTTCCATTGAGCCGGTGCGATCTACCAGGCGCTGCCGATGACAACACCGACCGTGGTCCTGCGGTGCGCAGTTCCGGTGGTGGCCATGGCCCAGACCGTGGAGTCGCCTGACTTGGGTGGGGACAGGGAGCCGGTGCCTACGGGAAGCGTTTCGCTTCCACGGTCGGCGCCTCGGCGATCCATGGCGTTCTTGCTTTCGGTCTCGATTCGGCGCTGCACCAGGACCCGAGGTCTTATCGATCGCGCAGCACCGGGTCCTGGCGCAAAGCGGGCCATGTGCTTCGCGGCACCGTACTGACATGCGCCGACAGCGGCGGGGAGACAGTGTCTACTTGGCGTCCGGGTAGTGCATACGGCGCCGCCTTCCTTTAGAACCAGTGGTATCCGGACCGGCCGCCTGGACGTGCAGCAGCGCTCTCTCCCGATCGCCTTCGATTTTGCCAGCAACCTCGGGCCCGAGTTCTGGCCGGACCTCAAGCACAAGATCTTGCTCCGATAATTGCTAGAATAGGAGCCGATGCCTCGACTGCCGGCGGTCTCTGGCCGGATTCTCATCGTCGACGACGACCAGCGCCAGCGCGCCGCCCTGGCTGCGATGCTTTCCGATTGCGACTTTGAGACTTCTCTCGCCTCCGATGGGCACGAGGCGCTGGAACGGCTTACAGCCTTCAACGCGGACGTCATCGTCTCGGATCTGGTCATGCCGCGCATGGACGGCTTCGAGTTGCTCCGGCATTTGAAGGAACGCGGCAACCTCACTCCAGCGATCGTGCTCACCGGCTTCGGCAGCATCGAGAAGGCGCTGTCCGCGGTCCATGACCTCAACGCATTCTGGTACCTGGAGAAGCCGGTGGAGCCGCGCGCCCTCAAGACTCTTCTGGAACGCGCGATCAGCTACAAGAGAAGTCTGCAGAGAACCGACGAACTCAAGCGCGACCTGAGTCTTCGCGGCGTGTTCGGGGACTTGGTAGGAATCTCCCCGGCGATGCAGCAGATCTTCGCACTCATCAGGCAGGTAGGGCCCACTTCGGCGCCCGTATTGATCTGTGGGGAGAGTGGCACCGGGAAGGAGCTAGTCGCGAGGGAAATCCATAAGTGCAGCCCCCGCGCCGACGGACCTTTCGTCGCCATCAACGCCGCCGCCCTACCGGAGACTCTGATCGAGAGCGAGTTGTTCGGCCACGAGAAGGGTGCGTTTACGGGCGCCATGGAGCGTTCGGCCGGCTGCTTTGAGCAGGCTCACGGGGGCACTTTGCTGCTCGACGAGATCGGCGAGATGCCGCCGTCTACCCAACCGAAGCTGCTGCGCGTTCTCGAGGACTTGCGAGTGCGGCGGCTGGGCGGCAAACGGGAAATCCCGGTAGACGTTCGTGTACTGGCCGCGACCAGCCAGGATCTCGGAACGCACCTGCGCGAAGAGCTTTACTACCGGCTGAGTGTATTCCAGATCGTGATTCCGCCGCTGCGCGAACATAAGGACGATATCCCGCCGATCGCCGATGTCATGCTGCAGATTCTGAACAAGAAGCACGGCACGCGCGTGGCAGGGGTGGATGCCGCAGTGCTGGATCTTTTTCAGGGGTANNTTGATCCGGCTGACGGACCTTCCTTCCCCCGCGTTCGGTGTAAGCCCCGGCCGGAATGCCCGGCCATCGCCCGGCTATGAGGGGCCCATCATGCTCCCGCCTGGCCAGCCACTCGTGAAACTCGAGGTGGCTTACATCAAACTGACCCTCGAGCACGTCGGCGGCAATCGCAAACGCGCTGCCGAGATGTTGGGGATCAGCCTGCGGACGCTCCAGAACCGGATCGCCGAGCTTCGCGAAGAGGCGAAGGCGACAACTCCCGGTTCGTGAGCGGCTCATGCGTCTGCTCAAGGCGTTGCCGCGAGTCTTCCGGCAGGCATCCATCGAATGGATCAACGACAATGGACCGCGCCTCGGCGCCGCCGTCGCGTTCTACACCCTGCTGTCGCTGGCCCCCGTCATTGTGATCGCCGTCGCTGTGGCCGCTGCTTTTTATGGACAGGCGGCGGCAGAAGGCCGGTTCGCAGCGGAAATCGGGGGCGTGGTCGGGCCTGAAGTTGCACGAACCGTTCAGGAAATCATCAGAGGCGCCTACCAGCCCCGGACGGGCATGTTCGCGACCTTGCTCGGCCTGGCAACCTTGGCCTTCGGCGCCTCTTCGATCTTTGTAGAGTTGCACGACGCAATGAACACCATCTGGCATGTTTCGCTCCCCCCCGCCCGAACCAATGCCGCCGCTATCGTTCATCTGATCAGGGATCGCTTCAACTCGCTCGCGATGGTGCTGGGCATAGGTTTCCTGCTGCTGGTTTCTGTGGCGTTGAAAACCTGGATCGCGGCGATGAAGATCGCCGTGCCGCCGACGGCCACGTTCCTGATGTCCTATCTGGTGATCGTGGCGCTGTTTGCGGCCCTCTACAAGAATCTTCCGGACGTGAAAGTGAAGTGGAGCGACGTCGCCCTCGGAGCCATGCTCGTTTCCTTGCTGTTTATGATCGGCAAGCAGCTCATGGGGATGTACTTCTCGCAATCCAGCCTCGGGTCGGCCTATAGTGCTGCCGGCTCGCCGATTGTCGTGCTCCTGTGGGTCTACTCCTCGGCGCTGCTGTTCTTCTGGGGCGCCGAGGTCAGTAAGGTCTACGCGAAGACCGTGGGATCCCAGAGCGACCGGCAGCATTGAGAGCGCCCGACGGCGGAGCCTCCCCCCACTTCGGCCCTAGGAGTGCTCCATGGACGGGTGGATCACAACCCACGCTCCGGCGCTCCGGCGCTTCGCCTCCGCCGGCTGCAAGGTCGGAGCCGGGGAGGACTCGATGAAGGACAAGGCTGCCGGGTCGCCGCGCGGAGCTTTCCGGTTCAGGAGACGAAGAGACACAGCGGCTGGCGCGTTTGTGAGGCCCTTCAAAAGAAGGAGGAGGTGCGCGTGAAGAATAGGACGATTGTAGTGGCGGTTCTGCTTGTCGTCGTGTTTCTGGCAGGTTTTGTTCCTTCCTATATGAAGGCGAATCGTCTGGAGAATGAACTGCGCGAGGCTCGGCGGGAGCAAGGCCTGGCCCAGCTTCGGGATTTGGCGAGTCTGGCTTACTTTCAGGCGAGTCAGAAGGACTATGGGCTCGCGTCCGGCACCAGCACGCGCTTTTTCGACCGCACCCGGCAAGCAGCCGATCAAGCACCGGACGCCAGCGCCAGACAATCCCTGGAGGTCCTTTTGAACCTCCGGGATCCGATCACAGCGGAGTTGGCGAAGGGCGACCCAGGAGTTCTGAGCGATCTACAGGCTCTGTTTGTTAAGACTCGCCAGGCCACGGCCATTCACTCCGGCGCACTGCAACCCGAATAGGGGTGCGGGAAAAGGAAACGAAGACTCAAATGGAACTCCGGCTCCAGACGCGCGCGTTGCTGCTGATCCTGGCTTCGGCGACAGCCGTGCTCGGCCAGACAGACGCGCGGGAAATCGTCCGGCACACCGTCGCAGCCGACGAGCTCAACTGGAAGGTGGCCCGGAACTACACCTTCTCGGAACGGGTGAATCTGCGGTATCTGGACTCCCAGGGCCGGGTGAAATCTCAAGAGATCAGGATCAACGATGTCATGCTGCTGGACGGCTCTCCTTACTCGCGGCTGGTGGCACGCGACGACCGCCCGTTGCCGCCCGCCGAAGAAAGGAAGGAGCAGGAGAGGCTCGCCAGGAGCATCGCCGAACGCCGGCTAGAGACCGCAGCGCAGCGGGCGCAACGCCTGTCCGAGTACGGCAGGCGCCCGGAGTGGCAGCGCGAAGCCTGGCGCGAACTGCCGGAAGCATTCAGCTTCAGGCTAACCGGGGAAGAGGTGCGGAACGGACGCAGCCTGTACGTGATCGAAGCTGCACCGCGCCGGGGATACCAGCCCCCGTCTCGCACGGCGAAGATGCTGGCTCACCTCCGGGCCAAGCTTTGGGTGGACAAGCGGGATTACCACCTGGTGAAAGGGGAGGTGGAGGTTGTCGACACCATCTCGGTGGGGGTGTTCCTGGTCCGCGTGGCCAAGGGCTCGCGCGCGGCGTTTGAGCAGACCCGCGTGAATGATGAAGTCTGGCTGCCGAGTCAAGTGCACGCGTTTGTCTCGGCCCGGCTGGGACTGCTGAAAGC
>PMEV01000377.1 GCA_003154855.1 Bryobacterales bacterium
CGTTCTCCTCTCTGTCGGAATCCGTATCGAGACCGTCGTTCCCTGGCCTTGCTCGCTCGCAATCTGTATATCGCCCCCACTCGCCTTAACCACCCGATAGGCGATGCTCAGGCCCAAGCCCGTCCCGCTGCCCACGGGTTTGGTCGTGAAGAAGGGGTCGAACACTTTTGACAGAACTCCGGCCGGAATGCCGCTTCCCTGGTCCTGGACGGCGATCAGGTACTCCTCGCCGGCCGCTTGGGTTCGAATGGCCACCGACTGGCCGGGGCTGCTGGCTTGCACCGCGTTCACAATTACATTCGTCACCGCCTGGTTCAGCGCGGCCAGATCGCACCGCACCCGGCCTGGTTCCAAGTGGGTTTCAACCTTCACCCCGCTCGAACGCAGCAGTGGTTGCAGAAAACGCAGGCCCGCGGCAATCCCTTCCGCCGGATCGCCCTCTTTGAGGGCTGCTTCATCCAGGCGCGAGAAGCCTTTGAGATCGGAAACGATCCCGGCAACGCGTTCCAGCCCCTCCACGTTCGCCGAGAGCTTGGCCGGGATCGCCGTGGCCAGGTACTCCACATCCAGTTCCGCCATGCGGCTCGAGAGGGCCGCCGCCGTCTCCGGCGAGACCCTGGCCAGCTCGGGTGTCAGCCGCTTTACACTGCCAACCAAAGCCAAAAGGTCCTCGAAATCGCGGCGCAACGTGGTCTGGTTGCTCAGTACAAAGGCGACAGGATTGTTGATTTCGTGCGCCAGGCCGGCCGTCATCTGGCCCAGCGACGCCATCTTTTCCCGGTGAACCAGCAGGGTTTGCGTGTCCTTCAGTTCGGCGATCAGCCTCGTCTGCTCGTCTCGCACCTGGTGAAGCTGGCCCACCACGCGCGAATTCTCGACGGCCAGCGCGATCACGTTGGCTACGCTCGAGACCAGTTGAAGGTACTCCGATATTCTCTCCGGACGGGCGACCTCCTCGACCTCCACCACCGCAACCAGTTCCTGCTCCGATCTGATGGGGAAGCGGAATCCCCGCCGGGACTCGGTGGGTTCCGCAGCCCGCCCGGCGCCGGCCAGCCGGTGCTTCACAGACGCCGCGTCGTCCGGGGCCGCCTCATCCAGCGCCGAAGGAAACGACCAGAGTTGCTCCGGATGGCCGTCCACGATGGAGAGGTAATGCACTCGGCGCGGAGCGAACAGCCTATCGAACAGATCGAAGATCCGGCCGGCCACCGCTTCTTCGCTCTCCGAGCAGGGCAGTTCGCCCAGCAGATCGAGAGCCATGGCGTAGTCGGCGAGCAATCTCCCCTTTCTTCCGGAGGGCGCGCTGGAGCTGCCTTCGGCTCTCTCGAGCCGCCATTTGAGAACTTCGTTGGCGAGGTAGAGGCGGAAGTAATCCAGGCCCAGCGCCACAGTTTCCGATGGGCGGCCCAGGAACTCCGCCAGCTCCTTCAAGTGGGCGGCGCTTTCCGGATCTACGCCGGTATCCAGAAGAACGAGCTTTGATATAGACTCCCCGAAAAGTTGGGCAACCGTGGCGCGATCTCCGCCCCATTCGCCGATGTGATTGCGCCAGCCGGCCAGCCAGCCAGGAGATAGCAGGTAGGCCCCGTCCTCTATCTGAAGTCCGAGTGGGCCGGCCGGCGCGAGCATCTGGAAGCATAGCTCCACTCGAACGCAGCGGCCCCAGCCCCGGCCGCCTGGGAATCCGTCCAGCCTGGACAGGCAGCAGGAACCCAGCACCAGCGCATCCCGGTCCTCCTGGTCGCCCGGAATCGCGAGTTCCTCCGTCCTCAATGGCGGACGGCCGCATCGGGGCGGGTAGAAGGCGGGCTGCACTTCCGGGAAGTTCGCCGCATCGAGCGCCGCCCATGCCTCCCGGCGGAAGTGCTCGCACATCCAAACCCGAAGTTGCCGTCGCATGACGGTTTCACGGTTCTCGCGGGTAGGTTCCCCACCGGCGCGCCGCGCCGGCGACGGCCATCAGGACGTCTTCCGTCACCTGGAAGGGAATCTCGCCGTGGCCGTCCGAGAGGATGAAGCCCCCGCCGGAAGCGGCTTTGGCCAGCGTCTCCCTGACCACTGTCTCGGCCTGTTGCGGGCTCCAGCCGCACATCTCGACGCCGTTGAGATTGCCCAGAACCGCTACCCTGCCCCGGCAGGCGGCCTTGACCGTCCCGAGGTCCTCCAGGGGGCCCACGCCGATTACGGCCGGCCCCAGTTCGATCAGGTCCTCGAGTATGGGCACGCAGCGTCCGGAAGCCAGGTGGATCGCCGTGGGGCCGTGGATCCGCTGGAGCGTTCGCCGGGCCACCTGGAACCCGGTTCTCAGAAACCTGTCCCGGGGAATAATTGTCGTCGAGGAAACGGGGTCAAAGTAGCAGATGGCCGTGGCGCCGGCGTCCAGTTGGGCATTCGCCCAGTTGGCCGAGAACACCTCGTTCACCCGCATCAGCCGTTCGAACAGGTCGGGCCGTTCATGCATCAGCTCGAGGTATGGCCCAAAGCCCATCTGCATCACCGGGAGCGAGAACGGGCTGATGGCCACCCCGATGATCGGAACTTCGTCCCCTACCCGGCTTTTGAGCATTTCGATAGCGCGCAGCACTTTGCCCAGGCCGGCCGCGTCCCCAATCCCGGGTGGGACCAGCTCCAGGATCTGCTCAGGCTTCTTGATGAGCGGTTCCCCGGAGTTGGCCGGGCCATCTTCGCGGAACACCACCTCTCCACCCCAGGCCTCGACTTCCAGGGCCGCGTAGAAGAACGGGCATAAGCAATCGTGCCCGTACCTGGCGCGCAGGCGCAGTTGTCCTTCCACGACCTGCTCCGCCTTCGAGAAATACTCGCGGATGGTGAGACCGAGTTCCTTGGCGCCGTGCATCGTGAGCATCAGGAAGAGCGGGACCCGGTCCGGTTCCCGGTGCGACAGCGTGGTCAGTACCCGTTCGAGCGAGGTCATGAGATTCCGCCCGCCGCTTCGATCG
>PMEV01000135.1 GCA_003154855.1 Bryobacterales bacterium
TCCCGGCGATGGCCGCGCGCAGATTCGCCTCGACGTTCTGAAGGTCCTGTTTAGTGGCAGGCTCGCCGGGCATGGCTGTAGTTCATCGTAGCACGGAGCGACTGGGATTTTGGAAATTGATGTCTAGCGAAAGCCCGTTCCGTCCGGCGGCGCCGGCGTGGAGCTAGCGGAAGAAAAGCACGTCGGGGCGCACGCTGGATCCCTGGTCGACGCAATCGCCACAGACCACGCGGTAGCTGGGAGCCTCGGCGAGGATGACCCGCGGAATCGCCACCGGGTCGTCCGGCAGATGCTCCATGGCAATCGCCATTCGGGGATGATACTTCAGCAGGGTGTTCCTGGCTCCCGCCAGAGCCCGCTTCTCGGCGCCCTCGATGTCCAGCTTCATGAAACCGACGCTATCCAGATGCGGCTCCTCCACCAGTCGGTCGATGGTGGTCAGGGGTACGCGGGTTTCACGCAGCGCCGGTCCGTAACTGCCCGCGAAGCTGTCACGCGCCGAGTTACCCGCGTCTTCGCGCAGGGTCAGGACGTCCTCGCGGTCCCATACGCCCTTCGGCACCACGATCACCCGGCCCTGGCCGATCTCGGCCGCGAAGTTGCGCCGCAGGCACTCCACGTTTTCCGGCGCCGGCTCAATAGCCACCACCAGTTTCGCGCCCGCCGCCAGGGCCACGCGCGTGTAGACGCCGATATTGGCCCCGCAGTCGAACACGACGTCGCCCGGATGGACGCCATCCTCCCGATCGCCGTATACCTGGGTCGCCTGCTCCGACAGGTCCTCGGTGAGAGAGTCGCCGTTCCGCTTGGGAACCCAGTAGGGCCCCATCGCCGTCTTCCATAGACGGTAGCCCGACGGGTCGTCCTGGAGCAGCTTCTTGTCGCGGTCGAGCTGCTTCTGAATCGCGATGCGGCCCGACACTGTCGCGAACGAGCGCACTGCCTTCCCCAGCGGGCAGCGCGAGGTGCGCCCCACGGCATAAAGCGCGAGCAGCCGCGTCGAAGGAATCCAGTACAGGATGTTACCGAGCACAATCACGCCGATAACGGCTTTGACAGTGCGGCTGACTGCAAGTTTCAACGGGGCCTCCTGTGGGGGACAGACACGCGACGGCCGGCGCTCTTCTCCCACAGCCGACTATACATTGCGCGTACCGTCCGACACAAGATTCTTTTGGATAGGGCGGTGCGATGCCCATTCGAGGATGACAGTTATGGCAAGGGACGGGCTGCTAGAGCATTTGTTGGCCGGCTGCCCGGGTGTCGTAGCCGCCGATGCTCTCCAGTTCCCGACGAAAGCTGGCTCGGTTGAGGGTATCCAACACAACTTGGATTGCGGGGAGGTCGAGGTGGCGGCGGCGGATGGCCAGGTCGTAACGCTCGCTGACTAGCGGTATAAAACCCAGTCCAAACAGTCGCGCCGCGGCGCGTGTTGCGATACAGCAATCGGCGGCGCCGGTTCGCACCTGCCAAGCCGCGGGCAGATGTCCCGGAGCCAGACGTCGATAGCCGGACACGGACCGGGCATCGATCTTCAGGCGCTGCAAGTGGGAGTCCAGCAGGAAACGGCTGCCCGCTCCCGGTTCCCGGTTGACGATCGAGACATCCTTGCGGCCCAGATCTTCGATTCCGCGGATTCCCTTCGGATTTCCCCAAGCCGTGAGAATACCTTCCTCCCACACGGCAAACGAAAACACGGCCACCGCCTTTTTGGGAAACAGGCGCGCGATTTCCGGGATATTGGACTCGCCGGTTACTTCGTCCCGCAGATGCGTGCCCGCGATGTGGACGCGGCCCTGCTTGAGGAGTAAGAGCGCCTGCGAGCTGTTTCGAAGGGCCGGAACCAGTTCCACCCCGGCCAACAACACGTGACGCGCGAGCACGGATATGCCGGGATCGCAGCCGGCCACCAGAACGCGATTCCGAAATTCGGCGTCCGGATAATACGCCCGCACCTTGGTCCTGCGGCCGGCAACCGGCTCGCCGGTCACAATGGCGTCGCTGGCCGGTAAGTACCACGGCACCGGAGAGGGCGAGGTCGCGATGAGTACTTTATCGACCCGGCAGAGTTGAACCGGCTGACCTGGCTGGGGCGGATCGGAACCTGGCAGAAGCACAGCCTGGCGGGAGGGCAACTCCGGCGCCGCGGATTCGCCCGGCAAGGCGAACAGCTCCTCCACGCTCACCTCGAGGGTGCGGGCCAGCCGGAGCGCCACCGCCGTGTTGGGAACGTAACTGCCAGCCTCCATGGCGTAGATCGTCTGGCGGCTGATGCCCACGGTCTTGGCCAGCCCGGCGGCGGAGAATCCCCGCTTGTGCCGAAGTGCGGCCAGGTTGCTCGCGATCTCGGGGGGTACGGTCTTCTTCATAGACTGGCCTTCCCATGAGGGCGCCGACGATTCTCACACTAGCACCTTCCGCCGCCGGCCGCCCCATGCTCGTCTCTTTTACGATACACTGCCATTATTACGGTACACTAGGGGAGGAGGACTTTCGCCTTGCAGACCACTTCGCGCGGCATCCGATGGCCGATCGGCTTCGTTCTGGTTGCGGCCTCGGCCTGGGCTCAGGTAGCGGCCGGAGTTTCGGGAACGGTCACGGATCAATCCGGCGCGGCGCTCGCCGGGGCGGCCGTGTCGGCGAAAAACGCAGATACCGGGGCGGAGCGCCGCGCGGTCGCGGATGCCGCGGGGCACTACCAGTTCTTCTCGTTGCCGGTGGGGCAATACGAGATTCGAAGCGGGAAAGCCGGGTTCGCGGAAGTGGTGCGCACCGGCGTTCGCCTGGCGGTCGGCCAAAGCGCCACGGTGGATATGGAACTGCCGGTGGGGGAGTCGAGCCAGACAATCGCCGTGAGCGGCGACGCGCCCCT
>PMEV01000347.1 GCA_003154855.1 Bryobacterales bacterium
GGGGCGGGGAGGGGGATCGGAGGGCGGAGCTGGTCGTAGACCGGGTGTCGTTTTCTTGCCGCGACGGCAGTCTTAGATGCAGCGGGATAAAGGGAGAGCCCATGAACGCGAGATGTGTCCTGGTGTTATGCGCCGCGGCCGGATGGGGGTGGGCGCAGGTGGCCCCGAAACCGGTCGTTTCTCCTGGCGGCATCGTCAACGCCGCCAGCCTTGCGCCCCCCAGCCAGCCTGGGTACGGGATCAGCCCGGGGTCGATTGCGTCGATCTTCGGGACCAATCTCGCCGCGGCTGCGGCTTCGGCGCCGTCGGTTCCGTTGCCGAAGCAGCTCGCCGGAACCGCAGTCACCTTCGACGGCATTCCGGCTCCGCTGTTTTACGTTTCACCGGGCCAGATCAACGCCCAAGTGCCAAACGCGAGCAGCTTTAATCCGGTGGTGGTGGTGACCACGGCCGGCGGATCGAGCGATCCCGCCCAGGTGGGTGGCAACGGCTCGCTGGGCCTCTTCACCACCTGCGCAAGCGGTTGTGGCAGGGGGGCTATCCTGAACGTCGGGCCGGACGGCACGCTCTCGCCGAACACGCCACAGAACTCCGCGGCGCCCGGCGGCTACATCGTGGCATTCGGAACCGGCCTCGGGAGCGGTGACCTCTGCACGCCGCCACCACCACCCGATGGCTACCCGGCGACCTCCGACCCCTTGATGTGGTACTGCGACCGACCTGCTGCTCAGGTGCGCGACCAGTATCTCCTCACCCAGTTTGTCGGCCTGGCGTCGGGCTTGGTCGGCGTGGATCAATACAACATTCAACTCAGCGCCGACGTACCCCAGGGCTGCCAGCTTCCGCTACGCGCCGCGGAGCCCTCCTGGACCAACAGCCAGCCGGTTCTGGTCAGCATTCACGAGGGCGGCGGGGCGTGCGTGCCGAACGTCCAAGGCGCAGGGGTTCTTCGCTGGGAGAAGGTTGCTTCCAGCGATACCGGCGGGACGACGACAGAGACCCTGTTTGTGGACCTCAGCGCGGGCGACGGCAAGGGGCCGCCGCAGCCGCTCACCTCGCAGCCGGGCGAGGGCCTCGATGAGCGCGGCTTTACTCCGGCCCAAGGGCCGCAATGCCCGGATGCGGAGGATAAGACCCTGGATGCGGGCATGCTTGTTGCCTACGGGCCAGGGGGCGCGGGCGTGCGGATCAGCCCTACCCTATCGGACGGGAAACTCCTCTACACCCAGGCGCTGCCGCCGGGCATGATCGGGCCGGGCGCATACGGTGTGGTCGCCCTCGGCGGCCAGGATGTCGGGTCTTTCTCAACCTCGGTGGCCATTCCCGCGGCCATCCAATTGACCACCGCCTTACCTCCCGGATCGGTCATACGCGAAGATCTGGACTTCGTCGTGACCTGGACCGGTGGCAACCCCGAGGACTTGGTGAGCGTGAAGCTCTTTTCCACCGGGGGTATCGGGGTGGGCCTTGCCGTGAGCGCCGCCGCCGGCAAGGTTGTGATCCCTTCCAGATGCGGCATCATAACTCCGGGATCACTACCTGGCGGCGGCAGTTGTGTGCTGCCGGGTGTGCCCTCGGGGCCCGTCGAGGTGGTGGTGACGCACACGGCCTCGGCTGCCGCAGCCACAACTTTCCAGGCCACGGGCCTGACGCTTGGCGGCTGGCACGAGTGGATGTATCGGTTTCGTTTTAGCGGCCTGACGGTGCAGTGAAGGAAACAGCCTCGCGCCGGCGAACTGAACTTCTCCTACCCGCCCGCGTTGAAGCTTTCGCCGAGGTAGACGCGCTTGANNAGGTCGAAGATGATGCGCTGCAGCTCGAGCACCTGGATGGGGTCGATGCCGGAGAAGGGCTCGTCCAGCAGCAGGAAGCTGGGCTGAATGACCAGCGAGCGGGCGATCTCGACGCGGCGTCGCTCGCCTCCCGAGAGCGCGTAACCCTTGTTGTGCCGCACCTTCTCGAGGCCCAGTTGCTCGATGAGCAGGACCATGCGGGCGTGGCGCTCGCCGCTCGACAGAGGCAGCGTCTCCAGGATGGCCATCAGGTTCTCTTCCACGCTGAGCTTGCGAAAGACCGAAGGCTCCTGCGGCAAGTAGCTGATGCCCAGGCGCGCGCGCTGGTACATGGGAAGGCTGGTGATCTCCCGGTCGTCGAGCAGAATGCGGCCGGAATCGGGGCTGATCAGCCCCACAATCATGTAGAACGAGGTAGTCTTGCCGGCGCCGTTGGGGCCGAGCAATCCAACCACCTCGCCCTGCCGGACCGAGATCGAAAGGTCGTCCACCACGCTGCGGCGGTGATAGGCCTTGCTGATTTCGTTGGTTTTGAGTTCTCTCATTCGTGGCCGTGGGAGTCGCGCTTCTGGAGCCGCGTACTGACCGGCTCCTTCTTCGCTCCGTTCACCAGCAGCTTATCGTCATTGGCCCAGTAGGTCAACATCTTGCCCTTGGTGGTGCCGCGGGTGCTGTCGACGACCGTAGGCTGGCCGCCCGAGAGGATCATCTTCTGATCGGTCGAGTAGTACTCGGCATGCTCGCTGGTTGCGGTGAGCGTGCGCGTGGGCTCGATGCGCAGGATCACGACTCGGCCGTCGGCGAAGGCGTGGTCCAGGGAAGAATCGGCGCTCGAATCGTTGAGGAAGGCGCGGATCTCGGAGGCTTTCACGTCCATGGTGGCGCGGACGAGGTGGGCGCCGCCCGTATAGTGGGCCANNGTGCGGACGTGTCCGTGGGCGGCGAGCTGGCGCTGGGTGCGGTCGATATCGAGGTTGTCGGCCCAGATGCGGTTGGCGCCCTGCCAGGCTACGGCTTGGCCGTCGTAATGGACCTTCTGGTTGTGCTCGGTCATCCGCATATGGGCGGCCGTGGCATTCATCGGTTCGTCGTGGGAGAGCATGGACGACGATTTCCCGTTCTGGTCGGGCATGCGGGTGGAGACCACGTCGCCCTCGGCCTGGACGTCGCCCGACTTCTGATCGAGCAGGATGTGGCCGGCGGAGGTCGAGCCGGTCGAATCCCAGACGCGGGCGGCCTGGTCCAGGTTCATCACGTTCTGGGCTTGTTCGAGCACCGCGCGATGGGCGTGCGCGTGGCGGTCGCCCTCCTGGTAACGGAAATTGCCCCACTGCTCGAGGCGCGCAAGCTGGCTGGTTTTAGGGTCGAAGGTGGCGGAGAGGTCGTCGCTCCAGGTCAGCACGGGCTGGTCGGGCGGATTCTGGTCGCCGGCCGGGCGGGCCTCGGGATCGGTGTGCGTGGCGGCCCGGTGGGCGCTGAAGGTCTGGATCTGGTTGTCGGCTCCGTAGACCGCCGACATGCGTTCGGCGTCCAGCGTGCGATGGCGCTGGCCGGGGCTGTTCGGCAGGAACTCGAGATGGCCGGGCGCGTGCGTCTCGAAGCCCGCGATTTCCCTCCCGCCGGGGCGCATGGTGAGCAGAATGACATCGCTGTGCAGCCGGCGGCTCTCGGGCGTGGTAACTCCCGCGCGCGGCACGGGCACGGACTCCATCGAGCTGTGGCCGTTGGTAAGCGCTCTCGAGAGTGTGCTCTCGCCGTCCACGATGGCGAACTCCAAGGTGGCGGTGTCGCAGTCCACTGTGGTGCGCGCGATGTCGGAAGTCGAGATCAGGTGCGCGTGCGGGCCGGCGGTGACTTTCTCCACATCGCCGTCGGGATTGAACTCCATCAGCACTTCGTCGGCCGAATACTGCACTTCGCGGGTGGGGTAGTGTCCGCTGCCGGTGGCCTGCTTGGCCAGCACCCTGCGGATCATTCCCTCCTGGAGGTTGACGATGGCGCCGCCGGCCGCGTTCAACTCGTTGTTCTCGCGGGTGAGCCGAGCCCAGTTGTTGAGCAGCACCACCGCCTCCCGCTCGCGGTAGATCAATTCGCCGGCTTCGAGTTTCATGGGCTTGACCGGGGGGCCGCTGCCGCGCCAATGCAGCTCCACCTGGCTGTTCATGATCAGCTCGCGGAGGTCGGGATCGTAGACCGCGCCGACGGCCTGGCCGTCGCCCAGGTCGAAGGTGAAGTTGGCCTGCCGCTCGGTGGTGGCCCGGCCGGTCTTGACGTTGAAGCTGACTCCGGAACCGTGGATGTTGAGCAGGCGCCCGTGAGGCGGGCCGTCGAGCGGCACCCCCAGGGTCATATCGACCTGGCCGTCGGAGTAGAGGTTGTCGTGGTCCTTATCGAGTTGCGCCCTGGCGCTGCGGATGCGATCGTAGCGCTTGCCATCCGGTTTGATCAGCCGCATCTCCACATCCTCGAGATCCAGCCGGTCCGGTTCGTTCAGTTGCCGGAAGTTCTTGGCGCGGAGCTCGGCGACCAGGCGCTGGCCATCGTACTTGTTGTAGACCCAACTGGAGGCCGTGGAGGCGGTGTCGAGGGGGAGCGCTTTGGGCGGCGCCGGGGCCTGCCTGGAAAGAGCGGCCCTCTGGCGGTAATACGAGGCTCCGACCGCGCCGAGGATCAGGACAATGGCCAGGAGCAGCAACAGGCGCGTGCTCCGTAACATGCTCATCCCAGGATAGCAGGTGGAGCGACCTGAGAATTCATGTCCAGATCTTGACGCTAGTCCTACACGCGGCGCTATACTCTCAGTCGGACCGACAGAGAACGCCGGCCAGATCAAGCCTATGTTGAGCAACCACAATCGAGATGTCTGGGGGTCCGATGACCAACACCACCGTTGACACCTCCCGCGGCGGCGCTCTGGTGCGCGATCAGGCGGTACGGCTCTTCACGTATCTCAAAGAGCTGACTGAACTACGGAGTGATGTCAAGCGGAACTGCGACGATTACGAGCAGGTCATCTGGTGGGCGGAGATCCCAAAAGAGAAGGAATGTTACTGCGCCGCTTGGGATCTCGGTCGCGAAGCCGCATATGATGATTGGCTCCGTATCGAAAGGCCGCGCCACAAACGACCGCCGGCACCCTCATCAGCTCTCGCAGCTTGGCTCAGCGAGCGTGATATTGCCGACGCCTTCCAGGACGTGCCACAGCTCAAGGAGAGCATCGTGGAGGACGCCGGCTCTACCCAAGCTGGTGTCGATGAACCTGGAGCGATAGTCAGGCGCCTTGAAGACTCCCCGGGCATCAAGGCGCAATGGGAGCGATACGTAGAGAGTCAATGGTGGCCATGGGCCATCGAGGAGCGATGCCTTCAGCCTGTCCAATCGATTTACAACGAGCTCTTCGCGGCCTACCAGAACCAGGAGCGTTTGGGCGAAGCTTACGAGGTTGTCGTCGGCGTCGGTCTTCTCGCCTGGCGACCTCCTCACAGCCCCGAAGTCAAACGCCACATCGCGGCAGCGCAGGCTGTCATCGAGCTCGATCCGAAGACAGGTGCCATCACCGTCGGATCACCTCCTGATGGTGCTCGGCTGGCGCTCGAACAAGAGATGCTCGAACCCCAAGACCGGCCGTTGCCCGAACTGCAGAATCGAATTCAACAAGAGCTGATCGAGGTCGGAGATGCAATCTGGGCCGGGCCGGCTTTGATCACTGCCCTGACTGCCTATTTCCACCAGCTTTCTCCAGAGAGCTCTTTCGAAACAGCTCTCGAACCTCAGAACGGCGCGATGGATCGCACTCGACCGCGAATGAGCCTGGCCCCCGCCTTGTTGGTGCGAAAGCGCAGTGATAGGGGCCTGGTACGGGTCTTTGCGGAGATCGCGGAGCAGTTGAGCCAGGGTGGGCCGATACCGGGTGGTGTTGAGAGCCTGGTGAGAATTGGCGGCGAAAGCCCGTCAGCCGACACCCCGTATGCCGAGAGCGAGATCTGTGGCAGCCCGGAGGACGAGTTGTATTTCCCGCTTCCGGCCAATGAAGCTCAGCGTGAGATTGCGGGACGTCTCGCAGGCCGACAGGGCGTTCTAGTCCAAGGTCCGCCCGGAACCGGGAAGTCGTACACAATCGCCAACCTGATCTGTCACCTGCTTGCTACGGGGAAACGACTACTCGTGACGAGTCACACCGCGCGCGCACTTCGGGTCT
The DNA here is from genome assembly GCA_003154855.1 of Bryobacterales bacterium. GTDB lineage: Bacteria > Acidobacteriota > Terriglobia > Bryobacterales > Bryobacteraceae > Fen-330. Next base: position 5,992 of record PMEV01000347.1, read on the forward strand.
TGAAGAAGTACATCCCGCGGGAGTTTGCACCTCTCTGCGTCTCGCTGCTCGGAGACGACACACGGGCCCTACGCGAGCTGGAGGAATCCGTTCAAGGGATACTGACGAAGCTCAATCAGTGGGACAGCGGCAAGAACCAAACGTGGATTGCCCTGTCGAAATCAGACCTCGACAGTTCAAGGCGGCAGCTCGCCGAAGGATATTCGAGGCTCAAGACGATTCGCGCGGCCGAGACCGAGACGAACGCCTATGTCGACGGTTACATCGGAACTCCGCAGGACATCGCGGCTGCGGTGGCCGCAGAAGCCGCGCGTTTCGGTTGGATTGGCGCCGGCATAGGCCCTGATCAAAGATCGCCTCTAACCAATGGCGAAGCACTATCGCTCCTCGCGCTCTGGCGTGACCTCGGCAACGATCCCGCTGAAGACCCTCCTCAGGCGTTACCTGAGCTGGGTGTGATCCCGAACCCTGCTCGATTCGACCAGCTCGTGCGTCACCAGCGGGAACTGGAAACCCGGCTGCAGACCGCACCGCCTCAGTCCGGTCCTTTTCTTCGCATACTCACCGCAGTCCCCGTTGAGAGGCGTCGGGTTCTGGAAGCCGATTTGCGAGGGTACCTCGCCCTCCTGGAGAAACTGTCCAACGAGCAAGAGGGATGGGTCAAGACCGCAATTCAAGAAGTGATGTGCGGCAGGCACCACTCTTGGAAAAAGCTCGCTGAATCGACGGCCTCCAAGTTGCAGTTCCTGAGAGAAAACGTTGACCAAGCCGCTCAACTGAACGTCACGGGTATTGAACACCGTAACCGCGCCGACGTACGCGCACATACTGAGACGCTTCATAATCACCTGCTGGCTGGCAAAGGTACGGGACTCTCGGTACGATTCAACCCGCTTGCACCGAAGCACCTGAAAGCAAGTCTCTTCCTGGTGGACGAAGTTCGGGTTAACGGCAGGCCATGCGAACGACAACAGGAGACCCGCGCGCTCCTTCAGTACCTCGATGTTAAGGCAGCCATCGAGTATGTTGACGAGCAGTGGGCACCCCACTCGTCACCCTCCGCGCTGCCCATGCCGCAGCACGTTAGCGAGCAGGCTCGGCATGCCGAGCTCCTGGCAAGCGTTCTGAACCTGCGGAGCGTTGCGAACACGCTCGTCAGAACCGCAACCGAAGTTCCGGCACTGCAGGTTCTGGCTTTCCATGACCGGGAGGCGATCACGGCGATCTTAGACCTCTTTGGGTTCGCGGCCGTCCACGATCAACTCCAGAGGGTTCACTCGGAGATCTCGCGGGCATTGGCTGAACTAGTTACCGCGCGGCGCGATCGGCATGCGCACGATCTCAGTGTTCAGATACTAGAGGCAGCGGAGGACCGCGACGTCGACCGTTATGCCAAGGCGCACCACGAAGTCACCTGCGCCTGGGAACTCCGCGCCAAACAGCAACAACGCCGAGCGTTGGAGACGAAGCTCGGACGACCGGAGCTCGTTGCTGGCGTCCGCTCGTCTTGTCACGATCCCGTGTGGGACACGCGAATGGCGATGTTCGTGGAAACGTGGAATTGGGCCAGGGCAGACGGCTGGCTGAAAGAGCACGCAGACCCGCGCGTCGAATCCAGTATTCGGCAGCAGATCGACCTAGCGCAACAGCGAATCCGGAAGGACCTGCAGGACCTTGGGGCGAGTAAAGCGTGGGAATTCGTTCTCGCCCGACTCAAACCGGAGCAGCGCGAGCACCTGATGGCATGGCGGCTCGCCGTCAAGAAAATCGGAAAGGGAACCGGCAAATATGCCGGCGAGTACCGGAAGCAGGCACGCCATCACCTCGAGTATTGCCGCGCAGCAATTCCGGCATGGGTAATGCCGATCTATCGGGTCGCAGAAACCACGAAAGCCGCCCCCAACCTTTTCGACGTTGCAATCATCGACGAAGCGAGCCAATCGGGACCAGAGGCGCTGTTCTTGCAGTACATCGCCCGCAAGGTCGTTGTTGTTGGCGACGACCAGCAGATCAGCCCGGACTCTGTCGGGCTTGATCGCACTGCGGTTGACGCCCTGCGGCAGCGCTACATCATGGACCTTCCGCATTGGGATGCGCTAGGCGTTGACAACAGCTTCTTCGATCAGGCTCAGATCCGTTTTGCGGGCCGGATTCGCCTGTGCGAGCATTTCCGCTGCATGCCCGAAATCATTCAGTTCTCGAACACCCTTTGTTATCAGGCGGAGCCGCTGGTCCCCCTGCGGCAGTATGGCACCGGACGGCTCACGCCGATAGTGACCCGGCACGTGCGGGATGGATACGCTACGGGCTCCGGTGAACGGGTCGTGAACCAGCCGGAGGCCGAGGCAATCGTCGCCCAGGTGGTGAAGTGCATTGCCGACCCTTCTTACGACGGCAAGAGCTTCGGCGTGATTTGTCTGCAGGGAACCGCCCAAGCGAACCTGATTCGCAATCTGCTCATGGATCGCATCGGCGTGCAACAAATGCAGGCCCGCGCGCTCGTGTGCGGCAATGCGTACGCCTTCCAAGGGGACGAGCGCGACGTCATTTTCCTGTCCATGGTGGCGGCTACGAATGAAGGGCGTCGTATCGGGGTCTTCTCGAAGGAGGCGGACAAACGGCGATTCAANNCGCGCTGGACGACCTCAGCGCCTTGTGCTTCCGGCGCCAGTTGCTTGAGTACTGTCTGAATCCCAAGGTCGAGACGAAGACAGTTGAGGGAATCGACGTCGGCAGGCTGCGCCAACAGGCCCGCGAATCTGGCCGAGCCAACTCCAAGCCGCCGGTCCCGTTCGATAGCTGGTTCGAAGTCGATGTATTCCTTCAAATTGTGGGTCGTGGCTTTCGCGTCATTCCACAATATGAATTGGCCAGCAAGCGCATCGATCTCCTGGTGGAGGGAATGGAAGGTCGACTGGCTGTGGAGTGCGATGGCGATCAGTGGCATGGCCTCGAGGAGTGGGACAGGGACGTGGATCGCCAGCGAATGCTCGAACGCTGCGGGCTGCGATTCTGGCGTGTGCGCGGAAGTGCGTACTACAGAGACCCCGATACGGCTCTGGAGCCACTGTGGCATGTCTTAGAGGAGCAGGGAGTATTCACGGGGTTCCGAGCCACTCCAAGACCGTCGCCTGGTCCCCCAGCGCTAGCCCCAGAGGTCACGGAGGTTGCTGTCGAAGCCGAAATCGACGACGGTGAGCTCCGTCACGAACCGCCGGAACTGGACAGCGATTCCGAATTCTTCGAACCCGGCGAGGAGCAGCAGCAGGCACCCCTGTTTCCCGCAACGTCGCTCACGGCCCCCCTCAGTCTGCCGCCGTATGCACAGTGGACGCCGCACCCGGTTCCCGATGTGCATTCGGCTCCCCTGCCCGAGATCATCAATGTTCTCGTCGAGATCGTGGCCGCTGAGGGGCCGGTTGTCTGCCGACGAGTATATTCGCTGTATAACAGAGCAGCCGGAAACTCAAGGCTCGGGCGCCAAATCGTTCACGTTTTGAACCGGGCCAGTTACAGAGCGGTGAAGCTTGGCCGGTTGGCCCAGAACGATGAGCAGAGGCGTGGCGGGCAGATGAACCAAGTCGTAAGAATCACTGGCGCGCCGGAGTTGAGTGTCCGCGAGCGCGGCCCCAGATCGCTTGAAGACATCCCTCCCTTGGAAATCGCGGCTGTACGCGAGAGGCTCCGACAGCAGGAGCCAGACTTGGGCGAGGACCAGATGGTCCGCCGCTTAGCCGCGGTATACGGCATCGTCCGGAAGACGACGCAGGTTCGCAAGATGCTCCTGGGTTGAGCTCCTGAGGACGGATCGGCTGTGGACAGGCGGGGGCCCAAGTACGTGGTGGCCTGGAGACTCGCGCGCATCCAAGCGCTTTGAAAAGGAGCAATCTGAGGCGAGACGGCGCGTGCCCACCTCACGCAGCCCGCGAAAAACCCTTCCCTTTGCCCACATGGCTGCTCGCCGCGATCAGCTATCTCATTTCCCTTCAGTATTTTACGGAAGCCGGTTGACACTCATCGTGCCANNTAGCGGGCCGGGCATCGCTCGCCGGGCCAAGTTTCCAAGTTTCAGACTACCAGAAGCGAATCAATTTGGAGGAATGCGTATGAATATTCGACCGCTCTACGATCGCATTGTCGTGAAGCGCATCGAGGAGAAGGAACAGATCCAGGGTGGAATCATCATTCCGGACACTGCCAAAGAGAAGCCCCAGGAGGGGTTGGTGATCGCCGTAGGCCAGGGCAAGCGCCTGGATAACGGCCAGGTGGTGGCGCTGGACGTTAAGGCCGGCGACCGGATCCTGTTCGGAAAGTACTCTGGCAACGAGATCAAGATCGACGGCGAAGAGTACATCATCATGCGGGAGGACGACGTCCTCGGGATACTGGAAAGCGCGGCCAAGGAAGTGACCGCGTAAAGGGAGGAAGGAACATACATGGCAGCCAAGCAAATTGTATATAGCGAGAATGCGCGCCAGGCGAT
>PMEV01000264.1 GCA_003154855.1 Bryobacterales bacterium
AAGGCCGGGATCACGGTACAATTGGATTTGCAGGAGCATATCCCCTCGATCAAAGGCAATGCGGGGAAGCTCCAGCAGGTCTTCTTGAACCTCTTTCTGAATGCGCGCGATGCGATGGGGGCCGGCGGCTCCCTGACGGTTCGTACCCGTCAGGACGGAGATACCGTGGGCGTCGATGTGGCCGATACCGGCCACGGCATCCAAGCCGAAAACCTCAATCGCATCTTCGANNCCGTTCTTTACGACCAAAGCCAGTCGTAAAGGAACCGGGCTGGGACTCTCGGTCACCTACGGAATCGTGCGCGAGCACAATGGGGTGATCGAAGTGGAAAGCCAGCCCGGGGAAGGGACGCGGTTCCATCTCGAGTTCCCGTTGGCGAGGAAAGCCGTGCATGCCTGATCCAGAAAGGCCCTCCCCGGCTCTGCCCAAGGGCAAGATCCTGGTGGTAGACGACGAGGCCGACATCCGCGAGAGCTTGCAGGCCCTCCTGGAGATGGAGGGTTATGTCGTGGACCTGGCGGCCAGCGGCGCCGAGGGTCTGCGCGCCGTCGAGGCCCGGGATTACGACCTGATGCTGCTGGACCTCATGATGCCCGACCTCTCCGGCATGGAGGTGCTCCAGGAGGTCCGCAGCCACGACCGCGACCTCCCGGTCTTCCTGATTACCGCCTACGGCTCGACCCAGGTGGCCGTGGACGCGCTCAAGGCCGGCGCCAGCGACTACTTCCCGAAGCCCTGGGAAAACGACAAGCTGCTCCTGGAGATCGAGCGCATCATCTCCAAGCACTGGCTGGAACGCGAGAACACGCAGCTCAAGCGCACCCTCAAGCAGCGCTACAGTTTTCCCAACATCGTGGGCGCGAGCGAGCGGATGGTGCGCATTCTGGACCTGGTAACCCAAGTGGCGCCCAGCCGCTCGACCATTCTGATCACGGGGGAGACCGGCACCGGCAAGGAATTGATCGCCAAGGCCATCCACGCCAACAGCCCGCGCGCCGACCAGATGTTCATCGCCGTCAACAGCGGCTCGCTTCCTCCCGATCTGCTGGAATCCACCTTGTTCGGCCACGTGAAAGGCTCCTTCACCGGCGCCATCGCCACCCGCAAGGGCTACTTCGAGATCGCCAACCGCGGCACCATCTTCTTCGACGAGGTGGGCACCATCGGCATCGAGACCCAGGCCAAGCTGCTGCGCGTCATCCAGGAAAAGGAGTTCATGCCCCTGGGTTCCACCGAGGTGATGAAGGTGGACGTGCGCATCCTGGCCGCCACCAACGCCGATCTGCGGAAACTGGTCGAGGAAGGCAAGTTCCGCGAGGATCTCTACTACCGGCTGAATGTCATCAACATCGCGCTCCCTCCCCTGCGCCAGCGGCGGGAGGACATTCCGGCCCTGGTGGAGCACTTCTTCGCCAAGTACTCCCAGGAGAACGAGAAGTTCCTGGACGCCTCGCGACGCAGCCTGTTGCACTTCGAGCCGGATGCCATGCAGATCCTCAAGGAACATGCCTGGCCGGGCAACGTCCGGGAGCTCGAAAACGTGGTGGAGCGCGCCGTGGTGCTGGCCACCCAGCCCACCGTCACCGTGGATGTGCTGCCCGAGTATCTGCTGCAAGCCGGAGGAATTCGCCTGCGGCGGGATGAGGGCGAAGGCTTGCCGGAGGACGCATCGCTCTTCGAGATCGTGGCCGATTATGAGCGCGAGGTCATCCAGAAACGGCTCGAGGCCGCCAATTGGAGCCAGACCGAAGCGGCGGAAGGCCTGCGCGTCCCGCTCTCCACGCTGAACCAGAAGATCAAGCGGCTGAATATCGAAGTGCGGCGGAAGTCCGACCTGGCTAAGGCGGAGAAGGGCAGCTAACCCCCCAAATGGGGGTAGTTGAGGAATTCAGTGCAGGGGTTGACACTTCCCTGCGTAAACTGCTAAAGTTCCTTGTTCGTGCTGTCGTAATACTAGAGTAATAAGTTCTCCGGGTGGAGTGCCTGCGCGTACGGCCCGCACCGGTATAGCGAAAAACTCCATGAAGCAGCAGTATTTTATCCTCGTGCTTGCCCATTCGCTACACGGCAAGCTACGAAGAGTACAGATACCTCAACGCGTCGTTTACATCGTCCTCGCCCTGGCGGCCGCCGGAATCTTCTCCGTGCTGGGCGCTGTATCTTCCTACGCGAGGATGGCCTGGAAGGTTGCCAATTATAATTCTCTGCGGCAGGAAGTTTCCGCGCTGCGCTCGCGCTACCAGAAGTTGCAGAGCGAAACCCGGCAGACCCACGACCAGCTCGCCAACCTGCAATTGTTCGCGAGCGAGGTCTCGATGGCTTACGGCCTCAAGCAGAAACTCGAGGGGCCGGAGGACATTTCTTCGGAGGGCCGGCTGGTACCGACTGTCCAGCAGTCGATCCAGGAGTACGACCTTCTGCGCGCCGCCAATCTCACCAGCACGTACCACCGCTATTCCCGCTCCTGGATGATCAACACGCGTCCCAACATCTGGCCGGTGGACGGCCGGCTGCAAGGATTCTTCGGCAAACGCACCGATCCGTTCTCGGGTGAAGGCGCGATTCACACGGGCGTGGACATCACGGCCTCCATGGGGACTCCCGTGCACGCGGCGGCCGATGGCGTGGTTATGCGCGCGGATATGATGAGCGGATACGGCCGGCTGGTGGTCATCGACCACGGCGACGGGTGCCAGACGTATTACGCGCATCTTTCCACTTTCGCGGTGATCCCCGGTCAGGAGATACGGCAGGGTGAAGTGGTGGGCGCCGTCGGCGCCAGCGGCCGTGTTACCGCGCCGCATCTGCACTACGAAGTCCGCCGCAACGGCACCCCTGAGAATCCCGTCCGTTACCTGGGTCCGGTCCGGATGGCGCAGGCCACCAGGCGCGATTTCCCATTCTGACAGGCGCCAACCAGCCTCCCGTTCCGCACCACCCCAACCGGTTTCCCGTCCTCTGTTACCATTCTGATTTATGACCGCTGGGGAGGGCTGGACGCGGCGTGCGATGTTGTCGTGTTGGGCCGCGCTTACGGCGCGGACGGCCTTGGCCGGCAAGGGGCAGGCATTTCTAACGGAGAACTTGCGTTTTGCCGATCCCGCCACCGAGCATCCCATCCTGCGCCTGACGGATCCCGCTCACTCCTGCTTTCTGCCGGCTTACTACCAGCGGGCGGTCTCGCGCCGCAGCGCGTTTCTACTGTATTGGAGCGACCGCACGGGCGCGGCGCAGGGCTTCCGGATGAACCTCAAGAGCGGCGAATCCCAGCAACTCACCGCCGCGGGCGACCTGGACGGTTCGTCGCTGGCCCTCCTCCCGGACGAGCGTGGCTTCTGCTATTTCGATGGACCGTCGCTGCGCCTGGCCGGTCTTTCGAGCCTGAAGGAGCGAGAGATCTATCGCGTCCCGGAGGGCGCCACGCGTGCACCGGGCTTCAGCCTCGCGCGGGACGGTTCGGGCGCCTACCTGGTGGAGATCCGGGACGGCCAGTGGCGCCTGTGCCGGATCGGCCTCCCCCGCGGCGACGCGGCCACGCTGGGGACGTCCTCCGTCCCGCTGGCGCACCCGCTGGAGAGTCCCCAAGGCGATGCGATCCTGTGCCGGGAAGGCGCGGATTCCTTGTGTGTCATTGATCGCCAGGGCCACCCGTTGCACGGCCTGGCGCTGGCCCCGGGCGGAACCGGGCCGGCCTTCTGGTCGCCGGATGGGCGGACCGTGCTCTATCTGAACCTCCCCCTGGAAACCGGGAAACTGAACGCGATTCGCGAATCGGATCCGGCCGCCGGCGCGGACCGGCTGGTAGCCCACACCAGCCAGTTTGTGCAGTTCGCGCCCAACTCGGATGCCTCGGTGTTTGTGGGCTCTAGCGGCAGCCAAGCCTCGCCCTACATTCTGATCCTGCTGCGGCGCACGCTGCGCGAACTCACCCTGTGCGAGCATCGGGCCAGCGACCCGGCGCGCGTGGCGCCCATCTTCTC
>PMEV01000129.1 GCA_003154855.1 Bryobacterales bacterium
GCTACAGCGGCCAGTACCCGATCTTCGCCGAAGCGCCTGCGCCACAGGACCGCACCATCCTCCAGTATCTGGACACGGCTCAGTCCATCGACCGCATCGGCGGCTATTTGCTCCGAGCCGACGCGGCGGGCACGATGCAGGCGCTGGTGGGCCTCTGGCAGATCTTCTGCCGCCAGGGCTTAATCGCCCCCGCGGACGCCAGCTCCACTCTGGCGGGCATTCTCTCGGGCTTCGGAAAGGTTCGCAACGACCGCGATGTGTTCGAAGCCGGCCGCGCCGGCGTCAGCCTGCTGCTGAAAGCCACCCACTCCCCCGCCGGCGACAACGCCCAGGACCGCTTCATCGCCCTGCTGGCCGGCGCCGGCTCGGCGAGCGACACCGAATCGCGCGGCCTAATCGAGCAGGAGATGATCCGGATCTTCGAGGCGCAGCACCTGGTCCCTCTGAACCTCTTGCTGGATCTGGCGGATAACCTCGAGCGCATCCCGGGCGGCCAGAAGCTCAACGCCGCGCTGGTCAATCGCCTCGCCACGCGCCTCTCCGAGATCCCGATGCCGCGGGCCGATCTGACCAACGCCGAGCGGAGCTCCTTGTCTTTCGGCTACTGGAGCGATCGCCATATCGAGCTCGAGCGCAAGTTGAACATCCGCGCCCTGGTCGAGCGCGCTGGCGCCGATAGCGAGAAACTGAGCGATGTCCGCGGCGCTCTGGCCCCCTTGCTGCGCGATACGCTGGTGGGCTTCAGCTACCTGCACTATGCCCCGCCCGGCGCCCAGCTTCTGCTCGCCAACCCTGTGTTCGTGCGCAGCCACGACTTCTTCGGGTCACAGGGGGCCGCCCGCACCTGGCGCCAGACCGAGATGGTGGCGACTGGCTGGCCCGTCAGCGCCGGCGGCCGTCTTTTGGGTTCGCTTTCGGGCTTGGCCTACATGCTGGCCTCGGCCGAGCAGAACTTCCTGGTGCCAGACCGCGAGCAGGCCCTCATCTGGAACGACCTGGTCCCGCAGTTGATCCTGACCGCCAAGATCCCGCGCTGGTGGAATGTCTCGCCCGCCGAGATCCACTGGGTGGGCCTCCACATGCTCTTCGCCGAGTCGCTGCTGGCGGAGAGCGCGCTGGATATCCGACGCAGGGAGCAGGTCACGGGCGATCTCGCGGGCCTGGCCGACCCCGGACGGGTGCAGAAGGTCGCCGATCTGCTGGCGCAGGGCGAGGTGCGCGCCGCTCTCGATATCGTAACTCCCGCCGAACTCTTCTTCCTGGCCCGCCAGACCCTGGCCCGCGAACGGGATTCCGGCGGATTCCTGGCCCGCGAGCTGGTCCGCTTGCAGCGGGAATCGCCCGGCCGCGTCAACTACCAGGCTGTTTCCCGCGCTTTTGGCGTCCCCAAGCCTACCCTCGCCAATTCGGACCAGCCGGACCTGCTCTATGTGCGCACCTTTCCCACTCTCATGGGATATTCCAGCCGAATTATGGCCGAGAGCTGGGAATCCCCGTTGCTTTACTGGGCCGCGCTGGCCGACGAGATTCACGTCCCGCCTTCCCAGCTCAACCTGCTGATACCCGACTGGACCCGGCAAGTGGTGGAGCGGATTTACGCTACCCACCTCGAGGACTGGCCCGCCCTGCTCCGCTCGCTCCGCAAGGTGGGGGCGGAATTGCGGCTGAAGTGGCGCAACCAGACGGAGACCGATCCGAGGGCCGCCGCCGAGTAGCGCTATGGGGAGGACTTTTGTGAAGCGAACTGCGACGCTGGCGCTGGCGATAGCGGCCTCGCTCGGACTGAACGCCCAGGAGAAGCCCGCCCCGGTCTTCAAGATCAAAGTCGACCTGGTGGTGCTCAGCTACACCGTGACCGACAGCAAAGGGCATTACATCACCGGCTTGAAGCCCGGCGACTTCCGTATTCTCGAAGACGGCATTCCAGAGAAGATCGTCACCTTCGCGGAAGGCTCGAAGCCCATCCTGCAGGTGCTGAAGGACGGCGCCACACGCCCGCTTCAGGCCGCCGCCAAGCCGGGCGAGGAAGCGGCGCCTCCCGGCCCCGGGCTGGACCGTCCGGACACCTTCGTCGGCACCAACGTATTCGTGCTCTTCGACACCAGCAACTACATGTATCGCGGCTTCGTCTACGCTTCCGACGCCATCGCCGATTTCGTGCGCGGCCTGGACCGGGCCGACTCCATTGCCGTCTATACCTTCAGCCGTAACCTGTCGCGCGCGGCGCCGCTCACCCACGACCGCAGCGAAGCCATTTTCGGCCTGCGCAAAGCCGTCGCCGGCGACGATTCGGCCCTCTACAACACCCTGCTGCTCACCCTGCGCGACGCGGGTAAGGTTCCCGGCCGCAAGGTCGTCATCGTCTTCTCCAACGGCCCCGATAACGCCAGCATGATCGCTCCCGACGATGTGCGGGCCGTGGCCGAGGACGAAGGTATCCCCATCTACGTCATCTCCACCAACGAGGTCAACAAGGATCCCGTCTCCGCCGGCGTCTTCAAGCGCATCTCTCAGCGCACCGGCGGCCAGGCCTTCTTCGCCCGAACCTGGCAGAGGCAGGTGGAAGCCTTCGAATCCATCCGCGAGGCGCTCGGCAACTCCTACACCGTCACCTATTACCCGGCCCCCAATCCCAACGAGGGCTTCCGCAAGATTTCCGTCGAGATTCCCTCCGACGTGGGCAAGAAGTACCGCATCCGCGCCCGCCCCGGCTACCGGCCGCGCGGAGGGTTTTAGGGAAGCACGAGGGTTCAGCTATAATGAGACTAATGTCCTCTGGGAACAAACGAGCATGGAGAAGCTGGCTGGCAGTGCTGCTTCTCTGCGCTACGATTGGTTTCCAGGCGGCGCTCTTCGTCCCCGGCTGGCATCACCATGATGGCGGGTCGCACTGCTGTTGCGTTTGCCATTTGGCGCGTGTCTCCACCGTGGCGCCGGTCGCCCGCTTGTGGGTGGCCCCGGCCAGCTCCGTAGCCTGGCGCCTCGACCGCGAGCTCACGGCCGTTGAGCGCGACTCCGCTGTCGTCACCTCCCTTTCCCGCGCACCTCCCGCTTAGTCGATCTCCATTCCATTCTTCGTTGGGTTGGCCCGCGGGCACCGCTGTTGGTGTCCTGACGGGCTAGGAATTCCTGCGAAACATATTGAATTCAAAGGAGATACGACGATGCTATCGAAGTCTTTGACAGCTTTGGCCGCAGGTGTGCTGTGGCTTGGATTGGCTTCTGGCGCGACCGGCGGGACAGCGGGCGGCGGGAGTTCCATTGAAGGCTTAGTGGTCGATCCCAGTGGCGCGGTGGTCGCCGGCGCGTCCGTAAAGATCGGCAACCCCGTTGTGGGAACCACCAGAACTGCTTCCACCGACGCAACCGGCGCATTTCGCTTCCAGGACGTTCCGCCCAATCCTTATCGCCTGGAGGTGAGCGCTCTGGGCTTTGCCGTCTATCGCCAGGACATCTCGGTGCGCGGCCTGGTGCCCTTGACGCTCCGGATTCCCCTGGTCATTGCGGGTGGCGAGACCACGATGAACGTGGAAAGCTCCACGGATCTCGTCGAGAACGTCCCGTATGCTCACAACGACTTCGATCGGGAGGCCTACGCCAAGCTGCCTCTCGGTTCGCCCGGGTCGGGCTTGAGCGACGCGATCACTCTGACCACTCCCGGCGTGGTGGCCGATTCCAACGGGTTCTTCCACCCCCTCGGCGATCATGCCCAGGTGACCTTCTCGGTGGACGGCCAGCCCATCAGCGATCAGCAGAGCAAGCAGTTCTCGACCCAGATCCCCACCAACGCCATCCAATCCATGGAAATCATCTCGGGTGCGCCGCCGGCCGAGTTTGGCGACAAGACCAGCCTGGTGATCAACGCGATGACGCGGTCGGGCCTGGGCCAATCCAAACCCACCGGCAGCTTCGAAACCTCCTACGGCTCGTTTGGCACGCTCTCCGAGGAGACCACCCTGGCGCTGGGCGGCCCGAAGTTCGGCAATTTCCTGGCCCTCAACGCGCTCCGCTCCGGCCGCTTTCTCGACACGCCGGAGCTCTTTCCGATGCACGCCATCGGCAACAACGAGACCTTCTTCGACCGCGCCGACTGGCAGCCCACGGGCAAGGGTACTTTCCATTTGAACGTCTTTCTGGCCCGCAACTGGTTCCAGGTCCCGGCCACTTACGATCAGCCCCTTCAGGACCAGCGGCAGAAGGTCGCCACCATCGACATCGCCCCCGGCTACCAGCGAACCCTCGGTACGGGAACCCTGCTCACGGTGAGCACTTTCTTCCGGCGCGATCGGGCCGGCTACTACCCCAGCCGGGATCCATTCGACGACACCCCCGTCACCATCGGCCAGGCCCGCAGCCTCACCAATTGGGGCTTGCGTTCCGATGTCTCGGCGGTACGTGGCAAGCATAACCTGAAACTCGGCGTCCAGCTCATGCAGACGCGCCTCGGCGAGAACTTTCAATTGGGGGTCACGGACCCGGTGTTCAATCCCGTGTGCCTGGATCAGTCCGGAAACCCGCAGGCTCTGCCCGGGGTAACCGATCCCAGCCTGTGCGCGGGGCTGGGTTTCACCGCCAATCCCAATCTGAACCCCGGATTGGTCCCATTCGACCTCACGCGCGGCGGAAGTCTGTTCCAGTTCACCGGCAAGGCCAACATCAACCAGGCGGCGCTTTACGCTCAGGATTCCATGACGCTCGGCAATCTCACGATCGTGGCGGGATTGCGCTTCGACCGCTACGACGGCCTCAGCCAGGCCACCGGCATCGAACCCAGGCTGGGCTTGTCGTACCTCCTCAAGCCGGCCAACCTGGTGTTGCGCACGGCCTATTCGCGCACGCTCGAGACGCCCTTCAACGAGAACCTGATCCTTTCGAGCGCGACCGGCAATGGCGGACTGGCCACCAACGTCTTCGGGGCCTACGCCAGCCAGCCCCTCCAGTCCGGGCGAAGGAATCAATTCAACGCAGGCCTCCAGCGCGGCATTGGCCGCCTGTTGCAAGTGGATGCGGACTATTTCTGGAAGTTCACGAGCAACGCCTTCGATTTCGACACGCTGTTTAATACCCCCATCACCTTCCCGATCTCGTGGCGCGAATCGAAAAACGACGGCGTCTCGGTTCGCGTGGGCTCGACCAACTGGCGCGGCTTCCAGATCTCGACCACCATGGGCCACACGCGGGCCCGCTATTTCGGACCCTCCAACGGCGGACTGATCTTCAACTCCCCGCTGGATACCGGTGTCTTCCGCATCGACCACGATCAGGCCTTCCAGCAGACCACCTACATGCGCTACCAGCGTCCGCACAACGGCCCCTGGGTTGGCTTCACCTGGCGCTTCGACAGCGGATTGGTGGCGGGCTCGGTTCCCGACCTGGCTTCGGCGCTGGCCCTGACGGCGGATCAGCAAGCCGCTATCGGCTTCTACTGCGGCGGCCAGCAGGCCACGCTCTCGAGCCCCATCGCGTCCTGCTCGTCGTCCAACTACGGCGCTACCCGCCTGGTCATTCCGGCGCCGGGCATTTTCGATCCGGACCATAACCCGCCGCGCATCGCGCCGCGCAACATCTTCGACCTGGGCGCCGGCACGGACAACCTGTTCCACGCCGAGCGCTGGCGCACCACTTTGAAAGTCACGGTGATGAATCTCGCCAACACGGTGGCGCTCTACAATTTCCTATCCACTTTCAGCGGCACGCACTTCGTCGCGCCNNTTGGCGCCTTGTGCCCGCGCCGGCAGCGGATTGCGCGCACCGCGTAGATGCGGTGGCCCGGGCTCTCGAAGCAGCTGCGAATCATGACTTCGCCCAGCAGGCCAGTGCTGAACATCATCAGCCCGGCCGGCAGCAGCAGGGCGCCCGCCAGGTAGCCCGGAATGCCGCCGTTCAATCCCGTGCCCGGCAATCCGAACCTCCCGAAGAAGTGCATCGGGCACGTGCAGTGAGTCGGCAGGAAGCGGATGGTCAGGATGTCGAACAGCACGTGCAGCGTCCTTCCCAGCCCGTAGTGCGCCGCGCCTCTGGGCCGCACGAGGTTCTGGATCGGCGCCTCCGGTGCCCGCGCCGATGAGACCTTTTGCAATCACAGCTCGTCCCCCAGTTATTTCTCCCAGCCCCTCAATCACTTCCATCTTTCCTCCCCGCTCCGCGGCCGCGCGCGCCCCTTATCCTGGAGGCGGCTTGTTGTCTCCGATCATCGGCCCACGCACTTCCTCCCCCATGAATAGAAAAGAAATTGAGGGCATCGTTTACGGCGCCGGCCCTGGGAAGCGCCGCGCGCGCTGGACCCAGGACTCTCCGATTCTGCTCGACGTGTGGGTGGCTTATGCGGAGCACCCCGGCGAGAGCCGTCAGGAATTGCTGTTGACGCCTCACCAGGACAGCAGCCCGGAGGAGTTGTGCGGGCGCCTGCGGGAGCGCCTCCAGAAGCGGCCCGAATGGCAGGCTGACAGCGGCGATTTCGGCTCCGGCACCCCCTTCCTGCTGTTCAACGAATCGGTGGTGCTGGCCAACCTGACGCTGGCGGAACTGGTCGAAGACGTCCTGCCGCTTTCCGATTGGTGGCGCTCTCCCGACTCCCAGGCCCAGCTTCGGCGCCTGCAGAAACTTCTGAACCGGATCGAGACAGCGGCCAAGCGAGACTGGGAGGCGCTCCTCGCCAGGATCGAAAGGCCGCCCGATCTGGCCGAGCGGCGGCACGGACTGCTGTGGACGGTGAACTTCAATCGCCGCGTCGAGGTCTCGGTCTGGCTGTCGCGCGAGACGGTGAAGGCGGACGCCGCCCGCCGGCTGTTCCAGATCGATTGCGGCGCTTTGCGCTGGGCGGTGGTGGACTCTGGCATCGACGCCACGCATCCCGCGTTCCGCAGGCGCGACGGGAGCGAACGCGATCCCGACGACCACTTCGAGAATCCCAGCCGCGTCCGGTGCACCTACGACTTCACGCGGCTTCGAGAACTGCTGCACCGCGCGCAACGTTCCGCGCCGCCATCTCGGAAGCCCTCCTGTTTCGACCAGCTCCCTGCGCTGGAGCGCCAGAACCTTACGGACGACCTGCAACGGACTTTGCTGCGAGGCCGGCCGCTCAACTGGGCGCTGCTCGATCCCTTCCTGCGCGTGCCGCACCATACGGATAACTACGAGAAGCCGGCCGATCGCCACGGAACNNCTCCAAGGCGTCTGCCCGGACCTCGATCTGTACGATTTCCGCGTGGTGGGGCCCGGCGGCAGCGACGAGTTCACGATCATGGCCGCGCTGCAGTTCATCCGCTACCTGAATTCGAGCAAGGATGTCTTGCTGGTGCACGGCGCGAACCTCAGTCTCTCGGTCCCCCACAACGTGGCCAGCTTCGCCTGCGGGCGCACGCCGATCTGCGAAGAGTGCGAGCGCCTGGTCGCGAGCGGGGTGGTGGTCGTGGCGGCGGCGGGGAACATGGGCTACAGTCTTCAGGAAGCCGGAGCGTTTGCCGGTTTCGAGAGCTATCGCGCCAGCAGCATCACGGACCCCGGCAACGCGGAATCGGTCATCACCGTAGGCGCCACGCACCGTTCCATGCCGCACCACTACGGCGTCTCCTATTTTTCGAGCCGGGGGCCGACCGGCGATGGGCGGGCCAAGCCCGATCTCGTCGCCCCCGGAGAGAAGATCGTGGCTCCCGTGCCGGGCCAGGGCTACGAAGTCATGGACGGCACCAGCATGGCCGCCCCGCACGTCAGCGGCGCGGCGGCGCTTCTGCTGGCGCGGCACCGCGAGCTAATCGGCCATCCGGCGCGCGTCAAAAAGATTCTGTGCGACACGGCGACCGACCTGGGGCGCGAGCGATATTTCCAGGGTCATGGCCTGGTGGACGTGTTGCGCGCCATCGGGTCGCTCTAGGAGGTTCGGCGTGATCTTCAGTTTGGAAGCGCTGCAGGCCGGCGCTGGCGATTGCCTGCTGTTGCACTACGGGCCAGCCCGGGCCCCGCGCTTTCTGCTCATCGACGGCGGCGAAGGCGGTACGTATGCCCGGACTCTCAAGCCCCGCCTCGAATCCCTGCACAATCCGCGTCTGGAGCTGGCCCTGGTCAGCCATATCGACGACGACCACATCCACGGCGTTCTGGACCTGCTGGATGGCCTGGTCACCGCCAGGCAACGGAGCGAACCGGAGCTGTGCCAGATCGGCGAGCTGTGGCACAACAGCTTCGACCGCGCCGGACCTCCAGGTCCGGCCAGCGTCGCTCAAGGCGCCGCGCTTCGAGCCGCGGCAACCAGCCTGTGCATCCCCGTCAACGACGGCTTCGCAACCGGTCTGGTCGTAGCGGAACAAGCCGCCGAGCCGCTCGATTTCGGCGGGCTGAAGCTGACCGTGCTGGGTCCGTGGCAGACCGCCCTCGACGATCTGCGCAGGCTGTGGAAGAAGGAACAGAAAACGGCCTGCCTGGCGGACTTCGCCAATCGCACGGCGGAGAATCTCTCCAGCATCGTGCTGCTGGCGGAATTCCAGCGGGCCCGCATGTTGCTCCCCGGCGATTGCGGCGGCGATCTCATTCTCGCGGCTCTTGAGCGGTGCGGCCGGATGCCCCGGGGCGGCCAGTTCGCCGTGGACCTGATGAAGGTGCCGCATCATGCCAGCCACCACAGTCTGGACCAAACCTTCTTCGAGAGGATTCCGGCCGAGTATTACCTGATTTCCGGCAACGGCAAACACGGCCTTCCGCACCCGGACGCGCTCGCCTGGCTCTCGGCGGCCCGGGCCGGTCGGCGCTACCAGGCCGTGCTGACCCACCGGACCGGGGAGCACCACCTGACGGCGCATCTGACCAAATTCCTGAAGTCGGAGGCCCAGAACCAGCCCCAGCACTGCTACCATTTCCGAAACAACGGCGATCTTTCCATTCGCGTAGATCTGCTGGACCGGGTACGCTATCTGAAGAGCTGTACGGAAGTTTAAGAGGAGGCGCGCGACGTCGAAGAACATCGTCATCTGCTGCGACGGAACCGGAAATGAGTTCGGCCCCACCAATTCCAACGTGGTCCGGCTGTACAGCATGCTGGAAGCCAACCCTCGAACCCAGGTGGTCTACTATCATCCGGGCGTGGGCACGCTAGGCGCTCCCAACGCGCTCACCAAGTTTCAGAAATGGTGGACCCGGATGTGCGGGCTGGCCTTCGGCTACGGACTGAACGCCGTCATTGCGGACGCCTGCCAGTTTCTGATGGACAACTTCGAGGAGGGCGACCGGGTATACCTGTTCGGCTTCAGCCGTGGCGCCTATGCCGTGCGCGCGCTGGCCGCGCTGCTGTACGTCTTCGGCCTGATTCGCAAGGGCAACCAGGTTCTGATTCCCTACGCGATCCGCATGCTCAGGCATCGGCCCAGGAATGCTCCCGCCGAGGGCGACGCCTTCGCCGAATGGCAGGAACTGGGCCGGCAGTTCCGGGATACCTTCTCGCGCGAATGCAAGCCGCACTTCGTGGGCCTGTGGGATACGGTCAGCTCGGTGGGCTGGATCTACTCTCCCGTCACTTTGCCGTTCACGGCCGCCAACCCCGACATTCACACTGGCCGGCAGGCCGTCTCCATCGACGAGCGGCGCTGCTTCTACCGCCAGAACCTGTGGAGTGCGCCGGTTCTGGGACAGGATATCCGCCAGGTCTGGTTCGCCGGCGTGCATTCCGACATTGGTGGCGGCTACCCGATCGAGGAGAGCGGGCTCGCCAGAATCGCTCTGGAGTGGATGCTGGACCAGGCGGTCGAGGCGCATCTGGAGCTGAATGCAGCGCGCAGGGCTGAGGTTCTGGCCGCCATGGGGCCGCCGCAAACGCCCCACAAATCGCTGCACGGCGCCTGGTGGATCTTCGAGTACTGGCCCAAGCGCTACGTGGACATGCGGCTCCGGCCTCCATTGCGGCGTTGGATGCTCCCCCGTGGCCGCCCGCGCTACATCCCGGACGGCGCCGAGATCCACCCCAGCGTCTTCGAGCTGATGCGGGATCTGCGGCCCCCCTACCAGCCGCCCAACCTCCCGGCCGGCCGCCTCGGCGACACAAGCTGAAATTCGACGCTAAGCCGCAATAAACTCCCTTTTGCTGCAATGTGTTTCTGCTAAAATAGAGGATCAGAATCCGATTTCGCAAGAGGCGAAGAAAAGGGGAAGACGAGCCCCCGCCTCCGGGAGCCGCTTTTGGCCGATTCCGAGCAACCAGACAGCCCTCAGGTTCCGCCCACGCCACCGGCCCCGCCAGCGGGCGGCGGCGCCCAGATTCCGCTGGGCCCGGGCGCCGGCAAGAACCTGATTCCGGTCAACATCGAAGACGAGATGCGCCGGTCGTATCTGGATTACGCCATGAGCGTAATCATCGGCCGTGCGTTGCCCGATGTCCGCGACGGCCTGAAGCCGGTCCACCGCCGTATCCTCTTTGGTTTGCATGAGATGGGCCTCAGCTACAACCGGCCCACCCGGAAGTGCGCCAAGATCGTCGGCGAAGTTCTTGGCAAGTACCACCCCCACGGTGATAGCGCGGTCTACGACGCCCTGGTCAGGATGGTCCAGCCGTTCAGCCTCCGCTACCCCCTGGTGGACGGCCAGGGCAACTTCGG
>PMEV01000375.1 GCA_003154855.1 Bryobacterales bacterium
TCGGCCTCTTTTCGCTCGAGGATCTCTTGAAACCCGCCCATCTTGTTATCCGCTCTCTTCATAAGCCCTCCCCTTCGCCCGTCGGGCTGCCCATGTTTCCTAGCACGGGACGGTCCATAGCAGACCCCCAGCGTTTGGAGGCTGAAGGTCCTGGGCAGAGATGCAGAATCTGCATCTGGAGTGCGGAATCTGCCGTGGCTGACAGGCTCAGGCGCGAGATAGCAGCCGCTGGTGACGGTGGTCACGAACGTGCCCAAGCAAGGTATTATGACCGCGGCCTTGGCAATTGNNTCGATTCGACCTGGGACAGTGCGATCCGACCGCTGCTACTGAAACGGTTCCCGGCGGCCACTCCGGAAGAACTGAAGCAGGCGCACGCATACGCCTACGGGGGCTGCATTATTCAGGATCTGGGCTACTACCCGTTCGGCAGCAAGCTCTTCAGCGATTTGACACACTACGTCCGGAGCGGAGATTTCGTCCTCAACCTGATCCGCGATTCCCAGGATCTTGACGAGTACGCGTTCGCCTTGGGAGCGTTGTCGCACTACGCCGCGGACAACAATGGCCACCCACTGGCTGTCAACCGGGCGGTTCCTCTGTTCTACCCGGAGCTGGGCGTGAAGTTCGGAAAGCTGGTCACGTATGCCGAAGATCCCTCTGCCCACGCCAGGACGGAGTTCGCGTTCGATGTCTTTCAGGCGGCCAAGGGCCGCTATGCCTCCGCTGCATACAAGAGCTTCATCGGCTTTGAAGTCGCCAAGCCCCTGCTCGATCGGGCGTTCCAGGATACCTATGGAATGCGGCTGGAAAAGGCGTTCCTGAGCGTCGATCTGGCCATCGGATCGTATCGTCGCGCGGTCGGGTCGGTTTTTCCGGCCCTCACGAGAGTGGCCTGGCAAATCCGGAAACAGGAAATCATGAAAGAGGTTCCCAGCGCTACGCGCAAAACGTTCCTCTATAATCTATCCCGTTCCAGCTACGAAAAGAACTGGGGCTCTACCTACAGCCGGCCGGGGATCCGGTCGAAGATCCTGACCGTGGTGTTCCGCATTATGCCCAGGGTAGGCCCGCTGCGGGCGATGTCGTTTAAGAGGCTGACACCCGAGACCGAAAAGATGTACATGGCCAGCTTCAACTCGACGATTGACCGTTATCGCGAGCTGCTCTCGGAACAGAGCGCGGGCCGTCTTAAGCTGCCAAACGACAATCTGGATGTGGGGACCTTCACCACGGCGGGGCAATACAAGCTGATGGATACCGCCTACTCGCGGCTGCTGCATAAGTTGCAGGGCCACTACACAGAAGTGCCGCAAGAGCTCCGAAGCGACATCCTCGCTTTCTACCGGGACCTTAGCGTTCCCATTTCGACCAAGACCGATGCCAACGATTGGGCGCAGGTTCTCAATGAACTCGGTCAGTTGCAGGCTGTGGACGTGGACCTGCGGCATCCTGCGGCGGTTACCGCTGCGGTGGCGCCGCTTCCGAAATGAGTGCGGCCAGGCTCATTGGCCGCAGTCTCTCGGGGCGCCGGATTTGCAGCAACACTGGCGGGGCTTCTGGCATCGGCGCGCGAGGAACTTCCCCGGCGTCGCCATTGAGATAGACGTCGATTCTCTGCTCCATCTCGGCCGGAAACTCCGGCACAGGCCCTACCAGCTTCTCGCCGTATGCGCGGAGCACGATTTCTTTGAACACGGGGAGAGCAATCCTGCCACCGGTCTCGTTCGCTCCCAGGGAACGGTTGTCGTCAAAGCCTATGCGGACGGCCACGGTGATTCCTTCGGGGCCGTACGTGGACCCTACGAAGAGCGCGTCCCTGAACCCGTTAGTCGTGCCCGTCTTTCCCATAACGGCGAGCGGGAAGGCCTGGGAGTCCAGTGCATGAGCCGTGCCTCCGGGAAGGCGCACCACACCGCGCAGACCTTCCTGAATGAGCGACAACGCGCCGCTATCGACGCCGACTGGATGCGTCCCCTGTCCGCTATCGGCGATCACCTGGCCCGAATCCAAGACGATCTGGCGGATGACGTGAGGCTGGGTGAGAGTACCCGAGGCGATGGTGCGGTAGGCGTTGGCAAGCTCCAGCAGGTTCACTTCGGACGCTCCCAGGGCCGTGGTGACGTAAGGGTGCAACGGCGTGCGAATCCCCAGCTTGCGCGCCGTCTCCAGGACTCTTGAAATGCCGATCTGCTCGGTGACCCAGATCGCGACGGCGTTTCTGGATTCCGCCAGCGCCATTCGCAGGGGGATCATGCCTTTGAATTGGCCGTCGTAGTTCGAGATCGCTTTCGCATCCTGCTCCGGGCCATTGGGAACGCTGATGGGTTCGTCTGGCACCGCAGTGTCGAGATTGAATGTGCCTTCCCGAAACGCCGCGAGATACACAATGGGTTTCATGGCGGACCCGGGCTGCCGCTGCGACTTGGTCGCGCGGTTGAAGTCGCTGAAGGCGCTGGAGCGGTCCTGGTAGGACTGGCGGCCACCCGTCTCGGCGAGGATACTCGCATCGCGGTTTCTCAGCACGACCACCGAGCCTTGGACCAGGCCGCTGGAGCGGGGGTGCCGTTGCTCGTACCGCAAGAGCCCGTGCTCCAGAGCCTGGTTCGCGATTTCCTGCACCCGGGCGTCCACCGTCGAGTAAACCTGGATATGCCCCTGCAACAGGTCCTTCTCGCCGAGATCGGCGTGGCGGCCTGTGAGTTCTTCCAGGACGTTTTCAACGACCGCAGACGTCGCGATTATCCTGTCCTTGTGCCACGGCACAGTCACAATGGGGCGCTCACTGGCTCTCCTGGCCTGGTCCGCGGAGATGGAGCCGCGCGCCGCCATAAGCGCCAGTATCCGATTCCTGCGCTCGAAGACTCTCCGGATCTGGCTCGCATTCGGCGCGTAGTAACGAGCCGACTTTACGGCGCCTGCCAGCAGCGCCGCCTTGTCCGCATCATCCGGGGTGAGCGAGGCCAGTGGCCGGCCAAAATAGTATTCCGCTCCCCGCGCCAACCCATACTGGCCGTTTCCCATGTAAATCAAGCTGGCGTACCGCGCCAGGAGTTCTTCCTTAGCGCGACGCTTCGAGCCGAAACGCGCTTGCATCTCCGCTTCGACCCACAACGATAGCCGGATCTCCTCGAGCTTCCGAAACAGCATGTTGACCATTCGCGCGCCGATCACGCATGCGAACACGCGAGCCAAAACCTGGCCGTGTTGGAGCCGATCGCTGGTTTCTTGCGCCGTCATGGTCTTGAGAAAGTAACCGCGTACGAGCTGTTGGGTGATGGTCGATCCGCCCTGCGGGAAGATATTGGCGGTGTTGGCCGAGTCCCGGCTTCCCATCTTCGTAAGGCGCCCGATCAGGTTTCGGATCCTGAGTTTGCAGAGTACGCGAACGAATCCGGAGTAGTCGACTCCGCTGTGAGAGAAGAAGTTCTTGTCTTCCGCGGCCAGGATCGCGCTGCGGACAATGGGCGGGATCTCGTCATACCCGGTGATCTGGCGGTATTCCGAGGCCATTTCGGCGAGCGGCCGGCCGTGGATGTCGTAGACGTGGCCGATGGTGGGAAGCTCGAACCGGCTGAATGCCTCGATGTCGGGCAGGCCGGTTCGGTCGAAGCAGACGTAGTAGATTCCCCCGGCAACCAGGGTGGCCGCAACAATGGCCGTCGAAACCAAAGCGCTAATCGCACCACGCCGCCAGGGCAACCTGCCGAGACGGCTACAGCGGATTCTTCGGGCCGCCGTGAAGGCGGCCGCGCACACGTGTCTTAGCCAGCCTCGCCCGGCAATCGCCCCGGCCGCCAAGCCGCGCAGGAAAAGCCGGGAGCGAAAGCCGCCGGGGACCGGAGCCCTAGTACCACCGGCCACGGCCATACCAACCGCCGCCGCCAAGCAGCAGCACAACGATTACGACGACTAACAGCAGCGACATCGGTGATCTCCTTTTCTCCGAAACATTCAAACTCCGGTTTTCATCGCGCCGCCGGCGGCTCCTGGTCGGTGGGAATTC
>PMEV01000285.1 GCA_003154855.1 Bryobacterales bacterium
GCCGGAAGACTGTCGTGCCAGCGGAAGGCGATGAACAGAGGCCGGCCGAGGACAACGAGATCGTTTGGATCGTGCGAGCGGCCTGAGAGGCCGCCGCAGGCCGAGGGCCTGCCCCACAAAAACCCTGTAACATCCGGGGCCTGTTTGTAGTCCAATGAAGTGAGGAGTCCCTGGATGGTCTTACGCGGCCAACGACATCTCTACCCGCTTGTTTTCATGTTGCTATCGCCGGTGGGCGGGATTCTGAACGCCCAGACGGCCCCTGCTGCACCGCCCCCCGTCCTGTCCCTCGACCAGGCCGTGCAAATGGCCCTGCTCAATAACCAGACCCTGCTCGCCCAGCGGCTCAACATCGACCAGGCGCGCGCCGGCGAGACTACCGCGGCCCTCAAGCCCAATCCGGTCTACTCGATGGTGAACGAGGACTTCCAGATCTTCTCTCCCAGCCAGATGACGTTCGACAATCTGAGTCAGAACCAGGAGTTCCTCCAGTCGATCAGCTACATGATCGAGCGCGGCGACAAGCGCAACAAGCGCATCCAGGTGGCTAAAGACACGACCGACGTCTCCAGCCGCGGCGTGGCCGACGCCGAGCGCCTGCTTCGCTACCAGGTGGCCCAGGCCTTCATCGGCGCGCTGCTGGCCAAGTCCAACCTGGAGCTGGCCCGGCAGGATCTCAAGGATTTCTCGAACGTGGTCGAGATCAACCGCCTGCGCATGCAGGCCGGCGACATCTCGAAGGGCGATTATCTCAAGATCGCCCTCCAGAAGCTGCAGTTCGAACAGGACGTCGCGGCGGCGGATCTGGCCCTGGCGCTGAGCAAAGTTGGCCTCCGCCAACTGCTGGGCTACCAGAACATCGCGCCGGATTATGACGTCTCCGGCGCCCTCGAGCACAAGCGGCGCGTGGTTCTGGCGGAGGAGCTCGAGAAGCAGGCGCTGGCCAACCGTCCGGACCTGCACGGCGCGCAGAGCGGCGTGAAGCTGGCCGACGACACCGTAACGCTGGCCTACGGCAACCGCGCCCGCGACCTCACCGCAGAGGGCGAATACAAGCGCAACGGCCCCATAAATGGCGTTGGCTTTGGGCTCTCCATCGACATCCCCATCCACAACCGCAACCAGGGCGAGATCGCGCGCAGCCAGTTCGCGGCGCGCCAGGCCCGCGAAGTGGAGGCCGCCGCCCGCGTCACCGTTCTCTCCGACGTTCGCAACGCCTATGAAGCCTTCCAGAGCAGCGACCAGGTGGCCACGCTTTTCGAATCCGGCTACCTGGATCAGGCCCGGGATTCGCGCGAGATCAGCCTCTATGCGTACCGCCGCGGCGCAGCCACCCTGCTCGATCTGCTGGACGCCGAGCGCAGCTACCGCGCCGTGCAGCTCGCCTACCGGCAGGCGCTGGCCGCCTACATGGCCGCCACCGAGCAGGTCAATTCGGCGGTGGGCGCACAGGTGATTCCATGAAGCATTCGACGCTCTTCGCCGCACTCGTGGCAGCCGCGTGTTTGTTCGAGCCAGCCTGCAAAGGACCCCAGCCCGCTTCGGCTGGCGCCCCGGACACCACTCCCGCCGCCTCCAGCCTGTTCAGGGTTCCCCCAGAACAACTGGCGCATCTCAAAATCTCGCCCGTTACCGCGGCCAATTGGTCGGTGGTGGTGCGCACCACCGGCACCGTGGATTGGAACACCGACCGCACCACTCCCGCCATCACGCAGATCGGCGGGCCGGTGGTGCGCATCCTGGTCAATACGGGCGACCTGGTCGGCGTGGGTCAGCCGTTGCTCTACGTGACCAGCCCGGACGTCGCGGGCGCCATCTCCACCTACCGCAAGGCGCGCAACCGCCAGAATCTGACGCAGCGCATTCTGGAGCGCACCGCCGACCTGGTTAAGAACGGCGCCGCCGCCCCCAAGGATTTGGAAAGCGCGCAATCGGACGTTGACGACGCCGCCACCGACGTCCAGACCAGCCTGCAAGCCCTCAAGATCTTCGGAGTCACTAAGGCCGAAATCGACGAAGCCGAGCGCGCCGGAACCCCCATCAATCCCGAATTGGCCGTGCGCGCGCCCATTGCCGGGGTGGTGGTGCAGAAGCTGGTCGCCCCGGGCCTGCTGCTTCAGGCGGGCGCGACCACCTGCTTCGTCATCAGCGACCTCTCGACCGTCTGGGTGCAGGGCCACATCTTCGACCGCGACCTGCCTTCCATCCGCGTGGGCGACACGGTGGAGGAAACCAACGTCTCGATCCCCGGCACCTTCCACGGGGTGGTCGAATACATCGGCTCCATGATGGATCCGGCCACGCGAACCACGCCTGTGCGCATCGTCACTCGCAATCCCGGAGGCCTCCTGAAAAAGGATATGTTCGTCGAGGCCATCGTCCACACCCGCTCCCGGCGCAACGTGCTGGTGGCGCCCGCCTCGGCCGTGCTCCACGATGCCCAGAACGAGCCGTTTGTCTACCTCCAGGCGCAGTCCGGCCACTTCGCCCAGCGTGTGGTGACGGTGGGCGGCCAGCAGGACGGCCAGGTCGAAATCCTGAGCGGACTCAAGGCCGGGGATCCGGTGGTCTCCGAAGGCAGCCTGTTCCTCCAATTCATCAATGACTCCCGCTGAAAGCACGGACGCCGCCCTATGATCGCCCGCATCGTCTCTTTCGCTCTTTCGCAGCGCTTTCTGGTGGTGGTGGCCTCGCTCGCGGTGATGATCTGGGGCGTGCTGGCCTTCCTCAATCTGCCCATCGACGCCTATCCCGACCTCTCGCCGCCGCACGTAGAAATCGTCACGCAATGGCCCGGGCACGCCGCCGAGGAGCTCGAGCGCCTGGTCTCGGTGCCCCTGGAAGTCGAGATGACCGGCATTCCCAAGCTGGATTCGCTGCGCTCCATCTCGCTCTACGGCCTCTCCTCGGTCCAGATGAATTTCGAATACGGCGCCGACCCGTACTTTGCCCGCGAGCAGGCCTTCGAGCGTATCCCCAACGCCACCATGCCCGGCGGTGTCGCGCCCACCATCTCTCCGCTGTTCAGTCCCAGCGGCCTGATTTACCGCTACGTGCTGCAAAGCCCCGACCGCTCTCCGCAAGACCTGAAGACCATCGAGGACTGGGTGCTCGAGCGCCGCTTCCGATCCATACAGGGCGTGGCGGACGATTCCGGCTTCGGCGGCACGGTCATGCAGTACCAGGTTCTGCTCGAGCCCAATAAGCTGCTGGCCTACGGCCTCACCGTGCCCCAGGTGTTCCAGCAATTGTCCAGCAACAACGCCAACGCCGGCGGCGGCTTCTACACACAGGGCGGCCAGTTCTACTACATCCGCGGCCTGGGCCTGGTCCGCAACACGCAGGATATCGGCAGCATCGTGCTGGCTACGCGCGGCGGCATTCCCATCTATGTCAAGGACGTCGCCAAGGTCGAGATCGGCCACGCGGTGCGCCTCGGCGAGTTCGGCTTCATGCGGCAGGACGACGCGGTCGAGGGCGTGATCCTCATGCGCATCGGCGAACAGGCGCAGGTGGTGCTCAAGAAGGTCGAAGAGATGACCGACGACCTGAACCGCCGCGTGCTCCCGCCCGACGTGAAGATCCGTCCCTTCTACGATCGAAGCGAGCTGGTCGGCGAGACCACCCGCACCGTGGAAGGCAACCTGCTCCGCGGCATGTTGCTGGTGCTGATTATCCTGGGGCTGTTCCTGTTCAGCGTGCGCACNNATCATCGTGGACGGCTCGGTGGTGATGGTCGAGAACATCTTCCGGGAACTGGCATCGAGGGAAGGCCAGCCTTTTAAGGTCGTCGAGGTGATCCGCGCCGCCGCGCACGATGTGGAGCGGCCTATCTTCTACGCGATGGCCGTGATCATCGCCGGATATCTCCCCATCTACGTGCTGACCGGCCCCTCGGGGCGCCTCTTCCAGCCCATGGCCAGCACCATGTCGTTTGCGCTCGTGGGCGCCCTGATATGCAGCCTCACGCTGCTCCCGGTTTTGTGCGCCTTCTTCCTGCGCAAGCACGTTCACGAGCCGCGCATCGCCGTCTACGAAGGGATTCGTAGCCTTTACGGGAGCATGCTGGGCTGGAGCCTGCGCCACCGCGCGGTCACGGTCCTGCTGTGCCTGGCGGTCTTCGGCGCCTCGCTGCTGCTCATCCCCTCCATCGGCGCGGAATTCATGCCGCACCTGGACGAAGGCGCTCTCTGGATACGCGCTACCACACCGTACACCATCTCGTTCGACGAGGCCGCCCGGCTCTCCCCGCAGATTCGCAATATCCTGCTGAGTTTTCCCCAGGTCACCGAAGTGGCCAACGAGCTGGCCCGTCCCGACGACGGCACCGATCCCACCGGCTTCTTCAACAACGAGTTCTATATCGGTCTCAAGCCCTACCGCGACGCCGCCTGGCAGGGCGCCATTCGCACCAAGCCGCAGTTGATCGAGGCCATGGACGCCAGGCTGACCGCCTTTCCGGGCGTCGTCTTCAACCACACACAGCCCGCCGAAGACGCCGTGGACGAGGCCGAGACCGGCCTCAAGAGCTCTCTCGCGTTGAAGATCTTCGGTCCCGATTTGAAAGTGCTTGAGGACAAGGCCCGCGACGCCAAGCGCGTCATGTCGCAGGTGCCGGGGATCGTTCACCTCTCGATCGTGCAGGAGCTCGGGCAGCCCAGCCTCACCATCACCCCCGACCGGGAGAAGATCGCCCGCTACGGCTTGAACGTCGCCGACATCAACACCATCGTCGAAACCGGGATGGGCGGTAAGGTGGCCACCCAGGTGATCCAGGGCGAGGAGCAGTTCGACCTGATCGTGCGCATGCAGGAGCCTTTCCGCGCCAACGAGGAGGCCATCCGCAACCTGCTGGTCGCCGCCCCCGATGGAGAGCACCTGCCGCTCTCCCAGTTCTGCGATATCAAAGTCGAGAACGGCGCCTCGTTCATCTATCGGGAGGGCAACTCCCGTTACAGCGGAGTGCAGTACAGCGTGGAGGATCGCGATCTCGCCAGCGCCGTCGGCGAGGCCCGCCGCAGGGTGGCGGAAGCCGTCAAACTCCCCATCGGCTACCGCTTCGAGTGGGGCGGGGAATACCAGGAGTACCTGGCCGCGCTGGGCCAGATGAAGGTGATCCTTCCGCTGACCATCCTGCTGATGCTGCTCATCCTCTTCGCGCTCTACGGCAACTTGAAGTTCCCGATGATTATCATATTCAGCGTGCTGGTCACCGAGCCGGTCGGCGGCCTGCTCGCACTCAAGCTGACCGGAACCAACTTCAGCGTCAGTTCCGGGCTGGGCTTCGTGTGCCTGATGGGCGTGGCCGTGCAGACCAGCGTGATTCTCTACTCCTTCATCAACAAGCTGCGCCTGGAGGGCCGCGACATCCTGGAGGCCACGCACGCCGCCGCGCTGCTGCGCCTGCGCCCTATCATGATCACGGCGTTGGTCGCTTGTCTCGGCCTGCTCCCCGCCGCCATGTCCACGGGCATCGGCAGCGATTCCCAGAAACCCTTCGCCATCGTGATCGTCGGCGGCCTCGCCTCCCGCCTGCTGCTCTCGATTTTCCTGGCCCCCGTGCTGTACTCGCTGGTGGCCAAGAAGGACGACGTGCTGGCGGTGTGAGGGCGCGTACCACTTTCGAGTGAAGCCGAATCCCGCCGTGCTATACTCCTGACGAGCCTGGACTCTGGAGCCGACTTCCGTGCTGAGGCCCCTCATCTCTGTCGCGGCGTTTCTATTCGCGCTGGCCTCCGCCCGCGCGGTCACCTCCGTGCCTCTCGTGAATCCCGGTATGGAGCCGCCCTACCTCCCGGTCAGCCTGAACAACGGCGCGATCACCGGAGGGCTCGCCAACGGTTGGGTCGAGAACTCGGCTTGGGCGAACGCCACCGTCCAGTATTCCGAGGAGACCAACAACCCGCATGGGGGCGCCGCGTGCCAGAAGGTGGTCGTCTCCAGCGTGGGCACGGGCCGGGCGCAGTTCTATCAGCCTTTCCAGTTGCAGACGGGTAACATCTACACAGCGTCGGTGTGGCTGAGGGGAACTCCCGGTGTGCAGGCCTCGCTACTCATCCAACAGGGCTCGTCCCCTTACGCCACGTATGTCGAAAGCTCGCTTACTTTGACCGCGGACTGGCAACAGTTGACGGCCAACGGATACATCACCACGACGGAGGGCGCCTACCTGATGGTCGTTATGGGCACGCCCGGCACGGTGTGGGTGGACGACTTCGCGCTCTCCTTCGCACCGGGCTCGTTTGCGCCCACGCCCAACCTCGGGCCGATCCCACTTTCGTTCTTCGGCATACACGTGGGGAACTTCCTCCAGAGTCGGCTCAGAAACAGCGGCTTCGAGCCGCCCTACGTCCCGGTGGGCGTAAACAATCCGATCTCGGGCAGTGTCGCCGTCGCTTGGGGCGATAACTCCTCGTGGGGCGTTCCCAATCCCACCGTCGCTTACTCGCAGGACGCCAACAATCCGCATGGCGGAACGTCGTCGCAGAAGGTGAGCGTGCAGACTGTGCCGCCGGGCGACGCCGTGCAACTGGTCCAACCAGTGGCCGTAATCCCCGGCCAGACTTACACGCTGACCGCCTGGCTCAGAGGCGACCCTGGGATGACGGTGAACCTGGTCCTGCAGAACACTAACTCGCCTTACAATCACTATGCCACCACGCCCGTAACCCTCACGGCCGACTGGCAGCGGTTCACCACCAGCGGGCAGGTGAACGACACCGGCGCCATCCTGCTGATGTTCCAGGCGTCAGTAACGGGCGCCTTCTGGGTGGACGACGTTGGATTCACGGATTCTTTTGGCAACGCGGTTTCCGGCGGGGTGCCCTGGCCGCAGGCCACCTTCGGCACGCTGAGATTGTGGGACTCCGGCACTTCCTGGACCTCGCTCGAGCCCCAGAAAGGCTTCTGGTATTGGGAGCCGCTCGACACCTGGGTGGCCGCGGCCCAGGCGCACGGTGTGAAAGACATTTTGCTGACGCTGGGCCAATCGCCGTCCTGGGCTTCCTCGAATCCCGACCTGGTCAACTATATCGGCGCCGGCGCGCCCGCCCCGCCCACCAACATACAGGACTGGCGCGACTACATCACCGCCGTCGCCCAACGCTACAAAGGCTCCATCCGCTACTACGAGATCTGGAACGAGCCGAACGATCCCACTTACTACTCCGGCACTGTGGCCCAACTCGCGCAACTTACTCAGGAGGCCTATTCGATCATCAAATCCGTGGATCCGGGTAACACGGTCAGTTCACCGGCGGCCTACATGCCGGGGTACCTCGATCAACTCCTCCAGGCCGGCATCGCATCGAACGTGGATGTCATCGGCTACCACTTCTACGAGACCCCTCCGGAGCTGACGGCCGCGGCGATGGCGAATGTGCGGCTCGTGCTGGCGAAGAACAATGTAAGCTCGATCCCTCTGTGGGACACCGAAGGCGCCTCCGGCGACACTGCCACTCCGCCGGACCTGGCCGCCGCCTACATCGTCCGCAAGTATCTCGCCGATTTGGCCTTCGGTTCGGGCCGCTATGACTGGTACACCTGGGGGCACGCCACGTCGTTCTGCGTGGGAACCGAGTCGAACGATGCTCGCGTGCTGACCGAGGCCGGCCTAGCCTACCGTTTTATGTTCGATTGGCTCCTCGGCGCCTCGCTCACGGGCGCGACCATCGATGCGGCCGGTAATTGGCAGCTCCGGCTGACGCTGGCCACCGGCGCCAACGGCCTTATCATATGGAACCCTTACCAGAACCAACAATTCACGGTGCCTCAGGACCTCCAGGCACGAACGGTTCGAGACATCTTCGGCTCGGTCAATCCGCTACAAGGTTCTACGATAACGGTCACTAACTCGCCGGTTCTGATTTCTTCCTGTTGCCAGTCGCCTCCCGTGGTGAGCGCCGTCGCCAACGCAGCCAGCTTCACCAGTAGCGTCTCTCCGGACAGCCTGGCGGCCATCTTCGGAACGGGATTCGCCGCCAGCGCCACCCCGGCCGGGAGCATCCCGCTGACCACTACTCTCGGGGGCGTCAGCGTCTTTGTGGATGGGACGATCTGCCCGCTGCTGTACGCCGGTCCCACGCAGATCAACCTCCAGATCCCCTCGGAAATCGGGCCCGGCGCCGCGACCATGTTTGTCACCTCCGCGTCGGGAATCAGCCAGGAGTTCCCGGTCACGGTCGGCGCCTCGGCGCCGGGGATCTTCCTGTACCAGAATCGCGCCATCGCGACCAACGGCCTGGGGCCGCTCAATTCCCCGCAGTCGCCCGCCCCCGCCGGCTCGGTCATCGTCGTGTACCTGACCGGGATCGGACCGCTCTCCGCGACGCCTGCCGATGGAACGGCAACCCCCTTGAGTCCGCTCTCACAGGCGATGCTGCCCTTCAGCGCCACCATCGGCGGCGTCAACGCGCCGGTGCAGTTCCTGGGCCTGACTCCGACGCTGGTAGACCTGGCGCAGGCCAACATCCAGGTTCCGGCGCTCGCGACGGGCGACTACCCGCTGGTCATCACGGTCGGCGGAGTCTCTAGCGTCCCCGCGACCGTTTCCGTCGCAGCCTCGCCATAGGCCCTCTACTCCAGCGTTTGCCCTTTCGTTTCGCGGGCGAACAGGAGAACCGCCGTACCTAACACGTAAATGATGGCCACCGAACTGGCGGCCCGCGCAAACGTTCCCAGGTGGACCACCAGGTAGCCGGTGAGAAATGGGCTGGAAGCGGCCAGCACGCGGCCCGCGTTGAAGCAGAATCCGGCGCCGGTGGCCCGTATGCGCGTCGGATACAGCTCCGGCAAGTAGATCGGGAACCCGCTGAAGATACCGTTGGTGAAGAAGCCGAGCGCCGGCAGAATCAGCAGCGCCCTCGAGTAGGAGTCCGGAAGCAGGAAGGTGGCCGGAAGCGTCACCGCCGCCCCCAGCATCATCCACAGAAACGCGGCCCTCCGTCCGATCCACTCCGCCAGCGGCGGGAAGGAGAAGTAGCCCACAATGGCGCCCGCGTTCAGGCACATCACCGCGTAACTCACCATCCTGGTGATCTCGGCCGGACTCCGCCCCAACGGCCCGAGCATCTCCCGCACCAGCGTTGGCGTCCAGTTGGTCGCGCCCCACAGGCCGAACACGGCGACAAACGCCAGCGCCGAGCCCACCAGCGTGTCGCGCCGGTGCTCGGGCGTAAACAACTCCCACAGCGTGAGCCGCTCGCGGCCGCTCGCGCGCGCCTCCCTCCAGCGTTCGGGCTCGCGCACCTTGAGCCGCACGAAAAGGGCTACCACCGCCGGGACAATCCCCACCAGAAACATGGCGCGCCAACTGTAGCGAGACAGCAGCGCGGAAACTCCCGCCGCCAGGAAATACCCCGCGCCCCAGGCCGATTGCAGCACGCCCGCGCCTTTTACGCGCAGCCGCTCCGGCAGCACCTCGGCCACCAGCGTGGCGCCCGCGGCCCATTCTCCGCCGATCCCCAGCGCCGTCAGGAACCGGTAGATGCACAGTTCCCACCAGGAGTGCGACAACGCCGCCAGGCCCGTGAACAGCGCGTAGATCAGGATCGTGATTACCAGCGTCCGCGCCCGGCCCAGGTAATCCGCCAGCATGCCGAATAGCACGCCGCCCACCGCCCAGCCCACCAGGAAAATCGCCAGGATGATTCCGCCGTACCAGCCGATGTTCTCCGGGCTGCTGCGCGGCCCCAGCAATTCGCGCAACGCCGGCGTCAGGACCAGGTTGTAGATCGTCGCGTCCATCGAATCGAAGATCCATCCCAGCCAGGCCACCACCAGCACCAGCACCTGGTACCGGCTCAGGCCGCCGTAAGAGCCTCGATTCACCGCGCCTCCGCTCGAGTGGCCACTGGACGGCCATCATAGCGTATTTGGAGGACGGAATCTAACCCGTGGCGGGGGCCGGCCGATCCCAGCCCCCGTAGTTGGAGAAGTGTTCAAGAACCATCTTGAGCCGCAGATGAACGCAGATGAACGCCGATAGATGCACTTTGCTTATCGGTGATAGAACCCGCCACGGAATCCGCCGAAGTAGTGCGGACCCCAACCGAAGGAAAAGCCAGGCCCCCAGGAATACGGCCAGTAATAGTTGTAGTAATAAGGGTAACCGTAGTAACCGTAGTAGCGTGGCGGAGCCGATTCCGCCGAGGCCCGCGGCTGCATTGACATACGCTGCTGGTACTCTCCCGGCGTCACCCGCTCGAACGCCTCAGGGGAGGCCTCCGTCGAGATAGTCACCGGAGCTTCCAGCCGGAACGTCAGCACGTCTTGCGGATACACCACAGTCGGCCTCTTGTGCGTGAGCAGCACCCCTACCGTCGGGGCGGCCCCTTCCTTGTCCGTGCCGCCACCGGTCGAGGTCCCGACGGTGGTTTCGTCCTTGCCCATCGGCGCGGAGCTTCGGAGGGTCATCAGCAGAGTCTTCACCTTCACCTGCCGGCCATCGGCCAGCCCCATTTCGGTAATTTGCAGTCCCAGGTGCGAAACTCCCTTGGTCTTCTCCGCTTCGCTAATCGCTCCCGCGACCGTCTGGCCGCGGTGGGCCACCACGAATCCATTAGTAACCAGCGGCTGAGCCAAGCTCGCCGTGAAGTTTTGGCCCACTTGGTTGCGGTCGCTGGAGAGCGCTTGATCCACTCGAATCGTAATCCAGGTCCCGGCCGGCACAGTGAGTTGGGCAGGAACAGGTTGCGGGCTCGCCGGGGGCGCCTCTCCCATCTTTCGCCATCCCGCCGGGGGCGCTGGCGCCGTTGCGCCGGGCTCCTGCGCCTTCACCGGCACGATCTCGAACAACGAGAACGCCAGCGCCACCACGTAGATCCATTTGTTTCCGGTTCGCATATCTCAGCCTCCCTGCTTTCAGCCTCCTTAGTAGCACGTCGCATGCCAATGGCTAAGTTCCGTGGATTCAATCTCCAGCTCAACCACCGGTGGCCGTCCAAAACCAGCCTGGTGCTTTTCAGCCACCCCTGTGGCCCCCCGCGCTATTCTGAGGAGTGGAGCTCGAATCCGTCTGCTCGATCCCCGTCCAGGAGTTCCTCGTCACCCGGCTCGCCTTTACGCTCGACGGCCGTTACGTCCTGATCGGGCACCGCCATCTGGCCCTTTACGAGATTCTCTCCGGCCGGGCCGTCCGCAGCTTCCCCTTCGATGCCTTCGTGGCCTCGCTCGGCTTCTCGACCGACGGGCGTTACCTGGCCGCGGTCAACGAAGACGACCATCTCCCCAGGACCCGCGGCCTGGCCCGGGTCTTCGACATCGCGACCGGAGCCGTCGTCTGGGAGACGGAGCCGCCGCGCCCCGTCGAAGCCGGCTGTTTCCTCGAGTCTCCGGACGGCCTGGTCTTCTTGTGTAACACCCCGTCCGCGGCTGGTTCCAGCCGATTGAGTGGCTGCCGGCTGCCCTCCGGCGAGCCGGCGCCCGGCCTGGACCTGCCCGGCTGGAGCATCCGCGAGATGGCGGCCCGTGGCGGCGCGCTCACTCTGTTCGGGCGCGAGCAGGTGGCCCAGATCTGCGAAATCGAAGGCGCCGCGCTGGCCTTGTATCCCTTCAAGATAGGAACCTATTCCTATCCCCAGGGCGCCCCCGGGCTGCTACGGCGCATCGCCTCGGGCGCCGGCCTCTCCAGCCTGTCGCCGCGCGGCCAGATGCTGGCGCTTGAAGTGATCGATGCCCACGCCCGCGAGCATCACCTCTCTCTGGTCGCTCTCGATAGCAACGCCGAAGCCCGCCTGGCGCTGGCCCCCGATACTCTACCGGCCTTTGCCTTCTCCCATGACGGCGCGCAGTTCGCCTGCCTCAATCAGGACACAGACTCCGCTGGCGGCCTGCTCCGCATCTGGGACACCCGCACCCTCGAGTCTCTGGGACGTGCTCCCTTCCCCTGCCACTACCACAAGATTGCGCTGCACTGGCCCACCCGCCGGCTGGCCGCCCTCGGCGCCGGCCGCTGCGACATTCTGCTGATCCACGACTGAAATGGATTTCGTTTACAACCAGGTCCTCTACGATAGTCAGCCGCTGGCCCAGACGCATCCCACCGACCTGGCCGCGCTGGCCATCCTCTTCGGCATGCAACCCGCCCCGGTNNCCCATGGCGCTCACGCTGCCCGAGAGCCTTTTCGTGGGCGTCGATCTCGCTGCAACGCCCATCCGCACGGCCCAGGCTCTGGCCGACGAATTGGGATTGCTCAATTGCACTTTCCGCCACCTCGACATGGCGGATCTCACTTCCGACTTCGGCGAATTCGACTACATCATCGCCCACGGCGTCTACTCCTGGGTTCCCTGGGCGGTCCGCGACAGGCTGCTGGCTGCCTGCCGCTCTCTGCTCGCGGTCGACGGCGTGGCCTATGTCAGTTACAACTGCTACCCGGGCTGGCATCTGCGCGACATCGTGCGCGACATGCTGCTCTATCACACGCGCGGCATCGCCGACCCGCAAACCACGCTCGAGCGCGCTACCGATCTGATCCGCTTCCTGGCCGCCGCAGAGCCTCTCCCGCCCGTCCTGCGCGAGGAGTTGCGCGCCCTCCAATCGAAAAACCCATCCATTCTCTTCCATGACGAACTCTCCGAAGTGAACCAGCCGGTTTACTTCCACCAGTTCATCGAGCACGCCCGCGAGCACGGTCTGGAGTTTCTCGCCGAAGCGCAATTCTCCGCCATGCAAGAGGCGGCCATCCCCGAGGAGGTCGCCGCTGCCCTGCGCGGCCTCGCCCAGGGCGAGCGTATCCGCCATCAGCAGTACTTGGATTTCCTCACCTGCCGCCGCTTCCGCCAGACGCTNNAGCCCGGCCGTGCGGGTCTCGGAAGAGGAGTTCCGCGTCCCATCCGGCGCTTCCCTCCGCACCAACCAGCCCGCCGCCCAAGCCGCGATGCTCTGTCTAGGCCGCTCCTGGCCGCGCGCGGTCGCGTTCGATGAGCTGGCCGCCGAGGCCGGCCCCAACGCCGACGCGGTCCTCGCGAACCTGCTGCCGCGCGCCTGCGCCTCCGGCCTGGTCGAGCTGCACGCCGCGCCCTCGCCCTTCTTGGTGATCCCCGGCCTTCGCCCGCGCGCCTCCGCCCTGGCCCGCATCCAGGCCCGGCGCGGCGCGCGCATCACCACGTTGCGGCATTCCGTGGT
Organism: Bryobacterales bacterium; assembly: GCA_003154855.1. Taxonomy (GTDB): domain Bacteria; phylum Acidobacteriota; class Terriglobia; order Bryobacterales; family Bryobacteraceae; genus Fen-330. Next base: position 13,127 of record PMEV01000285.1, read on the forward strand.
CGAAATTCAGGACCCGCTGGCGCGCGAGCTGATTTCGTTGCTCGATGGCACCCGCGACCGCGCCGCCCTGCTCGCCGAGTTGCAGGCTTTCGCCGGCCCCGAACCGCTGCTCCTCGAAGCCCTGGACGCCAACCTCGTGAAGTTAGCCCGCCGCGCGCTCCTGGAAGCCTGAGCTTACAGCTTCTCCTCCACGCTGCGGATCTTATCCTCCATGGATTGCGCCCGGTCCGTCCGCGTCCCGAAGCGCAGCGTCGATGAAATCCGCGGCGCCCCCATCGCATGCACCACCTCGTGGCAGCGCTTGATCGCCGCAAACACGGCATCCCATTCCCCTTCGATGTTGGTGCCGTAGGCGTGCAGCTTGGTCTTCAACCCGGCTTCGGCCAGCACCCTCTCGCAGGCCGCAACTTCCTTCGACACCGACACGCCCACGCCCATCGGAATCACGCACAGATCCGCAATGACTTTCATAGTCCCCCCTGCCTTATTATCCCGCGCCGGGCGGCTGCCTCCGGCTTCCGGAAGCGCGGCGGGTTCACCGGACTCCGCTTGCGAGGAGCCACACCGCCACGACGAACCATACGACCATAGCGAGCTCGCCGATTCTAATCAGGAGCACCAGCTTACCGCGAGGATAGATACGGCGGTACTGCTGGTAAACCGTACTGGTCCAGTTAAGGTAACTGATTCTCTCTCGCTCTGGGAGCGTCTCATTGATCTTGCCGATGATTACAAGCGTCAACATGTTCAGCAAGATCGCGATAGAGCCACCCACCAGCCCAAGAACGGCAAGCTGCCAAGAGATTCCGAATACTTGCATAGCATCTGCCCCAAAACGAAGTAGCTAGGCCACCAGCGATTATACTTCCAACGGCCCTTGCCCGACCGAGTCCAGCGCCCCAACCACGCCCCCCCGCAGCCTCTTGATCTTCTCCAGCGACGCCTCGGCCTTCCTCGCGAATGCATCCGCCTCCACGGCGCCCGGCCGGTGCCTGGCCAGCGCCGTCTCGATCGCCGCACGGATGCGCTCCGTGGTCCCATTCAGCTTTTCGTTCAGCTCCCGCCGGAAGCGGGACGCGCTTTCGTTCAGCCGCCGCTTGAAATCGTAAGCCGCCCGGTAGGCGTTCCGCTCCAGTTCCTCCCGCACCCGCTGGGACGCGCGGCGCCGCAAATGCCGGTAGTAGAGCGCGCCCGGCAGCAGCAGCGGGGCGCCGCCCAGGCCCCAGTCCAGCAGCGGGTCCGTGTAGTAGCCGGTGGGTTCCACCCAGACCAGCTCCTCCTGCATTTCGAAATCCGCGATGCCCACTTGAAATAGGCCCGCGGCCGTCTCACGGACCTTGCGGCCCACCTCGTTCACGTTCCGCTCAAACCGGATGGTGGCCTCCCGGAACCCGGCCGCGGCTCGCCGCTCGAACTCGGCCCGCCAGGCTTCGAAGGCCTCGCGCACCTGCTCCGCGATGAAGCGGTCCGCCGCCGCCGCCAATTTGAGACGCGGCAAGCTACGCGACCGCTCCATGAATTCGAGCACCGCCGCGCTCATCGAAGCGGACTGCGAGCCGGCGAAATCCATGGCCTCGTCTTCAAACCCGCTCGCGAGTCTCGCGGCCACTCCCTTCAGCAGAAGATCGTTGTCTTCCTGCTGCTGCTTCGCCACCTTGAGTTGCTCGTCGAAGATGGCGATCTTGGCTTCCAGTTCCTCCACCGGCATCTTCACGGCCCGCACGCGCAACGCAAGATACATCCCGTACTCGGCCATGAGTCCGAGCAGGCGCCGCGCGGCCGAACGCACCAGCACCGCGCCCTTTTCCTCCCGCAAAAACCGTTCCAGCTCGGCCTCCAGCGCCCCCAGCCCGCTGCGCTCGAGTAGCGCCGGGTCGCGATTCGCCTTCGCCTCGAGCGCCTGCTTCGCGGACACCGTAAACATCGGCGCGCCGGAGAGCCCCTCCGGCAGAGACCGCGCGGCGAACCCGACCACCTCCGCCAGGTGCCCCGCCTCAACCAGGTCCGCCTTGTTCATGACCACGAAGATCTTCGCCACCTGCTTGTGAAGGTCCTCGAGGAAATCCCTCTCGGCCGAGGTCAGCGGCGGCTCGGGCGAGGTCACGAACACCGCGGCGTCGATGCGCGGCAGGAACCCCTGGGTCGCCTGCGTGTTGTGGGCGTGTACGCTGGCAATTCCCGGCGTGTCGATCAATACCACGCCGTCCCGCAGGCTGGCGCTCGGATAGCCGACTTCCACGCGGCCGACCCGCTTGACGTTCCTCGGATTCCCGGCTTCGGTGGCGTATTCGGCAACCCGATCGAGCCCCACCGCGATCTGCTGGCCATTCTCGAAGTGCACCGTCGCGCCCGGTCGATCGCCAAAGCGCAGCGTGGTGACGGCCGAGGTGAGCGGTAGAACCGCCACCGGAAGAACCGCCTCGCCGACGATCGCGTTCAACAACGACGTCTTGCCCCGCTTGAATTGCCCGACCACCACCAGGTGAAACCGGTTCCCCTCCAGCTTGCCCAGCAGTTCGCGAGCGCGCGCGGCGATGGTGGCTTCCCCGCCTTCTTCCGCGGCCCGCTCCAGTTCGCCCGCCACCGACGAGAGCAACTGGCGCGCCTCGGCCTCCGCCAGGCTCATGCGCTCTCCTCGGCCTCCGCCGCCGCTTTTCGCAACGCCGCCGGGAGCAGATGCCGGGGCAGAAAATGCGCGTTCGCGATGGCCGTGGGTATCACCGCGCTGCCGATCACCGTCGCCACCAGGTAAGAATACTGCGACTGGCTGATCACGTGGTGGCTCAAACCAAACAGCGCCGAAATTGTTCCGAACGTCAGCCCGGTCGACATCATCAGCGTGTAGTAGACGCCGTCCTTCCCCAGGTAATCGAACGACCGGATGGTGGGCAGCAGGGGGATCATCTTGGAAAACATCTTCGCAAAGAACAGCCACAGGAACACGAGAGGGGCCGCCACCACGGCTGCCACCGACACCAGCGACCCGGCCCGGATGAAATAGAACGGCGTCAGCAGCCCGAACGTCATGGTCCTCAAGCGGCGCACCAGGACGTGGTCCTTGCCCACCGTCCCCGCCAGTACGATTCCAATGATGTACGCGGGCAGAACCGCCTCGCTCCCCGCCCAAACGGCCAGCCCGCCCATTCCGAACAGCAGCAGGAGAATGTACTTCGCTTCCAGTTCCGAGACCCGCCCGCCGTAGCGGCCGAAGATCTTGGGCGTCGCGAGCGGCAGCACCACAAAAACAACGATGCTGAGAGCGGCAAACACCAACGTCCGCATCGTGAACGGAGAGAAGATCAGCCCCAGCGCGATCACCGTGCCGAGGTCGTTGACGAAGCACGCCGCCAGGATCGCTTTCCCGAAATCGGTCCGGTTCAGGCCCAGCTCGAGCATCACCGCGTAGACCACCGCGACCGAGGTTGTCGACAGCGCGACCCCCGCCAGCCAGCTCGCCGGCACCGTCCAGCCCAGCGCAAAGCGAGCCACCGCCGCCGCGCCCAGAAACGGCCCGAAGAACCCCACCAGTCCCACGGCGCAGGCCTCCTTCCACTTGGTGCGGAAGATGGCGGGATCCAGCTCGGCGCCGGCCAGGAACGTGAGCACGATGGCCCCGCTCCCGGCCAGAAACGCGATCCAGGCGGAGTTCGCCCCCAGCGCGCCGGCGCCGATCGCGCCCCCGAGCAGCAGTTGCGCCAGGGTTCCCACGGCGATCTCCGAGAGCGCGTTCGAGATTCGAAGCCAAATCGACAGCAGCGTCGCAATCAACGCCAGAACCAGCCACAGGGCCGCGGTGAACCACACTCGTTCCATGCCTTCGTCCTCCAAAATGTAGTCTGGGGAATCACCGGGAAGGACCTCGGCCGGCCGTGCTCCAACGGCGATTCCACCGTAGGAGTCATTGGCCGCGCAAGGCGACGGTTAAGCGAACTCCACCGCTACCATTAGCGTACAACGGAGCGGCGTTTCCCGGCAACTGAAGGTGCATTGCCGGGCATGGCCCGCTCCGTTTGGTATGATGATGGTCCGCCGGCCGCGAAGGACTCGACCGCCTGCGACTCTCCAATGAAGATAGTCATCATCTCCGACATCCACGCCAACTCCGAAGCGCTCGGCGTGTTGCCCCGGGAGTACGACGAACTGTGGATTCTGGGGGACCTGGTCAACTACGGGCCGAACCCCCTGGAGGCCGTCGAATTCGCGCGCGCGAAGGCTTCACTGGTCGTGCGCGGCAACCATGACCACTCGGCCGGCTCTGGCGAGGACCCCCGCTGTTCCGCCCGGTTCCGGTCCATGGCCGAGGCGACGGGACGCTTCACGAGTTCGGTGCTTTCCGGCGCGCAGAAGCAGTTCCTGCGAGAATTGCCGCTGCGGGCTGAACGGGAGGTGGATGGCGTGAGGTTCTTCGCCTGCCACGCCACCCCGTCGGACCCTCTCTACGAATACTGCCCGCCGGATTCGGACCGCTGGGTCGCGGAAGCCCGCGGCGTCCGGGCCGATATCGTGCTTACCGGCCATACACATTTGCCGTTTCAACGAAGGGTGGGCACGCAACTGATCGTTAACCCAGGGAGCCTGGGACAGCCCAAGCACGGGCGGCCGGAAGCGTGCTACGCGGTTTGGGATGGCGGGTCGTTGCAGCTTCATTCCTCGGTTTATCCAGTTGAGGAGACGGTCCGCAAGGTCTCGGCCCTGCCGCTGCCGGCGAAGATCCAGGAGCAGTTGTCTGCTGTCTTGAGAGAGGGCCGCCTCCCTGCCGGCTCGTAACGCCGGATGGCGGGCCCTTGCGGAGCAGGGTGGGACAGACGCTACCGTCCGTCGGGGCTGAGCGTTCCGGAGACCCGGGCCGACGGCATCGACAGCATGGGCGAATCCGATGCGTGGGCACACCTCCGGCCCGGTGGGTCGCAACGTAGGTTTCAGATTGTCGGTGAGGCGAGGCCGCGCAGGAGGGAATTACGCGCGGCTCAGAGAATTGCGATCAGGGTGCGGAACGGAAGGCCCAGCAGGGCGCCACAACTGACGCCTGCACCGTTGGCGAGGACATCTCCGAGTTCCACGGCGCGGCCGGGGGAAAAATGCTGGCCGGCCTCCATCAGGACTCCTAGAAGGAACATCGAGAGTCCTGCCATAAGCCCCCGCCGTTTATCCCGGAATCCGATCACTGGCAGAAACGATAGCGCCAGGTAAGCACCGAAGTGTTGCAGTTTGTCCCAGATGTGGAGGCGCCCGATGGCAGCCATCACCGGATTGGCGGCCGGCAACAGCGAGCCAACCACCACGCAGCAGATCAGCACGGCCCAGAGTGCCAGGATGATGGTGTGCCCGGCTTCCGGTGAGGGACCGAATCCTGGTGTGGGTTTGTTTTGCTGTCGAAGCATTCTGTCAGTCAATTATCGCCTATTTCGGTTGGCGGACCTCGGTCCAATTCACGATCTCGGACTCTTGCCGCCGACGGGATAGTCACGGACGCCGCAGCCCGCCACGGCCGGCCGGAGGCAGGTTGAAGGCCTTCCCCACCGGCAGGCTGCTAAGCGTGGGCTTGGGCGCTCCAGCCTTCTGCGTAGCGGCCGCCAGCCGATATCAATTCATCGTGCGATCCGCGTTCGATCACCTGGCCGTCGGACATCACATGGATCATGTCCGCGATTCTGGCGGTCGAGAAGCGGTGCGTGATCACCATCGTCGTCCGGCCGGCGGCCAGTTGGCGGAAACGGCCGAGCCAGTCGGATTCCGCCCACGGGTCCATCGCGCTCGTAGGCTCGTCGAGCACCAGGATGGGAGCCTGCCGCAGGAAGGCGCGCGCCAGCGCGATCCTCTGCCACTCTCCCGCGCTCAGCTCCGTTCCGTTCTCGAACCAGCGCCCCAGCAAGTGGTCGTAGCCTGAGGGAAGTCCGCGGATGATCTCCTCCGCGCCGGCGGCTTCGGCGGCGGTCCGGATGGCCGCGCGGTCCGGCGCCGACGCAATGTCGCCCAGTGCGATGTTCCCGGCAACCGTGGCGTTGTAGTGCACCGGCTGCTGGAAGAGCACCGTAATGGACGCGCGCAGCGAATCCAGATCCACGGTCCGCAAATCGGCGTGGTCGATCTCAATGCCGCCCTCCTCGGGATCGTAGAAACGGCACAGCAGCTTGATGAGGGTGCTCTTCCCGGCCCCGTTCGCTCCCACCACGGCCGTGATGCGCCCTGCCGGAATCTCCAGATCGAGATCGCGCACAGCCGGCCGGGCGGCGCCTGGGTAACGGAACGATACCCCGCGAAAGCGAATCGCCTCCCGTACCACCGGCAGCGGCTTGGCGGCCACTAGGCTCACCACCTTCGGTTCCAGCGCCAGGAAGTCGAACAGGTTGCCCAGGAAGAGCGTGTTGGCGTAGAGCTGCCCGACGTCGTCCAGCAGGGAACGGCTGAGCTGTAGTCCCTGCTGAAACGCCTGGTATAACATCGCCAGGTCGCCGAGTGTGACTTCGTGGTGGAAAGCGCGCCACGCCATCCACACCAGCGCCGCGCCGGCGGCGCCCAGCGCGAACAATCCCGCCAGCAACTCGGCCACCCCTTGCTTCCTGACCAGGCGGAGCCGTTCGGCCCGCAGTCTCTCGCGCAAGGTCTGGAAGGCGCTTTGGAAATGTTCTCCCAGGCCGAAAAGGCGCACTTCCGCGGCCGTCTCCACCGCCGTGAGTACCCAGTCGTAGTACCACGTCCGGCGCTCATCCGAGGTGGTTCGCATCCGCCAGTAGTGCTGGTCGAGCGCGTGGCGCAGCACCACGTAGAGCGTCGGCACCGTGCTGGCCAGCAGCGCCCCCGGAAGCCACAACCCGAACGGCGCCAGCACCGCCAGCATCGAGACCAGCGTGATGCCGTTCTGCACCATTCCACCCAGGTTCTCCAGCAGGGCCACGGAACGCGAACCGGCGTCGGAGCGTGCCCGGTGCAGGTGGTCATAGAATTCCGCATTGTCGTAGAAGGCCAGGTCGACGGCGATCGACTTCCGATGCACCAGCCGGCTGATGTAGTCCTGCACGCGATCCGCCTGCGCGGTTCGGACCCATCTCGCCACCACTCGTGCGCCCTCCGCCAACAGCAGCACGGCGGCCATGGCAGCCATCAGCAGCAGAGCGGACCGGCCTCCCGATACGGGCGCGGCCGGGCGCACCGCGGCTACCAGCGCGTTCACCAGCGACCGCGTCAGATACACCGTGGCGATCGGCAGCAGGCCCTGGAAAACCAGCAGTCCGGCCCACAGCGTGGCATAGCGCGGCGCCGCGGACCACACCAATCGGAGTGCTTGCGGAAAGTACGGAAACTGCGCCGCCAGTTTGCGGTACTTCGCGCGCAGGATGGAGCTGCCCGTGGTCATATGCGCCGGGAATCGTCACCTTATCATGCGGCGCCAGTCAGGAGAACAGCCGCCGGGCGGCCAGGCGACTGTACTTGGCCATCAGGCGCAGCGGGCGGAAGGCGTAGTAGACGGGGAAGAGTGGGCGGGGCAGGCTGAGTGATTCGAGCTCGGCAGGCGTGGGCGCGAGGATGCCCCAGCAGAGGCGCACCTTGTCGGAGGGTCGTTCGACCAGGCTGAGCTGGAACCGGAACTCCAATGCCCTGGGGCCCCGGGGTACCGGACGGCCGCCGACCCACAGTTGGGCGCGGCGTGCGATACGGGCCGTGTGGGGGCACGCGCGCGCACCGGCCAGGATGCTGGGCGGCACACCGGCGCCGAGCATATCCGCGGCCAGCAGCAGGCCGGCCGATACGGTGCGTGAGACCCGCCGCGCGCGCGAGTACTCCACCAGCGCGTCCCAATCGAGCGCCCTGCGGTCGATCAGGCGCGCCAGATCGCACAGCCAGTGGAGCGAGCACCAGAAATGCTTGGCGCCGTGGATGCACAGGAAGACCAGCAGGTCCTCGGGAGCCAAGCTGCGCATGGGGCGGCCAGCGATGGAGACAGTCACAAGCCGCGACCAGAAGCCGTCCATATCGAGCGCGTGGCGGAAACAGGCGGGAGCCAAAGCCCAGTGCAGGTCCACCGGGACGCCGGCCGGCGACGTGAGCGGCAACTCGCCGTTCGACCCGAAGAAGCGCAGGTCCGTGCCGTACCCGGGCCGGCAGCCGTTGGCCACCAGAAGATCGGCGGCTCGCTGGGCATCGGCCGGGCGCACCAGCAGGTCCAGATCGCTCATCTGCCGCAGCGCGGGGCTCTCATACAAGCTCCACGCGATCGCCGGGCCCTTAAACGGCGCCACTTCGATGCCGGCCTGATCGAACAGCGCAACCAGGCGGCCAAGTTCGGCGGCGAGTTTCAGGCTATTCGCGGCGCCGGCGTGGAGGCGGTCGCGCAAGCGGCCGAAAATGGCAGCCGGAACCACATCGGGGCATCGCTCGAGGCGCCAGCACAGCAGCGGCCCCATGCCGTGGCGATCGGCTTGTTCGAGGAGCCGTTCCCAGTCGTCGACAGCGGCGGCCGCGCGCCGGATGGCGCCGTCATCGGGTCGGGCGCGGGCGCATTCAATGAGGAGGCGCATGCTCATGCAGTGAGATTGAGGGGCACGAGCTTAGCGATCATGACGCCGCGGCATGGCGCATGATGGCGGCGTGCAGCTCGGGGAGGCGGCCCAGGTCGTGAGGGTAGGAGAGGCGGTAAACGAGGCCCAAGGCGGCCAGGCGGCTCAACGTCTCGAAGTTCAGCCTCAGGCCCCCTGGATCGGTGATATCGAGGACGCAGCTGGATTTCACGAGCTCGATGAGGGCGTCGCGCGGTGCGATGGGCGCGATGGATATGTCATCGGCGGGGTTGGCGAGCAGGTAGAGGCGGCGGAGCGCACGGGGTTCGCGGACGAACGGGGTGGCTTGGTGCAGGCGCTCCTTCCGTGAGTAGTGGCACACCGGCACGGCCACGGCGCCGCGCGGCACGGCTCGCGCCACGTCGGGCCACAGGCGCAGGCCAGGGTAGCTGGGGACAAGCCGGAACGCGCCGCCAGCCTCGTCGAGCAGCAGGCAGTCATCCGAAACCAATTCGGCGCCGTGCCGAACGAATGCGTCCGCCACGGTGGACTTGCCCTGGCCGCTCTCGCCCGCGAAGGCCAGAACGCCCCCCGCTGTGGCTACCGCGCTGCCGTGCAGAACCACGCGGCCCATGCGGCTGAGAACCAGCGGCATAACCTGGTCGAGGAGAAGGTGGCGAATGCTGCCGGTGGGCGTGCCGGGATGGGGCCGGCAACGAAGGGACTTGGCGTCCTCGGCGAGGAAGAAAGTGGCGAGGTCCGGGAACTGCAGGACGTAGCCGCCGAGGCACCGTGAAATCGTGAGCCAGATCTCGCCGTCCCCGGATTCCCAACGATGAAGCGCCTCGCCGATGGCTGCCGGGAGCTGCCGGCTGGTCACGCGGAAAACGATGTCGGGGTCCGGGCGGTCCGAATGAGGGAGTTCGGGGAGGTTAACGCTGCTGGCGAGGGCCAGGTCGCAGAACCGGAAGGTCATCCGCGGTAACCGTTAGGGAAGGCGGCCCGGTACCAGAGTTCGATGCCGAAGGCCATCACCAACGGCCATGCGTCAGGGAGACAGTCTTTCTGACCGTGATGCCACTGGTGCAAGAACTCGTCAAACATGGCCGCC
>PMEV01000433.1 GCA_003154855.1 Bryobacterales bacterium
CTGGCGGTCTTTCCGGTTGTTTTGGGCATTTATCCCTCCGCCCCAATAGTGATATGAAATGCCAAACCGTTTCAAGCGGCATCGCGATCCGCTATTATGGCTGTCATTAAGGTCTATCTCTATTACGTGGGCAAGCCGCGCGATCCCCGCGCCAACCAGATGGCCGAGGAATACGTTCAGCGCACCACCCGCTACCTCCACTGCGAGATGCGCGAGATCCGGCCCGGCCGCTTCGACCCTTGGGAGCGCCACCCCGCCGGGATGAAGATCCTGCTCGACGCCGCCGGACGCCCGCTTGACTCCGCCGCCTTCACCGCCCTGGTCGCCCGCGCGCAGCGGGAGGCCCGCGACGTGGTCTTTCTGGTCGGTGGCGCCGACGGCCTGCCCCCAGCCTGGCGGCCCCGCGCCGATCTGCTGCTCTCGCTGTCTCCGCTCACCTTCCCGCACGAATTCGCCCGCGTCATCCTGGCCGAGCAGATCTATCGNNCCGGGCGATCGTGTATCTTCGATAGTGTGAGATACCGCCTTTCTCCGTGGCTGGTTCTGGCGCTGCTGGCCGGCCTGTGTGCCGCCGTCGTTCTTGGCGTCGCCCATTACCGGAGCCGGAACTTCTCGATGGCCCGTCTATTGCCGCGGCTGCCCTCCGACAACGCCGTCATCGTATACGCCGATTTCGCGGCCTTGCGCCGCGCCGACCTGCTGGAAGCGTTCCCCGGCCCGCTCGCCGAGCGGGAACCCGAATACCACTCGTTCGCCCAGGCCACGGGTTTCAATTACCTGCGCGATCTCGACTCCGTCCTGGTCTCTTTCCACTCCAGCGGCACGTATTTCCTGCTCCGCGGCCGTTTCGACTGGGGGACCTTGAGCCAGTACGTCCGGGATCAAGGCGGCCTCTGTTACAACTCCTTCTGCCGCCTGGGCGGCAGCACTCCCGATCGGAAGATCTCCTGTTTCCCGCTCCAGCCCGACCTGCTGGCCCTGGCCCTGGGGCCGGACGCCTCCGCGGCCGACACTTTGAAGACCAGCCAGTCCGGCAGCCGGCTGGAAGTCCCCTCCGGCCCCGTCTGGTCGTTGATCCCGGCTGTTGCTTTTGAAGACAACTCGAGGCTGCCGGCCGGCCTGCACATGTTCGCGCGCGCGCTTCAGGGCACACAGCGGATCGTGCTCTCGGCTGCTCCCGACGGCCCCGGCATGCGGCTGCAACTGGATGCCACCAGCGGCGCCGCCGAGAGCGCGGCCGCGCTCACCGGCCAGCTCCGCGCTGCCACGATTCTGCTGGGCCAACTCATCGCACGCGAAAATCTTGCGCCCAGCCCCCGCGATTTGAGCGGCGTCCTCGCGGGGGGCGCCTTCGAGCAGCAGGGCCGCCGCGTGCTCGGCCATTGGCGCCTCGAGCGCGCCTTCCTCGAATCCCTCGGCGCGGGCGTCTTATAGGTCTTGTTACCCCTTTCCCTTTTTCTACCAAAACTTTGGTAATCTGGAAAATTCCCCCTTGGAGCCGGGGGACAGGAGGAATCTTTGAGACTTCACCAGATCGTTTTGGCTTGTGCACTCGTAGCGGCGCCAGCCGTTCAGGCGGGCGTCCTCACCTACGGCGACGAGAATTGTCTGACGATGGGCTGCTATGGCGCCACGGACCCGACTGGCGGAGCCACCATGCAAGGGCTTGCGCCCGGTGCAACGAATGCGGCTACACTTCGCTATGGTCACGGCTATCCGTTCTCGCCGGATCCTGGCGACTTCCCGGGCACCGATCAGATCTACGTCGGATCGGTCCAGACAGGCAATGACGACGGCTACTCCGGGTCGCCGCAACGGATCAACGGCCCGCAAGTGGTGACTCTGGACTACGGCTCGCTGGTACCCGCTGGCTCTAGTATTCTGACGCTCACCCTGGGCATTGCCACCGACGATTTCCAGTTTCCTTCCTGGGGGAATCCGTTCACGGCGACCATCAATGGCAGCGTTGACGCTGGGGTCACCGCGCTATTGAACTCGATTGACGAGAGCGGGCCTGTGGTTCAGTTCTTCACCATTGGCATCGACCCCGCCACGCTGTTGGCCAACAACGTCCTGACCTTGTCGATCGACGAAGGCGGAGACGGCGGCGACGGCTGGGCTGTCGATTTCTTCACGGTCGGCGTGACGACTTCCGCGACTGCCGTTCCCGAGCCGGCGACCCTGGCTTTGATGGCCGGCGGACTGGCCCTGGCGCTGATCCGGCGGAAGAAACGGGCCTGACGCCCTTCCGCTCCTGAGATCCGATTTGCTCCTCCAGGCGGCGCGCCACCCGCGCCGCCGCGCTCCGTCTGCTATCCTGGCAGTGAGACGGGCGCTCCTTCTGTTATGCAATACAGGCATCGGGTTGGGGGTTACTCTCCAGCCTATTTCCCGAACGGCGTGAAATGGCTGCTCATTGTCAACACCGCCGTCTTCCTGCTGGATTTCTTCGCGCAGGCTTGGTTCGGCGTCGATCCCTTCTTCCTATTCCCCCTGGTGCCCGCATATGTCCTGAACGGCATGCTGTGGCAGTTGGTCACCTATATGTTCCTGCATGCCGGCGTCTGGCACCTGGTCTTCAACATGCTGGCCCTGTGGATGTTCGGCGCGGAGCTCGAGCGCGACTGGGGCACCCGGCTCTTCCTTAAGTACTACTTCCTCTGCGGCATCGCGGCCGGCCTCTGCGTGGTGCTGGTGTCTCTGGTTCGCCCCAGCGAAGCACACATTCCAACGCTGGGCGCCTCCGGAGCCATTTACGGCCTGTTGCTGGCCTATGGCGTGCTCTACGCCGACCGCATCATCCTCTTCATGCTGCTGTTCCCGATGAAGGCCAAGTACGCCGTGATGGTCTTTGGCGCTATCGAATTCATTGGCTTCTGGACTCCTGGTACCGGCGTCAGCCACGTCGCCCACCTGGGCGGCATGCTCTTCGGCTACCTCTACCTCAAGACCCGCCTGCAGCGTCGCCCAGGCAATCCGGCCACGTCGCTCCGCACCCGTTTTCAGGACTGGAAGCGCCAGCGCGCCCGCCGGAAGTTCCAGGTCTACATGAAGAAGCAACGGTCCCACCACGATCCCTGGGTGAACTGAAACATTTCCTCGCGCCTGAACGTCAAACGCTTTGGTATATTCGGTTTTGGGGGCTGGTATGAGATTCTGCGTTCGCGTTGCGCTCTCTCTGGCGATCTCCCTGCTGGCGGGCAGGGCGTACGTCGCGGCTCAGGAGGGGCCCGTCCGGGAGGGGAGCGAGACCGTAGCCAAACCGCGCAAGCCAGCCGAGACGCCGGAGGAAGCCACGCCGGAAGGAGACAAGATCCCTTCCAAGTTCGACAAGACCAAGCAATCCGCCGAGAGCGTCCCCAGCTTCAAGAGCGACGTCATCAACGTCAGCGTGGACGTGGCGGTGCTGGACAACAAGGGCCATTTCATCCCCGGCATCCCGCGCGGCAACTTCCGCATCCTGGAAGACAACGTGCCGCAGCCGGTCACCGGCTTCAACCTGGGCGAGGCGCCCATGACGGTGGCCATGGTGATCGAGTTCAGCAATAAATTTCAGAGCTTCTATAGCCAGACCTGGTACCAGACGCTTATGGCCTCTTGGGGCTTCCTCCAGACGCTGAAGCCCGAAGACTACGTGGCCATCGTGGCCTACGACTTCCACTCCCAGATCCTCTGCGACTTCACCGCCGACAAGCAGGAGGCGATGGAGGCCATGCGCCGCCTCCAGATCCCCGGCATGTCCGAGGCCAACCTCTTCGACGCCCTCACCGATACCGCCCAGCGCATGTCCGGCATCGAGGGCCGCAAAGCCATCGTGCTGATCTCCTCCGGGATCGACACCTTCAGCAAGCTCACCTTCGACAAGGCCCGCAAGATCATGCAGGAAGCCGGGGTGCCGGTCTACGCCATCGGCCTGATGCAGGCGCTGCGGATCTACTACGAGGCGAACCAATCCCTGGGGCCGATGGAGCAGATGGACTTCCTGCAGGCCGACAACGAGATGAAGACCTTCGCCAAGGAAACCGGCGGCATGGCGTTTTTCCCGCGGTTCTACGGGGAGTTCCCCGGCATCTACCGGATGATCCAGGACTCCCTGCGCCACCAGTACGTTCTCAGCTACAGCCCGGCCAACCAGGCGCGCGACGGGAAGTTCCGCAAGATCAAGGTGCAGTTGGTGAATCCGGCTACCGGGGAAGAGCTCCCCCTGAAAGACGAGAAGGGCAAGCCCATCAAGTACCAGATCGTCGCCAAGAACGGCTACACGGCGCCCCGCGAAGTCGAGTAGCGGAGGGCGCGCGCGAATCTGGACGCAACCGTCTCATTTCAAAAAAGTCAAGCCTCCGATCTTTCCTCTTTCCAGTCCATTACAGAAGCGTTGACAGCCGCCTTCACACTCTGGTAACTTCGCTACTTCCTATGAGAGATGGCGATCGGAATTCTCCTGGCCCCGCGCACATCCTGCTCGTCGATGACAACCGGTTGGGGCTCACCGTCCGGAAATCCGTGCTGGAAGATCTGGGCCACAGCATCACCACGGCGCAACACGGCCAGGAGGCCCTGGAACTGTTCACCGCAGGCGCCTTCGACCTGGTGATTACCGACTACAGAATGCCCAAGATGGATGGGTTTGAGCTCATCAAGAGCATCCGGGCGGTCGCGCCGGCCGCGCGGATCATCCTGATCTCGGGTTACGCCGAGGCGCTCGGCATGACCGAGGCCAGCACCGGCGCCGACGCCGTGGTTCCGAAGAACGCCAACGAAGTGACGCATCTGGTGCGCGAGGTGAACCGCCTGCTGCTGCGTGGCGTCCCGCGGAAGCCCTCCAGGCGGCAGGGCTCGCGGCTCAAAGCGAAACGCGGCACCGCGTAATCCACGCTATAGTGGTCTCTTGACTTTCCCCGCCAAAGCCTTGCTGGCCGCGCTGCTGGCCTGCGTGTCCTCGTTTGGCGCGGCTCCGCGGCCACCCGCCCGGCCTCGACCCTCCTCCGCCGCCAAAGCCTGGGCTCACACCATGACCTTGCGCGACAAGGTGGCGCAACTGGTCTTCGTGCCGTTCTATGGCGAAGCGCCCAACACCCGTTCGCTGGAATACCAGAAGTACCTGCGCTGGGTGCGCAGCCTGCGCGTGGGCGGCCTGGTGCTGGTCAACCGGGTGCGCAACGGCGCCGTCGAGCACGCCGAGCCTTTCGCCATGACGACCTTCGTCAATAGGATGCAGAGGGCCGCCCGCGTTCCTTTGCTGGTGGCCGGGGATTTCGAGCGCGGCGATTCGATGCGCGTCGCCTCCGAGACCAAATTCCCCCACGCCATGGCCTTCGCCGCCACGCGCGATCCCTCCCTGAGCCGCTACGAAGGCGCCGTCACCGCCCGGCAGGCCCGCGTGCTGGGCGTCCCCTGGATTCTCGCGCCCGTCGCCGACGTCAATATCAATCCCGAGAATCCGATTCTCAACATCCGTTCCTACAGCGAAGACCCGGCGGAAGTCTCCGCCCACGTGCGCGCCTTCATCGAGGGGGCGCACTCGGGAACGCCCGATCCCGTTCTGGTGACCGCTAAGCATTTCCCGGGCCACGGCGACACCGACACCGACACGCACCTGGCCATGGCCTTGCTCCACGCCAGCAAGGAGCGCATCGAGGCGCTGGAGCTGGTCCCCTTTCGCGCCGCCATCGCCGCGGGNNCCCATCCTCACCGGCGTGCTGCGCGAGGAACTGGGCTTTCAGGGGCTGATTGTCACCGACGCCCTGGACATGCTGGGCATCGCGCAGCAGTGGAACTCCGGGCAGGCAGCGGTGAAGGCGCTGGAAGCCGGCGCCGATGTGCTGCTGATGCCCGCCAATCCCGAGCAGGCCGTGGATGCGGTGGTCCACGCCGTGCTCAACGGCACGCTGCGCCGGCAGCGCATCGACGAGAGCCTCGCCCGCCTGCTGGCCGCCAAAGTCCACGTGGGATTAAACCGCCGCCGCTTCGTGGACCCGGAGGCCGCCATGGACGAGCTGGATTCACCGGACGACCTGGTGCGCGTGCAGGAGATTGCCGACCGCTCCGTCACGCTCGTGAAGAACCAGGACTCGCTGGTGCCGCTCAAGGATCGGACGGCCTGCTTCCTCGTGCTGCCCGAGGGGCGTTACTCGAACGAAGGCAAGGTGTTTGCCGCCGAGGTTCGCAAGCGCTCGCCCAACGCCGAGATTCTGACCCTCGATCCAGCGGCCAACGACGCGGAATTCGAGAAGGCCGCCGCCGCAGCCGGCCATTGCGACGCCGTGGTCGTGGCGGCTTTCGCTTCGCTGGCCGTTTATCACGGCGGGACGGCGCTGCCCGGCGGTTACCCGCAACTGCTCAACGCGCTGCTCGACGCGGGGCGCCCGATGGTTCTGCTGGCGCTGGGCAATCCCTACCTGATCCGCGCCTTCCCCGACACCGGCATCTACCTGACCACTTACAGCACCGTGCCGCCCTGCGAGATCGCCGCTGTCAAGGCCCTATACGGCGAAATCCCCATCCACGGCCGGCTACCGGTCACGATTCCCTCTATCGCCAAGTACGGGGACGGGATACAGCTCGGGCACTGATATCATCGGGGTATGGAAATCACCTGGCTTGGACACGGCACGTTCCAGTTCCGTCTGGAGACAGGCGCGGTCTTTGTGATGGACCCCTGGATCGACGGCAACCCGTCGTATCCCAAGGGCCACGAGTTTTCGCGCGTCGATGCGATCCTGATTACGCACGGACATTTCGATCACATCCACGACGCCATCCCGCTCGCCAAACGCTTCACGCCGCCGGTTGTGGCCATCTACGAGACCTGCCTGTGGCTCGCGTCGAAGGGAGTCGCCAACATCTGCCCCATGAATAAGGGCGGCTCGCAGACGGTCGCGGGCGCCACCGTCACCATGACCCACGCGGTACACAGTTGCGGCATACAGGACGGCGATCAGATCGTGTACGGCGGCGAAGCCTGCGGCTACGTGCTGCGCTTCCCCGACGGCCGCTCGCTCTACTTCGCCGGCGACACCAGCGTCTTCTCCGACATGGCGCTCATCGAGCATCTCTACCATCCCGAGCTGGCCATCCTGCCGGTTGGCGACCTGTTCACCATGGGTCCCCGCGAGGCCGCGCTGGCCTGCACCCTGCTCCAGCCGAAGAAGGTCATCCCCATGCACTTCGGCACGTTCCCGGCGCTGACCGGCCGCCCCGATCGGCTCGGCATCGACGTCTGGACGCTGCAGCCGGGCCAGCCGGTTATCTGGTGACCGCCGCGGCGGGCTCAGCTCAGTTCCAGCGTCTGAATGGCCGGTTCTCCGCCCTCGAAGCGAATCGAGCCCGTCCCCCGGCGCCGGAATCGCCGCAGCGCCATCCATAGCGCGGCCGCCCCGGCCAGGCACAGCGCCGCGCTCCCCGGCCGCGCTTCCAGCCAGGCATCGAGATCGGCGATCTGAAAGCTGTAAGCGGTGAATCCGTACAGATACGCCACGGCCAGAAAGATGAGATTCAGTCCGCCCGGATAATACGAGCAGGTAAATGGGATCTTATCGAAGGAGTAAAACAGTATCTCGATCAGCAGCATCCCGGCGGCCACCTGCACCGCAAGATGCAGCGCTCCGGCGCTCCATCCCCAGCGCCAGATCTCGAGCGGCGCCAGCAGCGCCATTACCGGGAGCAATCCGCTCACCGTCACTCTCAGCCGGGCCACCCGCCGGGCCGCCTCCACCCATCCCGACTCCGTCAGCTTGAAGAGCCAGTTGGCGGGTAATTCCGCGGGAAACTGAAACGCCGCCCGGAATCCCGACACTACAAAGAACACGATCAGCGCGGGCAGCGCCCGCAATCCCACATCCGATACTCCAATCCCGCCCCGCTCGACGGTGATGCTTACCATCAACCCCAGCGAAACTCCCGCCGTCAGGTAGGTCGCCAGAAACAGCCTGTGTTTCGGGCTGCGCGCCAGTGTCTGGCCGGTGAAGTAGTAAATCGCCCGAGCCTGGTTCGATCCCAGCAGCCCGTCGACAATACTCCGTCTCCGGGTCCGCCGCCTCGCAGCCGGGACTTCGGCCTCCAGCGTCTGCCGGTAGTGCCGGGCGAATCCCAGCGCCCACGAGGCGCCAAACACCGCCAGCGCCAGTCCCAGCAGCCTCAATCCTAAGGCCCCCAGCGCCGCCTGGTGCGGATCGGCGTGNNGCCCACTGCGCGTGCCCCACGGGCAAGTAGGTCACCGCCAGAAAGTACACCGGAAAGAGCAGCACGGAGCCGACCATGGCGCACATGGCAATGGTCTGCAACCATGGCGATATCCGCTGGTACACGCGCGGGCTGCATGTGGCGACGAAAATCCCCTGGAATCCCGCCACAGCCAGAAACCCGAACATTGAAGCCGCCCCCGTCGCCGCGATCCCGCCTACCAACCCTAAGAGGTACTGCGCGAAGCCCCACTTCAGGCTGGCCGCCAGGAACCCGTAAAACGGAATGTAAGCATGCACGGCGGCGAAAATCACCGAGAGGAAAATCCCCAGCGACGCGAGCTTGGCCAGGAACAGGGTCCGCAGGCGGATGGGAAAGGGAGTCAGCACCAGGAAGTCCCGCCGGTCCGGGAACAGCATGTCCCACTCGAAGGCTGTCGCGATGCCCGTCACGCCCATGGCGTAGGCCACCAAAAACAGCGGGCCCAGCGGCCCGAACATGACCTCCGCCGTGATGACGATTCCCAGCAGCGCGTAAACGCTAGTTTCGAATCCCGTCTCCGCCGCCAGCGCGTCGCTCGCGTAGAAGCGGTCCAGAAACAGCCGCGTCAATGGCCGGAATGGGCTCATGCCGAAATCACCCTGGCAATATCCCGCGCCCGCGCTTCCAGATCGTCGTGGTGCGCAAGCTGTCCGAAGATCTCTTCCAAGTTGGGCAGCTTCGTCATCTCGCGCAGCGCGGCCACCGAATCGTCCGCCGCCACGCGTCCACGGTACAGGATCACCACCCGCGAGCAGGTTCGCTCCACCATTTCCAGCACGTGCGAAATGTAGAGAATCGTTTTGCCCCGCCCGGACAGCTCCTGCAACAGGTGCCGGAACAGCACGGTGTTCGCGATATCCAGTCCCGACTGCGCTTCGTCGAAGATCAGCAGGTCCGGGTCGTGCAGCAGCGCGGCCGCAATCAATACCCGCTGGCGCATCCCCTTCGAGTAACTCGCTATCGGCGCCCAGCGAGCCTCGGCCAGCGCCAGACTTTCGAGTAGCTGATTGGCCTTTCGGTCCACCTCGGCCGCCTCCATCCCGCGCAGCCGCCCGGCGAGTTGCAAGTACTCCAGGCCGGTCAGATACGAGTAGAGATTCGGCTCTTCGGGAACATAGCCCAGCCGGCTCTTAAAAGCGGCGGGGTCCTCGCGCACATCGCGCCCCTCGAAGAGTACCCGCCCTTCGCTGGGATGCAGCAGCCCCACGATCATCTTCACCGTGGTGGACTTTCCCGAGCCGTTGGGGCCCAGGTATCCGGTGATCTCTCCCGGCCGCAGCGTGAAACTGACGCGATCCACGACGGTGGCGCTGCGGAACCGCTTGGTCAGATCGCGAACCTCCAGCATGCTGTATTAGACTCCGCTCCCCCGCGAGTTGTTCCCGCCCCGCCTCATCTCGCTTCGGCCCGCAGTTTGATCGCTCGCAGCCACATGTGACGGATCAGCGAGCTGCCAGGATAGATCATTCGCCAGTACGTCGCGAACCCCCGCACCACCCGCGGGCCAACCGCATAGACCCGGGTTTCCGTCGAGAGCGTGCAGTGGGCCGCGTCCACCTCCTGGATGCGGAAATTCATCGCGATCTTAACCAGCGGGGCTTGATGGATGGCTTTGAATTCTTCCGCCGACAGTTTGCTGGAGCCGCGTCCGTCGCCGGCCCGGCCAACCACGATTTCGCGGCCACGATCCTCCGCCAGCAATTGGAACCCGCCCGCCGTGAACGACTCCAGGATGGGCCGGTGCTGGGGAGCCATCGAGTCGCCTAATCCTCGCATCCGCATCAGCGTTTTGAAGAACCGGATTTCCTCCGGACGCACTGCCCAGATCGCACGGTAGACCTGATCTCCGGATGCACTGATGGCGATGCTGTGGAACTCGCTGAACTGATAGACCGGCATGAATTCGTCGAGCCGTGTGCGCGCCGTTTCCACCCGCGTCTGGCTGACCGGCAGATAGACGCCCGCCACGAACAACAGAAAACCGAGGCCCAGAGCGAGCAGGCCCCTTTTGCGGGTGCGAATGCCCAGGAACCGAAGTGGGAACAGCAGTGACAAGACCCCCGCCGCCGCGCTCATCAATCCCAAATAGAGAAGCAACATAAGCCCGTAAGGCGGGCGTCCACGCCCGCGCTGGACCTGGAGGTCCAGCCTTGACACCAACTCTATACTATGTCATATATATATAGCGCCATGTCAAGACCGTCCCCAGCCAGCCTCGGCCTGGCCCTCTATCGATACCTGGCCAACGCCTATCCTCACGAATTCCGGATGGTCTATGGAGAAGAGCTGGACCAATTGGGTGAAGACGCGGTTCCCGAAGTCTGGCGCCGCTACGGTCTGCTCGGTCTCGTGAGGCTGCTGTTCGACATTGCTGTCCGGCTGCCCGCCGAGTATCTGGCCGAAATCCGGCGGGACGCGATCTACGCCCTGCGCGTGCTGGCCCGCTCGCCCGGGTTCGCCGCTGTGGGCGTGCTTTCCATGGCCATCGGCATCGGCATGTGCGGCACCATTCTCTGCGGATCGAACGCCATTCTGGGCCCACCGGGCGGCATTCCCGATCCCGCCGCGCTGGCGACGCCGCGAAGGCTCGTCTCGTATCCGTATTTCGAGCACTATCGCGACCAGCGGCAAGTTCCGGTCGCGGCGACGGCCTTCCTCACCAGGGTGCCCTTCGCCGTCGCTCCCAACGGCGACCGCAATTCGCGCGCGGAGCGTTTCTATGGGCACCTGGTTTCCCCGGAGTATTTTTCTACCCTGGGAGTGACTCCGGCCGCGGGCCGCTTCTTCCGAGCCGACACCGAGAAGCCCGGCATGGCGCCGGTCGTGGTGGTCAGCGACCGCTTCTGGCGCAGCTACTTGAACTCCGACCCGCGCGCCGTCGGCCGCGTGGTCCGGTTGAGCGGCCAGTTGGCGACCATCGTCGGCATCGCGCCCCGCGATTTTCTGGGGATGTGGCCGTGGAATCCCGCCGACCTGTTTGTCCCGCTAACCTGCGGCTCCTCTCTGGCGCCGGAACTGGCCGGCGATCCCCTCCATCGCCCGGACCTCGAGATCTTCAGCCTGGTGCTGCGGCTTCCGCACGCCGTCGCCATGGCCGCCGCATCGGCCGCTCTCGACGCCGTCACTCACACTCTCGACCGTCAGGACCCCGATCCCAGCCGCGACCGCGATCCCAAGAGCCGCCAACTGCGCCTCATCCCGGCCGGCACCATCATGCTCTTCCCACCCGAGGCGCGTGCGTTCATGTACAGCTTCAACTTCCTTCTGTGGGCCATCGTAGTGTCGCTCGTGTGCGCAAATCTGGCCAATCTTCTGCTGGCCCGCGGCGCGCAGAGGCGGCGCGAGATCGCGGTCCGCCTCTCGATGGGCGCCAGCCGTGCGCGCCTGCTGCGCCAGCTCCTGACGGAGAGCGTTCTGCTTTCGCTGGCCGGTGGCCTCGCCGGCATCCTGTGCGCTTGGGGGATCGGCCGCCTGATGTTCTCCCAGCCCATCCCCGCCCACACGCCCTTCCAGATGAACATGCGCCCCGACTTCGGCATCCTCGCCTTCACACTCGCCGTCTCGGTGCTCGCAGGCATCGGTTTCGGACTTGCGCCGGCNNCCGCTGCGTGGCTACCGGCGGTTCGGCCTGCGCAACCTTTTCGTGACCTACCAGGTGGCGGCCTCCCTCATGCTGCTGCTGGTCACCGGCTTCATGGTCTCCGGGTATGAGCACACCACGCGGCTCGATCCCGGTTTCGACACCGCCAATCTCGAACTGCTCTCGATCGATCCTGTCCGCGATGGTTACTCCGCCCAGCGATCCCAGGCTCTTTTCGCATCGCTTCCGGACGAACTCATGCGGCTGGCCGCCGTCCGTGCCGTCGCCCTGGCCGCCGGCGTTCCCTTTTCCGACCTCGCCGCCGACCGCGCCAACACCGCCGTCTCCGCCTCCACCGGAGCGGCCAATGGTCGCGAGGCCTGGACCCCCATCTTCTCCAATCGTATCGGGGCGGACTATTTCGCCACCCTGGGCGTACCCCTGTTGCGTGGTCGCGACTTCGATCGCCGCGACGGGCAAAACGCCTCTCAGGCCATCCTCAATCAAACCGCCGCACGCGCTCTCTTCGGAGATCTTGACCCCATTGGCCGCCATCTCCGCGAGGGCGATTCCACCTACACCGTCGTCGCCGTCGCCCGCGACACCCGCTCCGGCTTTCTCCCGCCCAAGCCCGTCGCCACCGTGTTCCTGCCGCTCACCTCCGGCTGGTTTGTCCACGACCACGCGCCTCGGGCCACCATCTTGGTTCGTGGCGCACCCGGCCCGGAGACGCTCGCGATTCTCCGCGAACACTTCGCCTCGCTTCATCCCGATCTCACCATCTTCGACGTCCACACCATGCGCGAGAACCTGGCCCGCATGAATTCCTTCGTGCAATGGAGTTCCGGAATCTACACGGTNNCGCATGGCGCTGGGCGCGCGCGGCGGCCAGGTCAGGAACCTGGTGCTGCGCGAGGGAGTGGTCCTTGTCGCCATTGGATCGCTGGCCGGCTTTGCCTGCGCCTACGCGATCGCCCGCGCCGCTTCGAGCATCGCCTCGCAATTGGCGAGCGTCTTCGAGACGCGCACCAACGATCCGGTCTTGATCGTGGGCGCCCCGGCGCTGCTGGCCGCCCTGTCGCTCGCAGCCTGCTATCTTCCGGCGCGCCGGGCAACCAGGATCGATCCCGTCGCCGCCCTCCGCGAACAGTAGGGCGGTCAACGCTAATAGGTGGCTAGCGTGACGCGCAGCACCACGGGTTCCTCGCCGAAGCGGAGGCCCCAGTCCGTCGCATCTCCATTCTGGCTGCCCAGGAGCTTGAAGACGCCGTTGTCGTAGATTCCCCGCTCGACGCGCAGGAACTGCCGGTGCTGCCATTTGCCGTCTATCAGCGCCGAGGGAATCTGTCCGGTTCCCTCTACGATATGCTGGGACGCGCGTTGCCGCTCGGCGCCGGCCGGAAAGAAGTCGACG
>PMEV01000237.1:0-5111 GCA_003154855.1 Bryobacterales bacterium
GATCGCCGAAATGTGGGGCTTGAGCAACGATGCGATCCGAGACCTTTTTAGGAGAGAGCCGGGTGTTCTGGCTATTGGACACGATGGTGGTCGTGGCAAACGAGCCTACCAGACGCTGCGGGTTCCTGAGAGTGTGCTCCAGCGGGTTTACCGACGGTTCACAAAACCGTGAATCGAGGTGCGACTTGACGGGCGTGCTGATCCGAGCTTATTATGCTCATAGAAAGGAAGATGCCATGCAGCGTAAGGCCCGTTTGGGTAGGCCGCCTAAACCAGCACGCCTCCGTAAGACACGCCGATTGCAACTGCTGCTCACCCCGGCGGAGCACCAGAGGCTGGCGAAGTATGCGATGGAGAGGGACTCGACAGTGAGCGAGGTCATTCGAGCGTGCATCCGCTCGTTGGTGGGGCAGGGGGGAGGGGCGGACTAATGCTCACCGCTTTTCGCCGACACCGGAAGACGTGCTCGCACAAGGGCGAAGGAAGGAAGTACCGGCGCTGCCGCTGCCCGATTTGGGTGGACGGCTTCCTGAACGGCGTGGAGA
The DNA here is from genome assembly GCA_003154855.1 of Bryobacterales bacterium. Lineage (GTDB taxonomy): Bacteria > Acidobacteriota > Terriglobia > Bryobacterales > Bryobacteraceae > Fen-330. The sequence continues at coordinate 546 of PMEV01000237.1, forward strand.
TGCGGAAGACGCTTGAGACTCGGGATTGGGAGAAGGCGCAGGAGACCATCCGCGACTGGGAGGCGGAAGGCGCTCCCGTGCCGGAAGCGAAGCCCGCCTCAATCGAAGACGCCTGCAAGCAGTTCGAGATCGACGCCAAGGCTCGGGGACTGCGAGAGCCGACCCTGAAGAAGTACCGGGCGCTCTTCCGCCAGCTACAGGTTTTCGCCAAGCACAAAGGTCTACTGTTCCTGAAGCAATGGGACTTGGCCACCGTCCGCGACTTTCGCGCGGCGTGGCTCGACAGCGGAATCTCTGCTTTGAAGAAACTGGAACGACTGCGGGCCTTGTTCCGGTTCGCCCACGAGAGCGGTTGGATCGGCGAGAATCCCGCCTCCAAGCTCAAAAACCCCAAGGTGACGGCGCCTCCCACGATGCCGTTCTCGCGAGAGGAGATGGTCAAGATTCTCGCGGCCTGCGAGGAGTACCCAGACAACTACGGCAGGACAGGGCAGCAGGGGGCCAAACGGCTTCGCGCGTTCGTCCTCTTGCTTCGGTACAGCGGCATGAGAATCGGGGACACCGCGGCGTGTGCGACCGCCCAGGTAAAGGGCGACAGGCTGTTCCTGTACACGCAGAAGACGGGCGTTCCGGTGAACGCTAAACTGCCGCCATTCGTAGTCGAGGCGCTCTGCTCTGTGCCCCCCGTCAGCAGCAGGTACTTCTTCTGGACGGGAGACGGCGACAGAGACACTGTCGCCGGGAACTGGAGGCGCAGCCTTCGCAGACTTTTCGACTTGGCGGGCGTCGAAAAAGCCCATCCCCACCGATTCCGGGACACGTTCGCGGTGGAACTTCTGCTGGCGGGCATTCCGCTGGAACGTATCTCGATTCTACTCGGGCACAGCAGCATTAGGGTGACCGAGCGGCACTACTCGCCTTGGATTCGCGCCCGCCAGGAACAATTGGAGGCTGACCTGGAGCGAAGTTGGGCGCTCGATCCCATTCTGCTCACCCAGACGAAGGGTACACCAGAGGTACACAGAAAAAGGGAGGCTGTCAACTGATGGAAAACACGTTGGTTAACTTGGTGAGCCGGGCGGGACTCGAACCCGCGACCCTCTACTTAAAAGGCAGATGCTCTACCTCCTGAGCTACCGGCCCTGGTGAGCGTTGCAGGAAGGCTGAGATTCAACGATAGCACAGGGGAGCCGGCGAACATCGCTCGGGCGCTGGCCGTGGCAGAATGGAGTCATGCCCGAAACCGTAGTGATCGTTGCCAATGGAGATTTGCGGCTTTCCGCCAACCAGAAGTGCTGGGCGGCGCAGCAGCGCGTCGAGGAGGCGGTCATGGCCGCCATACGCCGCGAGGGCCGCGAGGTCGAGCGAGGCCATCCTTTCGATCCCCAGAAGGGGCACGGCTTCATCGACAGCCAGAAGATGGGGTTACAGGTGTTCCGGAAGCTGCCGCCCGGCGCGCCGCTGGTGGTGGTCGAGGCGGTCTGGCAGTACAGCCAGCACATTCTGGCCGGCCTGCTCTCGCACCGCGGGCCGATCCTCACCGTCGCCAACTGGAGCGGCGAGTGGCCGGGACTGGTGGGCATGCTGAATCTGAACGCCTGCCTCACCAAGGCGGGAAAGAAGTACAGCACGCTGTGGAGCGGCGATTTCCAGGACGAGTTCTTCACCACGGGTCTGCGCCGCTGGCTGGCGGGCGAAACGCTGGTCCACGATACCAGCCACGTGCGGCCGCTCTCCGAGTTCAAGTTGCCCGCGGGCGCGATCAAGACCGGCGGCCAGGTGGCCCGGCAGCTCAAGAAAGCCAAGGCCATTTTGGGCGTCTTCGACGAAGGCTGCATGGGCATGTACAACGGCATCATCCCCGACGAGCTCCTGCACAAGACCGGCGTGTTCAAGGAGCGCCTGAGCCAGTCGGCGCTCTATGCCGCCATGCTCCGCGTGCCGGACGAAGAGGCGCGCGCGGTGCGCTCGTGGCTGGATGGCATGGGTCTCCAATTCCAAACCGGGCCCAACGAGGAAACCGATCTGACCGACGCCCAGATCCTGTCGCAGTGCAAGATGTACATCGCGGCGCTGCGGATCGCGGACGATTTCGGCTGCGACGTCATCGGCATACAGTATCAGCAGGGGTTGAAGGACCTGGCGCCGGCCTCCGACCTGGCCGAGGGACTGCTGAACAACACCGCCCGACCGCCGGTCACGGACCCCAAGACCGAGCGCATCCTATACGAGAATCAGCCGCTACCGCACTTCAACGAAGTGGACGAATGCGCGGGGCTGGACGCGCTGATCACCAACCGCGTCTGGCGCAAACTGGGCTTCGATCCCGAGACCACGCTGCACGACGTGCGCTATGGCGAGCCCTACCGCTCCAACGGGCACGAAGATTTCGTTTGGGTCTTCGAGATCTCCGGCTCGGCGCCGCCCAAGCATTTCATCGGCGAGTATGCGGGCGCGGTGAGCGAACGCCAGCCTCCCATGTATTTCCCGCTGGGCGGAGGAACCCTTAAGGGCATCAGCAAGCCCGGCGAAATCGTCTGGAGCCGGATCTTCGTGGACCGCGGCAAGCTGTATGCGGATATTGGGCGCGCCCAGGTGGTCGAACTGCCGCGAGAAGAGACCGAGCGGCGCTGGAACACGACCACGCCGCAATGGCCCATCATGCACGCCGTGATGTACGGAGTGACGCGGGACCAGTTCATGGCCCGCCACAAGTCGAATCACATCCAGGTGGCCTATGGGCCGGATGCCGAGGGCGCGAACCTGGCGCTGGCGGCCAAGGCGGCGGCGTTCAAGGCGTTGGGGATGGTGGTCAGCGTCTGCGGCTCCGGGCACGGGCTATAATCGAGGGCGGTGCCCAGGGTAACCTTCCTGCCGGATGGCGTCAGCTTCGAATTTGAGAAGCTGGCCTACAAGGGGCACGGATGGCCGGGCTCCCTTCTGGACGTGGCGTTAAATTTCGGCGTGGCGCTCCAGCACTCCTGCGGCGGCAATTGCGCCTGCACCACTTGCCACGTGGTGGTCAAAGAGGGCGAGGCGAACCTCTCGCCGATGGAGGACGCGGAGGCCGACCGCCTGGACGCGGCCGCCGGGCTGACCCTGCATTCGCGGCTGGCCTGCCGGGCGGTGGTGCGCGGAGACGTAACGGTCGAGATCCCGGGCTAAAGGAGAATATCGATGGATCGAAAGCAGTTCCTGAATACGTGCGCGGTTGGTTTGTGCGCCTGCGCAGCCGGAAGCCTGATTCCCGCCTCCAGCCTCTCCGCCGCGGAACCAGCCAGCCCCGAGGACTGGCGTCTGACGTTTGTGAAGGAGCGCTACGCCAAGGTGCTACAGATTCTGTCGGAGCGGATGACCGAAAAGGAACTGGATCACTTCCTGCATGACGTGGGCAGCTTCTGCTCCAGTCGCTGGGAGCAGTTCATTATCCAGCATCGAGACGATTTCGAGGGCTTCTGCAAGGCCATCAAGCAGGGAGCCTCGGGCGATGATGTGATCTGGGATCGCGAGAAGGGGGTCATTACCATGACCTCGCCGGAGCGCTCCGACTGCTTCTGCCCGCTGAACAGCCGGCATCAGAATACTCCGCCGGTGGTGTGCAACTGTTCTCTGGGCTGGCAGCAACACACCTGGGAGACTTTCCTTCGGAAGAAGGTTCGGGTGGAGCTGAAGGAAGCGGTCCTGCGCGGCGGCAAGCGCTGCGTGTTCGAGATCCATATCGAACGCGCCTGAGAACTGTCGCCCTGTGCGCATTCAGTTACAGCCACTGGGAGCCTCGCTCGACGCCGTCCCCGGCGCCTTGCTGCGGGACCTTCTGTTCAACTATGGCGTCGAATTCCCATGCGGCGGCCGCGGCCGTTGCAAGCGCTGTCGCGTGCGGGTGCTCGAAGGTTCGCTCCCCATCACTTCGGAAGACGCCGGCCTGCTGTCGGAGGCCGAGTTGCGCGATGGCTGGCGGCTGGCCTGCCACGCTCGCGCGGATTCTCCCGTCACCCTGGAGGTCGCTCAGTGGGACGCGGCCATTCTGGCCGACGATTCGCCCTTCGACTTTACCCCGTCCGAGGGGCTGGCCGTGGCCGTCGATCTGGGCACCACCACGCTAGTTGCCCAACTGCTCGACCTCAGCACCGGGTGCGTGCTGGGGGTCCGCACCGCACTCAATCCGCAAGCGATCCACGGCAGCGACATCATGAGCCGGGTTCAGTTCGCGCTCACCCGGCAGGGCGCGGTCGAACTCCGGGATCTGATCCGCGGTCGCCTCGGCATTCTCCTTGGGGAACTGCTCGCAGCCTGCCCCGGCGGCGCACCGGTCCGCGACATCGCGATCGTGGGCAACACCGTGATGCACCACTTGTTCTGCGGGATCGATGTCGAGCCGCTTTCGCATGCGCCCTTCGAACCGCTCCGCGACGGTCTGGAGCGATTCCCGGCCTCGGACCTCGCCTGGCAGGTGCCTGGCGACCCCACCGTGCGCTTCCTGCCCTGTTTGGGCGGATTCGTGGGCAGCGACGTGCTGGCCGGCATCCTGGCCACCCGCATGCACCTCGCGAGCGGCCTGGTGGGCCT
>PMEV01000237.1:5121-5948 GCA_003154855.1 Bryobacterales bacterium
GTGCCGCCGCGCGGCATCTGCGGCAGCGGACTGGTCGATGCTGTCGCCGCCGGCCTCGATCTCGGCCTCATCCAACCCAGCGGCCGTCTGGCCCACGGACAATCTGCTTTTCCCGTCTGCCCGCCGGTGGTCCTCACCCAGGCCGACATCCGCGAGCTTCAGCTCGCCAAGGCCGCCTGCGCCGCCGGCATCCGCATCCTGCTCAAGCGCCTCGGGGCATCCGCGCAGGACGTCGCGAGCCTGTATCTGGCTGGGGCTTTCGGCAACTACGTGAGCCGCGCCGGCGCCCGCCGCATCGGCCTCCTCGGTTTTCCCGGCGAAGTGGTTCACCCTTCCGGCAATACCGCGCTGCTGGGCGCCAAGCTCGCTCTGTTTTCTCCCGGCCTGGACCTGGACGCCGTCCGCGCCCGCGTCGAGCACCTCTCGCTGGCAGCCGACCCGGAGTTCCAGGACATCTTCGTCTCCGAGATGGCGTTCGCGGCGCCATCCTGAATCTGCGAGAATCCAGTTCATGAGATATCAAAGCGCTGCCCTCTGCGCCGCCGTTGCTTTCCTGTGCGCGCCCTGCGCACGCCCCGCGGACCCGCTCGCCGCCACTCCGCCCATGGGCTGGAACAGTTGGGATTGTTACGGTGCGGCGGTCACCGAAGCCCAGGTGAAGGCCAACGCCGATTATATGGCCAAGCACTTGGCCCGTTACGGCTGGAAGTACATTGTCATCGACATCCAGTGGTCCGAGCCCAACGCCTCCGCCGAAGGTTACCGGCCCGAGGCCAAACTGGACATCGACGCCTACGGCCGCCTGATTCCCGCCGTCAATCGGTTCC
>PMEV01000388.1 GCA_003154855.1 Bryobacterales bacterium
ATGGAGCCGGTCCCTTGGTTTGTGGTAGACTAAGCCCTTCCGAAGGGTGTCTTTGACCGCATGTCTGTACAGATTCTGCTGTCCGGGAAACTGCTGGGTATAGAAGAGTTCGTGTTGTCGGCCGAGGAGGCGCGCGTACTGGTGGGGCGGGCGCAGTGGATCACCCTGCTGGGCGAGGTGCTGCCGCGGGCGCTGCTGGCGGAGTTTGGGCTGGCGCGGGTTCTGCTGGGATCGAGCGGGGGCGGGCAGTTTCTGCTGGTGCTGCCAGGGGAGGCCAAGGCGCCGGCGGAAGAGTTTCTGGCGGCGGCCGCGCGCGAGATGGACGAGATCGGCGGAGGGCGGCTGAAGCTGGTCTGGGCGGTGACGGAGAACCTCGGGGAGTGGAGCGTGGTGCGCAAACGCCTTGCCGAGGCCCTGAAGCGGAAGGTGGGGGCGGAGGCGGCGGGCTGGCCGAGAGAGGCCTTCCAGCCGCACATGGCGCCGAGGCCGGCCGATGGGAGCGAGTACTTCCGCGAACTGGCCGCGGGGCTGTGGCAGGCGGAAAGCGTGGGCTGGAACCCGGAGTCGCCGGCGCGCATCGTGCTGGGNNGCGCCCTCGGAGGACGGAGCGGCGCCGGCGAAACTGGCGGCGATGGGCAGGCGGTCGGAAGGCCGGAAGGCCTGGGGAGTGCTGCGGGGCGACGTGGACAGTTTCCGCATACGGCTGCGGCGCGCCGAGACCATCGAGGAGCACGTCCGGGTGTCGGTTCTCTACAAGCAGTTCTTCGCCGGAGAGCTGGAAGTGCTGTGCTCCCAGCCGGAGTTCTGGCGCAAGGTAACCATCCTTTATTCGGGCGGCGACGACTTCGCGGTGTGCGGCGCCTGGGACGCCTTGATCCCGCTGGCGCGGGAGATGCAGCGGCTGTTCCACCGGTTCACGGAAGAGAATCTGAAGGAGCTGCCTGGGCTGGAAGGCAAGACGATCTCGATGGCGGTGGCGCTGGCGGCGGATACGAGCGCGACGCTGGCCTGGGTGTACGAGGACGCGGGGACGCGCCTGGAGCGGGCCAAGGACCTGGACAAGGACTGCATTTCGGTGCTGGGCCGGGTACTGGAGTGGAGATACCTGGCCGACGCGGCGGAACTCAAGGAAACGCTGGCGCGGATGGTGGCCGATTTCGGGCCTACGAGCCAGCTTTTGAGCGAGCTGAGCGGATTCTACCGGAAAGGTGGCCAGACGTGGTCGCACGGGACGGAGCAGCGGTTCGACCGGCCGTGGCGATTCCAGAGGCGGCTGAACCGGGTGCTGGTGGGAGCCAAGGATCGCGAGGTGCAGAAGCTGCGCGCGCACTTGGCGAATGAGATGATGGGCAGAGGCGCCGCGCAGGTGAAGCTGCGGCCGGCGGGGCTGGTGGCGCTGGAGTGGGCGAGACTGACGACTGAGGGTTAACAGCATGGCGGATGCACAGCAGGAGACAAAGGACCGCGAGCGGCGGCCACCCAGGGAAGGGCGGCCACCAAGGGAAGGCGGCGCGCGGGAGTCCGGGGGGCGTGGCGACGATCGCCGCGACGACCGCCGGGGCGACCGCGGCGGCGACCGGGGCCGTAGCGAGGGCCCGCCGGAGATCGATCTGGAGAAGTTGATCGGCGACCCGCTGTACCTGGACAATCAGGCGCACGGCGTGGTGAGCCGGATGCGCGACATGGATTCGGGGACCAAGAGCCAGTTGCGGCGGCTGTACAACGCGGTGCGGCGGGCCTGCCGGGCGCCGGAAAACGAGCGGCAACAGCAGTTCGTGATGCTGCGGGCGCGGCTGGCGTATACCATCGCGCGGCACTCGCTGCGCAGCCTGGACATGCTGGAAAAGCTGCTGCTGGCGGTGACGCGCAAGAACGACGCGCGCGGATACGAGCGGTTCCGGGATCTTTTCGAGGCCATCGTGGCCTACAACGAATAGCGAGGAAGCATGAGCGCCCACACAGCCGAAACGGAATTGAGACTGATTGGCAAGCTGATACTGGAGGGAGAACTGCGCTGCGAGACGGGCCTGCACATCGGGGCGGGCAAAGGCTCGCTGGAGATCGGAGGCGCGGACAATCCGGTGGTGAAGGACGCCTTCGGGCGGCCCTACATCCCGGGCAGCTCGCTGCGCGGGAAATTGCGGGCGCTGCTGGAGCAGTCGTCGGGCCTGGCGGTGCCGAGCGAGCTGGTGTACCTGTCGAAGCGCAAGGGGCAGGAGGTCCGCATCCACCAGAGCGACCGGCCGGGCGACGAGATCTGCCTGCTGTTCGGGCGCAACCCGGGGCGCATGGAACGGGTGACGGGCGAATCGTTCGACACCACGGTGTCGAGCCCGGCGCGGCTGACGGTGTACGACGCGCCGCTGGAAACGGACAGCATCACGCCGCAGATGAGAGAGAACCTGGACGACGAGCTGACCGAAGTGAAGAGCGAGAACGCCATTGATCGGATCACTTCGCAGGCCAATCCGCGGACGCTGGAGCGGGTTCCGGCCGGGGCGCGGTTCAAGGTGCGCTTCGTGCTGGACGTGCTGTGCGAGGAGGACAAGGCGTTAGTTGCCCGCTTCGTCGAGGCTTTGCGGCTGCTGGAGGACGATGCGCTGGGCGGCGGCGGCTCGCGCGGGAGCGGACGGGTGCGCTTCGCGAACCTGAACTTGAAGTGGCGCGGCTGCGGGTTCTATGCGAGCGGCGCGGCGGAGCAGCAACTTCTCTTGGGCGCGGATCTCGACGGCCTGCAAGCGCTGGCGTGCGGCGCGGAGTTGGGCGGGAAACTTACCGAGTAGCGAGAATGAATCCAGCCTTGGTGGTTCGCTTTCGGCCGGCCGGACCGTGGCGCATGGGACCGGACTCGGGCGCCCGCAATCGCGTCGACCGCATCTATCACAGCGACTCGCTGTTTTCGGCGGTGACGCACGCGTTCGGGCGATTGGGGCGGCTGGAGGAATGGCTGGCGGCGACGGCCCAGAATCCGCAAGGCGCGGCGGTGCGGTTCAGCTCGTGTTTCCCGTTTCTGGAAGACCTGCACTTCGTGGTTCCTCCGCGCAATCTGTGGCCGCCTCCGCCCTCGGCGAAGGTGCGCTGGGGGAAGGCGCGATTCGTGCCGCTGACGGTGGTGGAAGCGCTGGCCAACGAGCGTCCGCTGAAGGATAGCGCCTGGCGGCTGGACGGAGCGAGCGAATGCCTGCTGCCGGCCAATGCGCCGTTCCACGATGGGCCGTTCCGTCCGGTGGTGCGCTCCTACGCGGGCGTGGACCGGAAAAGCGGCGCGGCGGTGGCGCCTCACGACAGGGCCTGCCTGGAGTTCGCGCCGGGCGGCGGATTGTGGGCCATCGCGTCGTTCGCGGACCAGGAAGCGGAGGCGCGCTGGAAGGAGGCGGTCCGCGCGGCGTTGCGGCTGCTGGCGGATAGCGGGATGGGCGGCGGGCGGTCGATGGGATGGGGGCACTCGGCGGAACCGGAATTCTTGGAGTGCGCTCTGCCGGAGATGATTCTGCCTGCCAGGCCGGTTGCGCCGCCGGTGGAGACGCCGGAGGGCGCGGAGGCCGCGCCGAAAGCCCCGGTGGAGACGGGCTACTGGCTGCTCTCGATGTTCAGCCCGGGCAGCGGCGACACGGTGGATTGGCAGCGCGGCTGCTATTCGATGGCGACGCGCGGGGGCCGGATCGAGAGCCCGGCGCGCTCGGGCGAAGCCAAGAAGCTGCTGCGCATGGTGGAAGAAGGATCGGTGCTGGTGGCCGAGGCGCCGCCCCAGGGAGCCGCCCCCAACGTCGCTCCGGACGGCTTCCCGCATCCCGTGTACCGGGCCGGATTCGCGGTGGCCATTCCGGTTCCGCTGCGCCCAGCCGAGCGCGCGCCAGGTGCCGCATGAGATACCGCCTGACCTGTCTGACTCCGCTGCTGGTAGGCGACGGCCGCAAGCTGTCTCCGATCGACTACATGGTCTGGAAAGACCAGGTGAACGTGCTGGATCAGCGGCGCATCTTCCGGCTGCTTTCCAAGGGCCCGCGCCTGGAAGGTTACCTCACCCAACTGAAGCGGGCCGACAAGCTGGATTTCGCGAGTTGGGGCGGGTTCGCGCAGAATTTCGCCGACCGGCGGGTGCCGTTCGAGCATCCTTCGGCGGCGGCGTATTGGGACAAGGCGCCACGCGAGAGCCTGTCCATTCCGACGTTTCTTTCCGGCCTGGACGGGCCGTACCTGCCGGGCAGTGCGATCAAGGGCGCGTTGCGCACCGGCGTTCTGTCCGCGTGCTGGGGCGACGGCGAGCCGCCGCAGATGGACGATCGGAACTGGGACCGGCCGGGCGAGGCGGCGGAGGAACAGGCGCTGGGGCCGGGTTCGACCAACTACATGCGAGCCGTCGCGGTGGGGGATTCCCACCCGATTCCCGTGGCCGCGCTGAAGCTGTACCTGCTGCGGGTCTCGACGCTGGTGGCCCGCGGGCCGGGCCGTTTCGAGCTGGGTTGGAAGCAAGCGCCGCGCGGGTCGGTGGCCGGGAAACAGGTAGGCGAGAGTACGCCGCAGTTCGCCGAGATGGCCGAGCCGGGCACGGTGTTCGAGGGCGTGTGGCGCGAGAATGCGTTCCTGGCGCAGCCGGAAATCGCGCGGGCGCTGCATTGGAAAGAGCCGGTGACCGGGGCGCGCATCCTGGCCGCGGCCAATCGCTTCGCCGGGCGGATGCTGGCCATCCAGAAGCAGTACGCGGTGTGGGCGGGGCTGCCGCTGTTGCAGCAGAGCGTGGAGCATCTGGAAACCTGGCTGGCGCACGTGCAGGGGAACGGCAACGCGTGCCTGCTATCGCTGGGGTGGGGCAGCGGCCTGCTCGCCAAGACCGGCTGGCTGGAGACCGACAACGAGGCGTACCGCAAGGCTTTGCAGCAGGCGCCGCTGTACAGCCGGGCGTTGACTACCGGGCTGCCATTTCCGAAGACCCGCCGCATCGTGTTCCTGGAGAATCAGCCGGCGACGCTTCCTGGGTGGGTGGCTTTGGAAGTGGGGTAGGGTGGACGGGGCGGCGAGCTGACTTCTGGGGACTGATCCCGCCGAACCTCCTCAAACTATTCGGGCCAGCTTCCGCTCATTCGTAGGATCGCCAAAGGACGCCCCGCGGCATCGGTCCTGCCGATCGCGATGCTCATACGGCACCTTCCTTGAATAATGGGAACTTGGCGATAATGGCTTTTGCGATCACATGAACATAGGCAAAATCGTACTTTCGGCCGGGCTCCCAATATCGTCCGTGGGCGACCCAGTTTCTGAACTTGAAAGCACTGGGCAAGTCACCGATCTGTCTGAACAACTCTGAATGGTGCACTTTCCAACCTTCCAGAATATCCTCAACTAAATGCACCCGTTTCTTGCGCTTTTTCTCAACCTCGCGAAGGTGGCGGGACAGAGGGTCCTTTTTCCTCTTCTTGCATCGAATGTCGAAATCAACTTTGAAGCTGGCTTCGAGCCTAGTCAAGAGGACGAGCGCCGACCTTGTCTCCGATTCTTCGATGCGTGATTTCAGTTCCTGCCGTACGTCATCCTCCCGCCTTCCCACAAACCGCTCGTCGTACGTCGGATTGGACGGGCTGAAGTAAAGGCGCAACGAGGCCTCAACGTCCTGGTGATATGAAGCGAGTTCGTCCAGTTGCAGAGCAGGGACAAGCCTGAAGCCTTCAGGCATTCGCGATTTCCATCAGAAGTGCGAAAAAGGAGTCCTTATCGAGATCCACAAATCTTCTTTCAACTGTAGTAGTGAGGATCTTCCAAGCCCACGAGGCCGGCTTCCGTTCTCGAGTTGAGTGAGGAACCTTCCCCCCTACGCTCACCGTAACCTTGATGAGATCGGCTGCCCTGCTCACCTTCTCATTCACGAGAAGGATCTGTGCATGACCTGCGGGGCCCTGAGCGTCCACGCGTCCCTTGCATCCGATCAGCATTGTCCCAAGCGGCACAAGGGATACCGACTGCCTTCCGATCTTGATATCCATCCGCTTGGCCAAGTATATGCCGATGTCTGGTTCGTTCAATTCGATCTCAGTGAAGCCGTAGCTGATCGTGCCTGCCTTGATGTACTCCCGAAGAAAACCAAGGATTTTGCCATGAAGAGAGTTGAGGGCGCGAAGCCATTCGTCTCGCACCTCTGCCCAGTCGATCCCGGCGTCACCCTGCTGGCTTGCCACAAATCGTTCAAAATCTTTCGTTTCCATCCTGACCCCCGTGACCATGATACAGCAGTCCGGACGGGGATCACGCGACGGACTCCTGGCGTATCGGCCATCGGCGGACACTGGCCAACTTCTCGTTTCCCACCAGAACCCCACCCCGACGAGCCGCCAATCACACGGCGCGCGCAATGGGATAATGGACGCATGAAATGGATACTGACGCGTCAAATGCTTGGGGCGGCGCTGATTGGCATCGTCCTGGTTCCGGGCGGCACGGCGGCGGCGCAGGTCGCGGTGCGCCACACGGAAGGGCTGGTCCGCGGGTTTCTGGTTCTGCGCACGCTGGAGGGGGAGACACTCGCCGGGGGCGACCTGTCCCAGGAATCTCGCGGGGGCCGGGTAACCAGCCGGATGGTTTTTCATTTCAAGGACGGGTCGCTGCATGACGAGACGACCGTGTACACTCAGCGGACCAGTTTCCGCCTGCTGAGTTATCACCTGGTGCAGAAGGGGCCGACCTTCCCCATTCCGATGGAGGTTTCGATCGACGGCTCGACAGGCCGGGTCACCGTCCGCTACACGGAAGACGGTAAAGAGCAGGTCGATACCGAGCAGATGCAACTGCCGGTGGATGTCGCCAATGGGATGGTCCCTACGCTGGCGAAGAACATCGCGCCCGGGGCGCAGGAAACGATCGTGTCGATGGTGGGGGCGACGCCGAAACCGCGGCTTGTGAAGCTCAAGATCACCCAAGTGGGCCAGGAGTCATTCACGGCGGAAGGGCCTCGATATGACGCGACTCACTACCTGGTGAAGGTGGATCTCGGGGGCGTTACGGGCGTGTTGGCGACGCTGGCGGGCAAGAACCCGCCGGACAACCACGTGTGGATTGCGGGTGGAGCGGTACCCGGCTTTGTCAAGGCGGAAATGCCACTTTACCTGGGCGGGCCGGCGTGGCGGATCGAAATGGCGAGCCCGGCCTGGCCACCCGCGGCGGGCAAGAAACACTGAGATCTTCGACGGTCCAGGAATCCGGCCAGTCGATGCGATGGCGCGGTGAGAGCGTGGCTCATCGTTCGGCTATGGCCGACAACTCCGCAGCCGTATCCGGCGGAAGCGCGGGGGGAGGGCTGGGCGTTTACCGCATTGCGTTAAACGAGGGACGGTAGTACTCTGGGACTGTGATTCGGTCGTTCCGGGACGACGAGACCGAGAGGATCTTTCGGCGCGAGTTCAGCCGCAGGTTTCAGCGTATCGCGCGTGTCGGAAAACGAAGGCTGGACCAAATCCATGCGGCGGTGGTGATTTCCGATCTCGGAGCGGTCCCCGGGAATCGGCTGGAGCACCTGGCCGGCGACCGCTGGGGGCAGTACAGCATCCGGGTGAACGATCAGTGGCGGATCTGCTTCCGCTGGGTTGAACCCGATGCTTTTGAGGTTGAGATCGTGGACTACCATTAAGGAACGCGGATTATGCCGAGAACGACCAGGACCGTGCCTCCGATCCATCCGGGGGAAACACTGCGGGAGGACTTTCTGAAACCGCTTGGCCTGACAGCCAACCGGCTCGCGATGGAGCTGCTGGTGCCGGTGACCCGGGTGAACGACATCGCGCGCGGCAAGCGGGCCATCACGGCGGACACCGCTCTCCGTCTGGCGAGGTATTTCGGAACCACGCCCCAATTCTGGATGAACCTGCAGGCAAACTACGATCTGGACCTGGCTCAGGACGCGCGAGGTCCCGAAATCGCCGACCGGATCAGGCCGCATCGGGCGGCGTGAAGGGCAACCCTCGGCTCACGGCCTGTCGCCGAGGATGGCGAAGGCGCGGCGGGCGACGATGAGTTCTTCGTTGGTGGCCAGGGCCAGGACGGCGACGGGGGAATCGGCTGGGGAAAGCAGGCGGTCGCCGGCGCCGGTGTCGTTGAGGGCGGGGTCGAGGCGGAGGCCGAGGAAATCGAGGCCGGCGCAGCAGAGGGAGCGGAGGCGGGCGGAGTTCTCGCCGATGCCTCCGGTGAAGGCCACGGCGTCCAGGCCGGCCATGGCGGCGGCGTAGGCTCCGATGGTTTTGCGGACCTGGCAGGCGAAGACGCCCAGAGCCAGAGCGGCGTCGGCGTTGCCTGCGGCGGCGGCCGCTTCGAGGTCGCGCACATCGCCGCCGGGGATTCCCGACAAGCCGGCCAAGCCGCCTTCGCGGGTCAACTGGCGGCCGACTTCGGCGGCATCCCAGCCGCGGCGTTCCATCATGTACAGGACGGCGAAGACGTCCAGATCGCCGTGGCGGGTAGCGTTCTCGAGGCCGGATTGGGGCGAGAAACCCATGCTGGTATCGATGGAGCGGCCACCCTGAATGGCGCAGATCGAGGAACTGCCGCCCAGGTGGCAGCTCACGGTCCGAAGCTCCCCGATGGGCCGGGCGAGGAATGCGGCGGCGCGCTCGCCGATGTACTGGTGGGAGGCGCCGTGGAAACCGTAGCGGCGGACACCGTACTGCTCGCGCCACTCGGCGGGCACGCCATAGCGGGTGGCGTGCTCGGGCATGCTGGCATGGAACTCGGTTTCGAAGGCGGCGACCAGGGGAACGCCGGGCATGGCATCGCGAAAGGCCTGGATGGCGGTGAGATAGATGGCATTGTGGGCCGGGGCGGCGGGGAGGAACTCCTCCATCGCCGCCACCACGCCGGCATCGATGAGAAACGTTCCCCGGTAATTCTTGCCCGCATGCACGGCCTTGAAAGCCACGGCGTGGATAGGGACATCGCCCGAGTTGATCTGAGAGATGGCGTCGCGGTAGTCGGTGACGCGCTCGAAGCGGCCGCGGGCGAGCACGCGCTCGGAGGGCATCTCCAGAACCTGATACTTCAAGGAAGTGGAGCCGAGATTAGGGACCAGAATGTTCACTGCACGTGGTACCGGCCGCGGATGGCTTTGGCGTTGGCGCGCGCGCGAGCCTGGTAGGGGCCGGAAAACGCGGCGCACTGGTCGGAGAAATGCAAGGCGTCGCGGGCCCGCTGGGTATCGCCCGCCTCGGCGAGATTGTAGTTGGCCAGCCCCAGGTAGAAGAGGGTTTCGGCCTTCATCTCCGGGCTCGCGTTCAGGTCGGGCAGGGCGGCGCGGAGAGCGCGGTCGGTCGGCGCCCACTTATCGAGGGCGGCGTAGGTGATACCCATGACGTAATTGGCGCGGCCGGCGATCTGGGTCCGCCAAGTGGCCCAATCGGCGTCGGAAACGCCCTCGGGTTTGGGCTTGGAAGCGGCGAGTTGGAGGGCCTTGCCAGTCAGGTCGGCGACTTTGTCGTCCTGCTTTTTGGAGCGGTAGTTGTCGGCCACGATCAGCAGCATCTCGGCGTTGCTCTGGTCCTTCTCGAGCGTCTGCTCGGCGAGCGCCAGGGCCTTGGCGTTGTCGCCCGTCCGGGCGTAGGCGTTGAAGAGCTGCTCGGCAACCTGGGGAAGATACTGGCTCTGCGGATTGCGCTGCTCGAGGGCCTCGCCAAGCAGGATCTTCTGCTTCGGGTCGGGGGTCTGCAAGACCATGGCATAGATGGCGTACTCGGTGTAGATGTCCACCTGTTTGGCGAAATCCACCCGCTTCGTCCAGTCGCCGACCTCATCCGCGTCGGCGGGCTTGGGGGATTGGGCGACCTTGCGGGCGGCGTCGGAGGCGATGACGGCCCACTTGAGAACCAGGTCGGGATCGCGCTTGACCTCCAGGGCGGCCTTGAGGCAGGGATGGGCGTCCTCGACGTCGGCCGGATCGAGGGCCAGGAGTTTTCCGCCCGTATCCAGGAGCTTGTCGGTCTGGTTGGCCTTGGCGTAGATGCCCACCAGTTGTTCGTAGACCGAGGCCGCACCGGCGTGCGTGGGGTATTGGGCGGCGAACTGCTCGAGCAGGGCGAGCTTCTTGGCGTCGTCGGATTCGTCCTCGATCTGCTGAAGCGCTTTGCCTTCCGGCGTGGCGCCATCGATGTCGATCTTGTGCCGCTGGGCGGAGGCGATTCCGATGGTCAACAGGAATGCCGCGGCGAGCGTGCCGATTCTCATGATTCCTCCAGTACTCGGAGGGATAGTATCATAGAACGCACCTGCTTCGCAGGGGCGGGAGCGGTGACGATTCAGGCCCGCGGCGGCGTGGGGCCGGCTTTCCAGCTCTTTTCGTCGAAGAACATGATGCGGCCTTGCCGGTAGCTCTCGACCGCCATCGAGATCAGCACCTGCGCGCAAGCCGCCGTCTCGACGTCGAGGGTCGGTTTCTCCCGCGTGCGGACGCATTGCAGGAAGTTCCGGATGTGCTTGTCCAACGAATCTTCCTGCCCGACGGAGATCTGGCAATCGTCCTTGCCGAACTTCGCGATGTAGGCTTCGTCGACGACCTTCGCCTCCGGCCGCAGCGTGATGTGATCGGTGGGCTCCTCGAACATGCCGTGTTCCACCATGATAATGGTGCCCAGGTGGCCGCGGATCAGGCCCGGGATGTGCTGCCCGTTGGCCATCGAGGAGGTCAGCACCACGGAGTGCCCGCGCGCATACTCCGCCACCAAATGAAAGGTGTCCGGCACCTCGCGCTCGTCCTTGAACACGTAGATGCCGCCACCCGCCATCACCTTGTACGGGAACTGCGGCTGGGGCCAGCAGATGTTCAGCGGCGCCGCCACGTGGAAGAACAGGTCGGTCGCGATGCCGCCCGAGTAGTCCCAATACTTGCGGAATCGGAAGAACCGGTCGGCGTCCCAGGCCCGTTTCGGGGCGGGGCCCAGCCAGGTCGTCCAATCCACGTAATCGTCGCCCTTCTTGTCCGGCCCGGCGTTGGGGTCGATATACCAGTTCCACTCGCCGCCCTTGGAGTTTCGATGGTAGGAGCCCTGGCTCATGATCATGTCGCCGATGGCGCCGTCGGCGATGGCCTGCTTGGCCTTCCACCACTGCTCGGCGGAAGTGGTTTGCGAACCCACCTGCACCACACGCTGGGTCCGCTTCACCGCGGCGACGATCTGGCGGGCCTCCTCGATGGAGTGCACCATGGGCTTCTCGAGGTACACGTCCTTAGCCGCGTCCATCGCCGCCAGGGCGATGGGGGCGTGCCAGTGGTCGGGTGTGGCGACAATGACGGCGTCGATGTCCTGGCGGTTCAGAATTTCGCGGTAGTCCAGAACGCCGGCCACCGGCGCGTAGTTCTCCGCGTAGTAGGCCTGGTTCACGCCGACGCGCTTGCGGTAGACGTCGCAGACCGCCATAATCTGGCAGGAACCGTCTTCCTTGCCGACTTTGGCGAACCGCTGCCCGACGTACGTTCCGCGCCCGCCCACTCCGATCACGCCCACCTGGATGCGGTCGTTGGGGCCGATCGCCCGGCCGCCGGAGGGCTTGGCCACCTTGCCGAGCGCCCGCCCCGCCACGCTCAATGCCGTCGCGCCCAGCATGAAATCCCGCCGATTGAACTCCGAGGTATTCGACATAGTGCTACCGTCCATTGTAGGCCCTCCGGGAGGCGGGCCGGTTCACATGGTGGGTTCGCGCAGCTCGTTCGGGTAACGCTCCGGCGACCTCGAGATCCGCCGCCCGGGCCACTCCAGGCGCAGGTCGCTGGTGACCTCTTCGAGCATCTCGAGCTCGGCCTGCTTGCTCTCCATGGCAAACGCGGTGAGCAGCAGGTTATCGCAAATCGCGTTGATCAATCGCGGAATCCCCTGCGAGCGCAAGTGGATCTCCGCGATCAGCTCCGGCGAAAAGATGGTCTGCTCCGGGAGCCCGGCCCTGGCGAGGCGCGTGGCGATGTACTCGCCGGTCTCGGCCTCGCGGAACGGCTGCAGCGTGCAGCGCAGCGCGATGCGCTGTTTCAACTGGCGCAGGCTCGGCGCGTCCAGCTTGCGGTCGAACTCGGGCTGACCCGCCAGCACGATTTGCAGCAGCTTCTCGCGCCGGCTATCCAGGTTGCCCAGCAGGCGCACTTCTTCGAGCACGTCCCATTCCAGGTTATGCGCCTCGTCCAGGATCAGCGCCGTAGTGCGGCCCTCGTTGGCGTTCTGTACCAGCCGCTGATTCAGCGCGATCAGCACCTCCGTCTTGGAAGTCTTCGCGCAGCGCAGGTCCAGGTCGTAGCAGATCATCTCGAAGAACTGCTCGACCGTCAACCGCGAATTGAACAGGAAGGCGTAATCGACGCGCTGGGCCGCCAGGTAATCCTGCAGGCACTCCAGCATGGTGGTCTTTCCCGTTCCCACTTCACCCGTCAGCACCAGGAAGCCCTTGCGGCTCTGCACCCCATAGATCAAGTTCGCCAGCGCCTCTTCATGCTGGGCGCTGCGGTACAGGAAAGCGGGATCGGGAGTCAGGCTGAAAGGACTCTCTTTTAAGCCGAAAAACGCGTTGTACATGCGATTAGGCCAACCTCGTCTACTATCGGCATTTTACCACGCGAGGATGATACTCCCGACCATTTAGTCCCCCGCGCCACTTGCAAACGCTTCCCGCTCCACCGACCATAGAGGGGTGACCCGGCCCTCCACTCGCAGCCGCCCGATCGGGGTATTCGATTCCGGCGTGGGCGGCCTCACGGTTCTCAAGGAGCTGCGCAGCCGGCTGCCGAACCAGGATTTCCTGTACTTCAGCGACACGGCCCGGGTCCCTTACGGCCGCAAGCCCAAAGAGATGGTCTGCGGCTTCGCCCGCCAGATCGTCTCCTTTCTCCTGCGCATGCAGGTGGGCGGCATCGTGATCGCTTGCAACACGGCGTCGGCGGCCGCGCTGCCGGAACTGGCCACCAGCACGCCGGTCCCGGTGTGGGGCGTCATCGATCCCGGGGTGGAGGCCGCCCGCCGCCAGACGCGGACCGGCCGGGTGGGCGTGATCGGCACGCTGGGGACCGTCTCGAGCGGCGTCTACCAGCGCAAGCTCGAGGCGCTGGGCTTATGGGTGTGGGCGCAGGCCTGCCCGCTCTTCGTACACGTGGTTGAGGAGGGCCTGGCCGGCTCGAGCGACGCCCAGGCGCTGGCTCAACACTACCTTTCCGCCCGCCCCGATATCGACACGCTGATCCTGGGCTGCACCCACTACCCGATGCTTGGCCCGGTGATCCAGCGCGTGGTTGGCCCCTCGATCTCCCTGGTTTCCAGCGCGGTAGTGACCGCCGAGGTCGTCAACGCCGCCTGGGAGCCCCCGGCAGCCGGCGCCGGCCGCGTGACCCACTACGTCACCGGCGACCCCCTGGCTTACCGTCACACCGCCCACTTCATCGACGGCGTGGAAGGCGATATCGTCCCCCTGGACGTCACCCGCCTGGACTCGCTCCCCTGACTCCCCGCCCGCGCTCGATCATCAGCAGGAACAGCAGCCCCAGCAACATGCAGTAATCCGCCCGCGCCTCGTGCGCCATGGCCCAGAACCCCTGATGGCGCAGCATGGGGATCTTGGTTGTGGCGATCGCTACCGAGATCACGGCCAGCAGCGGCATCGCCGCCAGCCACGTCCTCCAGCCGGCGATGATCAGCGCACCGCAAACGATCTCCACCACACCCACGAAGGGCGCGCTAAGCTTCGGGAACGGGATGCCGATCTTGACGAAACGCCCCACGCCCAGGCTGGCGGGGAACAGGAACTTCTGTATGCCTTCCGAGAGGAAAACCGCGCCCACCAACAGCCGGATCAGCACGATGGGAGCGCCCTCCATCCGGTTGAATCGCTTCATCCCAAGCCTCTGTCTTAAGACATATCACAATCGAGCCGGGCGGCGGTGCGCCACCATGTTCACGTAGCACAGCATGGCCAGCGCCGCGGCGAGGTGCTTCCAGGGATGGCCCCCCGTCGCCGCCAGCGCGACGATCCGACGATCCAGCAGCTCGAAGACCTTGGCCAGCGCGTAGAACCCCGCCATAGCCAGCAGGCCCGCCCCACCCGTGTAGCGCGGCGGGAACAGAAGGATCATGAGCGGCAAGGCCAGCAGGGGGTAATACTGGACCAAACCGTACAGCCGCAAGTCGCCCGAGAGCCTCCAGTAAACTACCGATGCCACGCCCAGGGCGAGCAATGGAATGAGCAGCAGCCTTCCGGCGTGCAGGCTGATTCGCTCGCCAATCGTGGTCGCGAGCAGCGACATGAAGACGACGGCCATGGGGAGCCGGTCCCAGAACAGCGTTCCGTCATCGGGCCGCAGATGGTAATAGCCGCTTCCGATGGCCACCAGCGCCACGCCGCTCAGCAGAACCCAGTACGCCGCGCGTTCCCAGGTCTGCAAGAAGGCCGCCTCCGAGCGCAGCGCTCGAATTCCCCACAGCGCGACCAGGAGAAATGGCACATTGGATACGACGTTCCAGAAGTTGTGCAAGCCCCAGATGGAGCGCCGATCCGCGAAATCGTGATACCCAGGCGGTTGGAGAATCGGAGCGTGAACCCAAAGCGCAATCAGCGCCGCCACCCCGACTCCGGCAATCAGTGCGACGCGCACGCCAACAACATAGCAGATCCCGGCGCTCTGCCGCCGCGCCGGCCCGCATTGCTCGCACAGCTTCGGTTGCGACGCAGGATATGCACAGGTCTGCTCAACACACCGGCGGCAAGACCGCCGGCGCTACCGACGGCGCTGCCGACGGCGCGGGAGAAAAGCGGGCTAAGGGAAGAAAACCCGCGCACCTTGCTGGATCGCGGCGGCGCCCACCGCGCCGGTCAGTGCGGGCACGAAGGCGGGCGCACCACGCCGCCACTCCCCATGCACCGCATGAAACCCGAGAAAGAGGAAGCTCCCGCCAGCCAGCGCCAGCGGGTAGGCGACCCAGTGCACACCCAACCGATCGGAGAGCGCCAATTCCAGCACGGCGCCCAGGATGGTAGCCCCCTCCGCGGCGGCACACCAGGCGAACGCGGCGAAGCGCGAGCTGACCGCGGCGCGCAGCATGATCCCCAAGGCGATACCTTCCGGGATTTTATGCAGGGTCACGCCCGCCACGACGGTGGCGGCCAGGCCATGCGCAGGTCCTTGCTGCGAGGCGACGATTCCCAAGCCATCCATGAGGCAATGGAGGGAGGCAGCGGCCACCAGCGGGAAGGCGAATCCGTGCAGGACAGTAGTGCAGCGCTCGTGCTCGTGCGTGTGGGAGCAGGACGGGCAAACCGGATACACATAGCGGCTCACGGCCCAGAGAAGCGCCACGCCAGCCGCCAGAAAAGCTCCGCCGGCGGCCCATCCTTGCATTTGGGCCAACTCGGGGAGCACGCCGAAAACCGAAATCCCCATCAGCAGGCCGCCGCTGAAGGGTACGATCCTGCGCACCGGCCCGATCCGCGCATACACGCCGAGCGCTCCGGCGGCAACGCCGATCAAGGTCGCCAGGAGCGGTCCAAAGACGGAAAGAGGCACGGGGGTAAGCGAACTACTCTACTCTAACACCCCCGTGCCTTGCGTCCCCGGCCTAGCGACGATTGAAGTCGACGTTGACGCTCACCGGGACTTCCACCAGCTCGCCGTTCAGTGTGCCGGGAGTGTACTTCCCCTGCCGCACCGCGTTCTCGGCCGCCGCTCTCAATACCTGCGGACCGCTGGTCGCCCTAGCGGCCTTGACCTTGCCGTCTTTGCCGACGATCGCTTCCACCTTGACAGTTCCGGAAATACCCATCTGCTTAGCGATGGGAGGATAGACGGGTGAAATGGCATTGGTTCTTCTGGGTTCAACCAAGTTGCCGCCGGCGTTTGTGGCTGTGGTTGTCCTCGCAGTCGGCGGCTGTGCCGGCTGGGTCGGGGCGGGCGGCGGGGCGACGACCCTTTGAGGAGCCGGAGTCTGATTCTCAGCGACCCTCACAGGTTGCGGCGGCGGGGTCGGCGTGGACATCGAGACAGGGGCGGAGTTCGTCGGAGTGGCCGTGGTGTTATTGATGCTCGGTGGTTCGGCGGGAGCCGGCGTTGGCACCGTGAGCCTGGAGGCCAGAGTGTTGGGCGCCGGAGGATTCACGGTCGCTGGTGTGGGGGTGACCGGGCGCTGCGCCACAGTCTGGTTCGGCGTCGGGTTGGCGACCGGAGGAGTTGGGTTGGCCGGTTTGGGCGGGGGAACCGCCGACGACTGCGCGGCGGCGCTGGGCCGTCCGGCCAGCGCACGAATGGACTCGCTGAGGCTCTTACGGTTCTTCAGGTCGCTGACTTCGAGCTTGAAGCCCACATCGTTGGTGATTGCGGAATACACGACGCTGCCACCGCGGAGCGTGCCCAGGTCGAGGTCGTCATCTTCGGTGCTGGCGCCATCGGTGATGGTTAGCGTGGCTTTCTGCGCGGTCTTGACGATATCGGCGTTGCGGTTCCAGCTCAGCACCAACTGGCCCGCATTGCGCTCGACCTTCAAGCCCAGCGAAGCATCGGCGGCCGTAGCTGCGGGCTGGGTGGAACGGGACTTCATCATATACCAGCCGCCACCGGCGAGCAGCAAAACCAGGACGCCGATCCCTATGAAGAGCTTTCCGCGCTTGGCGGGTTCGGCGGCGGCCGCAGCGACCAACGGCTCTGGCGCTTTCACGGGAATCGCGACCGGAGCCGGTTCCTGCCTTGCGGGAGCGTGGGCCACGGCTGCGCGTTCCTCTTTGCGCTCTTCCTTCTTCTGTGCGGGCGGAACGGGAGCGGGCTCTTCCCGCTTAGCCACAATGGGCTGAACTGCCGGCCGCTCCTCGCGCTTGGGGGGCTCCTCCAGCTTCGGTGCGACAGGTGGTGGCGGCGCCGGCGCGACAACGGGGGGGGCGGGCACGGGCCGCTCCTCCGGCTTGGTGAATACCGCGGGGCGCTCCTCGCGCTTGGCAACTACCGGCGCAGAGGCCGGTTCCTCGCGCTTGGCAACTACCGGCGGAGGGGCCGGTTCCTCGCGCTTGGCAACCGCTGGCGGAGGGGCCGGTTCCTCGCGCTTAGCGGTTACCGTCGGTTGGGGCGGTTCTTCACGCTTCGGCACTGCGACAGCACCGGTAGAACGCTCCTCGCGCCTGAAGCTCAGGGGCGGGGGGGCCGGCCGCTCTTCGCGCTTCTGCGCCATGGGCGGTGCGGCGGCGCGTTCCTCGCGCTTGAAGTTCACCGGCGATGCGGCCTGGTCGCGCTTGGGCACAGGCGGGCGCTCCTCGCGCTTGAAGCTCAGAGGTGGGGGGGGGGCGCGCTCTTCGCGCTTGGGCGGAGGGGGCGCGACAACCGGGCGCTCCTCGCGCTTGAAGCTGAGCGGCGGAGGTGGCGCGGACGATTCTTCGCGCTTGTGAGGAACCGCGATCGGGCCGGGTTTCGGCTCCTGACGGAGGGTGGGCGGCGGAGCAACGGGCTGCCTCTCTTCGCGCTTAGGGACGATTACCGGCCCGCTGCGCTCTTCTCGCACCACTGTCGCCGGCGCTGTCGCCGCGGAGGCCTTCTCAGCGCCAGGCTGCACGATTGACTCGGGAAAGAGCTTCATCAGCTCCGAGCGCCGGAAGGGGAACTGAAGGGCGCTTTCGGCCTGGATATGCCCCTCTTCCCAGAGGAAGAAGCCGGCCGCACTGGGCTTCATGGAAAAGGGTTTGACCAGCATGAAGACCTGGTTCGCGTCGGGGAAGAACTCCTGGGCGAGGGCGAAGTCCTCATCCTGGTCTATGACCAGATCCTTGCGCGTGTTGCTGCGGAAAAAGCCCACTACGGACAAGGGGCCGCTCTTGAGCCGCTGCAGGGTTTGGCGGAGCTGATCCTTGTCCGGATCCGAAAGAAGATACAAGGAGCCGCGGCTGTAGTCGCAGGTGGCGGGCTCATAGTTCTCGACAAACACGGTGGGCTTGCCGGCATGCGCGATGCGACCGAGCAGAACGCCCCCGATCTCCGAGCCGCGCTTGGTGACCGCCTTGAAGCTGTCGATCACCTCGCGCTCGAGGCGGTCGATCAGGTCCAGGCTGATCTGAATGCTAATCGCCTTATTGGGTACCTCCCAACGAAATGAGGCCGTCACGGGCGACGGAGAACCAACCGCCTCGGCCGGGATTGTCGAATTCGTCATTTGGACTCCTCCCCAACACAGCTTCTTGGGTATGTGTCGGTCCCGATTTTACCTGAAAACGATCCCGTTTACTACAGCCCGAGCGGGGTTTTCGTGTCTCCCAAGACGTTTGGATGGAAGCCGTTGCGCGTTGCAACGGGTTACGAAACCCCTAGCACTAGCAAGAAAGTAATTATCACTCTGCAACCCCAGAGTATTAACTATAGCCAGTAGTCAGGCAGTAACTTAGCGGCAACGCCCCCGCCGTGTGCTGGCCGATACCCCCCAGGTTGGCCGCGCGTTCCCCCAGACCTTCAGGGGCGCGGGACGTATGGCGAGGGCCGCCCTGCGTCGTGCCGTTGCAGGTAAACGGTTTCTGGCGTTGGCATTGCGCGAAACGGGGTGGCGGGTTCGGATCTCCCCCGGGGTCCAGCCATCCGGCATCCTGCCGGACCGGCGGGCAGCTCCTGCTGCGCAGACGGCGAAGGGCTGGAAACGTCCGGTGGGTACCAGTACGGCGACCTGGTACTCTTTCCGTTGGCCCCGGTTTCCGAAGCGTGTAAAAACTGCGTCGGAGCGGGAATCGGCCCCTTTGAGCCGGCCCTCTTAGGGTGCTCCCGCAGGCTTCGAATCCGCCTGAATCCGGCGCAGCGATTCGGTGAAGGGAGGATGAGCCACACCGCGCTCGGTGATGATGGCGGAGACGTAACGGTGGGGCGTGACGTCGAACGCCGGGTTGGCGGCCGCCGCGCCCTCCGGCGCCACGGGGATGCCGGCGATGTGCGTCACCTCCCGAGCGGGGCGCTCCTCGATGGGGATCTGGTCGCCGGAGTCGAGCGAGAGATCCAGCGTCGAGACCGGCGCGGCCACATAGAATGGAACCTGGTTCTCGTGTGCCAGCACGGCGACCGAGTAAGTGCCGATCTTATTGGCGACGTCTCCGTTGGCGGCGATCCGGTCGGCTCCCACAATCACGCAACCGATCCGGCCGGATTTCAGGAAATGCCCGGCCATGTTATCGGTGATGAGCGTGGCGGGGATGCCGTCGTGCATCAGTTCCCACACTGTGAGCCGCGCGCCTTGCAGGAAGGGGCGGGTCTCGTCCGCGAAGACGTCGATCTGCTTGCCCATGGCGACGGCCGCGCGGATCACGCCCAGCGCGGTGCCGTAGCCCGCGGTGGCGAGCGCGCCGGCGTTGCAGTGGGTGAGAACGGTTTTGCCGGTGGGGACCAATGGCGCGCCATAGCGGCCCAGAGCCTGGTTGATGGCGATGTCCTCGCGCCGGACTTCGATCGCTTCCTCGACCAGCCGCTGGCGGATCTCCTCAATCGGCCGCCCGGCGAGCGACCGGTATAGCCGTCTCATCCGCTCGAGGGCCCAGAAGAGGTTGACCGCGGTGGGGCGCGTGTGAGCGAGCGTACTGCAAATCGTCTCGAAGTCCGCCTCGAGGTTCTCCGCGCGCAGCGCGCCCAAGGCCACGCCCATGGCCGCCGCGACGCCGATGGCGGGCGCCCCGCGGATCACCATCGAGCGAATGGCCTCGGCCACTGCGCGGTAGTCGCGGCAGGTTACGTAGACTTCCTCGCGCGGCA
>PMEV01000456.1 GCA_003154855.1 Bryobacterales bacterium
CCCGGAGTCGGCCACCGAGAAGCGGGGGATCTCGGATGCGGCGGAACCAACCTAATCGGACCGAAAGCCTAGGGCGCTGAAGCGCGACGCCGGAACGCGGCCATGCCCGCCAGACCGAGACCTAGAAGCGCGAGCGTGCCGGGTTCGGGCACTCCGTTCGGGCCGGCCTGAACGCCGAAGTCCGGTCCAATGTACCCGACTCCCTGGCCTTGCCCCCCGCCCGGGAAACCCAAGCCACTCCCGAAGCTCGCCCTGGCCTCAAGATAGGTGATAGAGGGGCTGGTGGCGAGGTCGGTGATATGGTCTTCAATTGGGTCACCAGGGGCGATGTAGCCGCCGATTACGTACGTGGTTCCCGCAGTGAGTAAGACGGGCGAGATGGATATGCCCCAGTACCCCGCGGCCCAAGTGCCGGCCCCGGAGCCGACATCGGTGCTCGGCACCACCAGGTTTCCGGCGTCGTCCCAAATGGCCACCGGAAATGCCCCCGCGGAGCTCTCGCTCGGGTCGTACCAGTAGAGTTCATCAACAGTGATGTTGCTGTTGACGGTGAACCGCCATCCCACGGTTTGGTTGTATCCGTGAGTAGCATAGTCTCCACTTGTGAAGGTCGCGATCGGAGCGGCGAGGCAAACCGTGGCGAACAGAACTAGCATAACAAGCAAGGCGAAAGTATTTTTCATCTCGAACCTCCTGATCCGTTGCAAGAAGGCGGCGAACGCTCACGTCGCGACCTTCCCTGAAAGACCAAGTATAACCGAACTTGCATCTCCTGCAACTGTCGCATTTGGGGTTTTGTGGCTGGATGACCGGTCAGCACGGAGACTTGGTACCAGTACGCCCCGGATCTGGCCGGATGGTTCGGTCATCCAGAGGCGGTGAATGCAGAGCCACTCGTGGGGGTATTCGCGAATGATGCTTCGCGTTGAGCGTGCAGGCTGCGGGTGCCCTCAGGATATCCAGGCGCCGCCCAGAACCCGATCGCCGTCGTAGAAGACGGCGGCCTGGCCGGGGGTGATGGCGCGCTGGGGCTGGTCGAAGACGGCTTCGACCGAACAGGGATCGGAGGCCGGAAAGAGCGTGGCGGAGGCGGCGAGGTGCTTGTTGCGGATCTTGATGCTGACGCGCAAGGGCTCGCTGGGCGCGGCGAAGGGGAACCAGTTGGCGCCGGTGGCGCGAAGACGCGTGGCGAGCAGTTCCTCGTTGCGACCGACGATGACGCGCTGGGCCGCGGGGTCGGTCGAGATCACGTAGAGCGGCTCGCCCACGGCGATGTTGAGGCCGCGGCGCTGGCCGACGGTGAAATGGTGGACGCCCGAGTGCTCGCCGAGCTTCTGGCCGGAGGTGGAGACGATGTCGCCGCGCGCGGCCGGGCGGACGGCGCCCTGCTCCCGGAACCAGGCCTCGATGAAGGCGGCGTAGTCGCCGTTGGGCACGAAGCAGATCTCCTGGCTGTCGGCCTTTTCGGCTACGGGCAAGCCCATCTGGCGGGCCATCTCGCGGACCTCGGACTTGCGGAGCTCGCCCAAGGGGAACAGGGTGCGCGCGAGCTGGGCTTGCGAGAGGCCCCAGAGGAAATAGGTCTGGTCGCGATCCGGATCGGCGGCGCGGCGGAGGAGGTAGCGGCCAGTGCGATCATCTCGCTCGACGCGGGCGTAGTGGCCGGTGGCGACCCGATCGGCTCCCAGCGAGGCCGCGAATTCGTCGAACTGGCCGAACTTGATCGAGTTATTGCAGAGGGTACAGGGAATGGGCGTTCGGCCGGCCAGATACTCGTCAATGAAGGGCCGGACGACCTCGCGCTCGAAGCGCTCCTCGAAGTTCACGACGTAGTGCGGGATGCCGAGGTGCTGGGCGACCAGGCGGGCGTCGTAGACGTCGTCGAGGGAGCAGCAGCGGCCGGTGGGAGCGCCCTCGGGCGCCAGGTTCGGCAGGCGGCGCTGGTTCCAGAGCTGCATGGTGAGGCCGATGAGGGAGTGGCCGGCGCGGTGCAGAAGGCCGGCGACAGTCGAGCTATCGACTCCGCCGCTCATGGCCACTGCGATGGGCTTATCGGGCATGCGGGCTTGCGACGGAGGCCACGGCCTCGATGAGAGCGTCGACCTGTGCGGCGTCGTTCGAGCGGCCCAGCGAGAAGCGGAGCGAGGCGCGTGCGCGCTGGGGCGGGAGGCCGATGGCGGTTAGGACGTGGGAAGGCTCGACGGCGCCGCTGGAGCAGGCCGCGCCGCTGGAGACGGCGAAACCGCGCAGATCGAGAGCGATGACCAGCGCCTCGCCGTCGCAGCCCTCGAAGCGCACGTTCGAAGTGTTGGGCGTGCGCGGGGCGTTGGAACAGTTCACCACGGCGGAGGGAACACGCTGGAGCAGACCGGCTTCGAGGCGGTCGCGCAAAACGCGCAGGCGGGCGGTCTCGGCGTCGAGGTTATCGCTAAGCCACTGGGCGGCTGCGCCCAGGCCCACGGCGCCGGGAACGTTTTCGGTGCCGGGGCGGCGGTCGCGTTCATGGTGGCCGCCGAATTGGATGGCGCCCAGGCGGGTCCCCTGGCGCACGTAGAGCGCGCCGGCGCCCTTGGGAGCGTAGATCTTGTGACCGGTGAGGGAATACAGATCGACGCCCAGCGCCTGGACGTCGACGGGCAGCTTGCCCACGGCCTGCACGCCGTCGGAGTGGAAAAGGACGCCGGCCTCGCGGGCGATGCGCCCGATCTCGGCGAGCGGCTGCACCGTTCCCAGCTCGTTGTTGGCGTGCATGACGGAGACAAGCACGGTCTCGGGGCGCAGGGCGCGGCGGATGTCGCCGGGGGAAACCAAGCCGTCGGAGGAGACGCCGACGCGCGTCACCGAAACGCCCTCGCGTTCGAGCTGGGCGCAGGCGGCGAGCACGGCCGGGTGCTCGATGGCAGTGGTGACGACGTGCTTGCGCTCGCGCGGGTGGTAGCGGACGGCGCCGAATAGGGCCAGGTTGTCCGCCTCCGTGCCGCCGCTGAGGAAGACGATCTCGCGCGGCTGGGCGTGGATGAGTTGGGCCACCTGGCCGCGGGCCGCCTCGAGGCGCTGCTTGGCCATCTGGCCGGGATGGTGGATACTGGAAGCGTTGCCGTAGACCTCGCGCAGAGCCGGCGTCAGCGCCTCGAGAACCTCGGGCGACACCGGTGTCGACGCGTTGTGATCGAAGTAGAAGCGATCCACGGGACTTCTTCCGTCATTCTATCAAGAGGGAGGGCTCATGCCGCCAGCGATCATCACCTTGACCACGGATTTCGGGCTTTCCGACCACTTTGTGGGAGTCATGAAGGGCGTGATTCTGGGGNNATCGCGGAGGCGTACCGCTGGTTCCCGAAGAAGACGGTACACGTTGTGGTGGTGGACCCGGGGGTGGGCACGCTGCGGCGGCCGATCCTGGCGGAGGCGGCGGGGCAGTACTTCGTGGCGCCGGATAACGGAGTGCTGTCCATGCTCTACGCGCGCGAGAAGCACAAGGTGCGCGCGGTGACGGCGGAGAAGTTCTTTCTGAAGCCGGTGAGCGATACCTTCCACGGGCGCGATGTGTTTGCGCCCACGGCCGCGCATCTGGCCAAGGGCACGCCGGTGGCGCGGTTCGGCAAGCCCATCGCGGATTACTGCCGGCTGGAATTCTACAAGCCGGTGCGCACCGGCAAGCGGGTCTGGAAAGGGGCCATCCTCAAGGTGGACCGGTTCGGCAACCTGATCACCAACTTCCACATCGCGGAGTTTCCCGCGCTGCGCACGCGGGCGTTCGCGATGACGGCCGGGCAGCGGGAGATCACGGCGCTGGCCCGCACCTTCGGCGAGCAGAGCCTGGGCGAACTGTTCCTGCTGGTAGGCAGCTCGGGGTATCTCGAAGTGGCGGCCAACCAGGCCTCCGCGGCGAAGATGGCCGGGGCGGCGGTGGGCGCGCCGGTCCAGTTGGAGATCTACTGATGCCTCCAAGATCGCCGGTGGGCTGGGTGCTGCTGCTTGGTCTCACCATTTCGCCGGGCGCTCATGGCGCGGCCGGCGCCGATAATGCCCCGTCGGGACCAACACGGTTCTGCGCGATGAGGCACTCGTTTTGGGACGACGGCCCCATGTGGGACTATCACATCCTGGACGTCAAACCCGAGGGTAACGGTGCGCTGGTGCGGGATATACTCGTCGTCTCCGTGAATACTCCATGTGGCGCCACCTGCACGGTCAGGGCGAAGACCCGGCATGTTCCAAACGCCAGCCCGGCGGAATTGGCCGGAGATAACAACCCGTGTGCGGTGGACCCCGGCGAATTGCAGCAAGTCCTCCGGCAGAGTAAAGAGGCGCTGAAACACACGAGCTTGTCCAGCACGGAGAGATTTGGCATCGTAGCCACCTGCGGCGCTGAGGATGCCGTTCTGCATCTGCCGTTGTTGCCGTTCCCTTTCGTTCGTCAGGGGCCTCTTCGAATCGTGCGCTCCTACAGCCTCCTGAGCGAGGTTGAGACCCATGTGTTCGGGACAGGCCGGGTGTTCGAACCGCTTGCCGACACGAGGATCTTCGGCGACCTCGCGGGGGAGGCCGGAACCGAAGACGACGAGATCGCCGGTGCAGCGCTGGTCCCAGAGTTGAGATCGGGCGTCTTTGACCGGGTACTTTGGGACGCCTGCAAGAAGCGGGTCTGCCCGGGCGAGGGCCTGAAACAAGTCCTTGAATCGTACGTTCCGCCGGATCAGCGTAAGCAATTTGCGGTGTCTTTCGTCAGCCCGGATGCCGAGTTTATCCGTCACGACCTGCCGGCCTATCCCGCGATGGCGAGGTGGACACACATAGAGGGCGAGGTCGAGGTTGCGCTTCGGGTGGACCTGCGGACTGGAGCGGTCCTCGATGCGGAGGTTCTTAGCGGCCACGAGCTGTTAAAGCCAGCCGTCCTCCAAGCTGCCCAGGCCTGGCGGCTCAAACCTCACGAGGACGGCAACGGCAGCAGATTGAGCCGGGTGAAACTCCTCTTTAAGTTGAATTGCCCGCCAAAGTCCGCGGCCAAGCAATCGGCTCGGTGACAGTCAGACGAGCCACCAGACTGACGGCATAGGGCGGCCAACCAGGCGTCCGCGGCGAAGATGACCGGGGNNGCTCGCGATCTACTGAGCGAAGCGGGGGGCTCAAGGCACATCCCCTTCGAAACGTTCCGGGCACGCCCACGAGACTCCAGCCAGGCCGTGCTCGTCCAGTACTTTAGTACCATAGTACCTTTTTGGTTGCAGCGGTCTGGCCGTTCAGTGTACACTCAGGTTCGCATTCTTCTTGTCCAAAGGGGAGGGAACTACAAACATGAATCTGATCGGTAAAGTGGTGCTGGTTGGCCTGACGCCACTGCTTTTGCATGCCGGTTTNNCGGGCAATATCAGCGGCTGGACGGTTGGAGGAGTATCGAATCCCTTTGTCGACGGTGGAACCTTCGACCTCGGTATTAATCCTTACAGTGGTAGCTGGGACTTTTACGGTCATACCGGCGCTTACGGTTCTCTTTCGCAAACCGACTCCATTGTCGGTGGAAGCGTCACTACATCGTTAATTGACACGGGGACGCTGTCCGCGGACGTTTCGTTCTGGGAGCAAGGATTGGATCAGGGCCCTTCCAGCGACCATGCCTATATCGAACTGGCCTTCCTGGACGGCTCTGACGCCACGATCAGCACGGTCGACACACCGTCTGTGGACTCGCACCTGGGCTTCTGGACGAATTACGCAGGCGACTATGCGATCCCCGTGGGCACTCGTTCGATTACCTACACGATGGAGTTCGTGCGGGAAGTAGGGAGCGATAATGACTCGTTCGTGGACGACAACTATCTAGCGATCAGCAGCCCTGCAACGGGAGTGCCGGAGCCCTCGACGTTCGGGTTCGTGCTTCTTGGCTTTGGCCTGCTGGGCGTTGTCCTCTACCGTCGCGAACGGAGAACAGCCGCTTCAACAATCGCGCTCCGGCCGTAACTCTCGCCGCCATGCAGGCTTGTGTGGGCGCCGCACGGCACAGCCTCCTCACGGCATGTCGAAGCTAGTGTAGTGTCCGGGGGAAATCCCGCTGGTTTTCGCTAAGCGAGGTGGGGCGGGGCAGTCTAGCAGCGCATCTCGGGGCGGCGGTGGGCGCGCCGGTCGAGTTGACGATCTACTGAGTGGGGCGGAATCC
>PMEV01000170.1 GCA_003154855.1 Bryobacterales bacterium
TCTCTGCTCAACGACGATACCCACGATTGGATGGCCGTGCTGGCTCTGGTCATGGCCACACTCTATGCGGCGCTGGCCCGGGCCGAGATCGCGCTGCGCCCCTCCGACCGCCGCATGTTGCTCGTGACCGTGGGCACCGCTCTGACCTTCGTCACGGTGGCGATTCCCGTGCAACTCGAGTCCAACTGGATCGCCATCGCATGGGGCCTGGAGGCGGTCGCCTTGTTGTGGGCCGGCTTCGAGACGTCCGCGCCCTTCCTGCGCTGGCTCTCCGGGTGCGTGTTCGCGCTGGCCCTGTGGCGTTTCCTGTCCCAGGATACGCCGTGGGGAACCCGGCCGCCGTTCACTCCGGTGTTGAATCGGTATTTCCTGGGGATGCTGGCTCTGGCGGCCTGCCTGGCCGGGGCGGCGCACCTGTGCCGGCGCTTCGGCCTGGCCGGCACTCGCCCGCGCGCCGCGCTGGCCATCGGACTGCTGGCTTTCGGCGTTCTGTGGCTCGGCTCCAGCGTCGAGGCTTACAGCTACTTCGACGCCCAGGCGGATGCCATCGCCAACCGAGCCGTGCCGGACGCCTTCGAAGCCGCCAAACAACTCCGCTGGGGCGGGCTGCTCGCGCTGTCGATCCTGTGGTCTGTTTATGCGGGACTGCTGACGGCGGTGGGTTTCCGCTTCCAGCTTCGCGCTCTGCGTGTGGCGGGGTTGGTCCTTTTCGGAGTCACGCTGGTCAAAGTCATGTTCATGGACATCGCGGAGTTGCGCCAGTTCTATCGCATTGTCGCCATGCTGGCGCTGGGACTCGTGCTATTGGGGGTGGCTTGGGCGTACCAGCGAGTGCTTCGCCGGGAGCAAACAAAATGAGAAAGATCTGCCTGGTGGTGTGTGCCGTGTGGGCGTTCTGGGGCGTGCTTTGGGCTCAAGCGCCGGGCACGCCGGAGCCGCTCGGCGCCTGGCCTTTCTTCAAGGTAATCCAGGCGCCGCGCAATTACACCGGATTGCTGGAATTCGTGCTCGACCGAGAGACGCTGGACCAGGCGCGGGCCGATCAATCCGATCTGCGCCTCTATGACAGCGCCGGCCGCGAGATCCCCTACGCGTTGCGCCTCCGGCGCGAGGTCGAGAGACAGAGCACTTTCGCCGCTCGGGAATTCAACCGGGGGACTGAAGGTGGCGCCTCTCAACTTTCCTGCGACCTCGGCGAGCAACCGGTGCAACACAACGAACTCGAGATTGAAACCACCGGGAACAATTTCCGCCGGCTGGCGGAGGTCGAGGGCAGCTCGGACGGTATCGCCTGGTCCAAGCTCGTCTCCGATGCCATCCTGTTCCGCTTCGCGGCGGGCGGCCGCAGCGCCGAACAGCAAGCGGTGGCTTATCCGGAGAGCCGGTACCGGTATTTGCGGGTACGCGTGAATCGCGATCCACAGGTGGACCGGGCGGCGCCGGAGATCGTTGGGGTGCGCGTCCGCCGGGCGGTGCACATTCCGGGGGAGATGGTTGGGTGGGCGGCTAGCTTGGAAGGTCGCGAGGCCGATCGGGTAGACGGGCGTCCGGCTTCCGTTCTGCGAATGGACCTGGGCGGGCGTATCCCTCTGGAACGCCTGGTGGTCGCCACGGGTGGAGGAGCTTTCTCCCGGCCATTCCAACTGGCGGTGATCGACGATCCGGCAGCCCCGGTCGTGATCGCGTCCGGCGGCCTGACTCGGCGCGCGGATGCAGGCGCCGCGCCGCTGTACTTCGATTTCTCCGAGCGATTCGCGCGGCGCTTGAAGCTCACCGTGATCGACGACCGCAACGCCCCGCTGCCCATCTCCGGCATTACCGCCATGAGCGTGGCGCGCCAGGTGGTCTTCGAGCCAGGCCCCATGGCCGCCGCTCCCTTCCGCCTATACTACGGCAGCTCCCGAGCCCTGGAGCCGCATTACGATCTAACCTCCAGGCTTCCCGAGGGTCTTAGTTCCCGTCCGCTGATTCGACTGGCGCTCGGGCCGCAGCGCGACAATCCGGTCTACCAACCGGAGCCCAAGCCGTTTTCGGAACGAGCGCCCTGGCTGGTGTACGTATTCCTGGCCGCTGCCAGCTTGGCCCTGGCCGCCATCCTGTTGAGCCTGGCCCGGGCCTCGGCAAATCCGGAGCGCGCCGACACTCTGAACTAGAACACCCCGCCCTACTGCACCGCGATGTTCACGGCCGCCGACGATACGCCGCCGATCGCGACCACCAGCGGCTGCGTGCCCGTCGGCGTGTTCGCAGCCAATTTCAGGTTGATCTGGTACAGGCCGGATGACGTCGGCGTCAAGCCGCTCCAAATCACGTTCGCCCCCACGCCCCCTATCGTCACCGCCGGCGTCGCCAACGTGCTCGACAGCGGCTGCGCCTGCGCTACATCGCCGATCGCCGGCGGGTTGCTCACCGGGCCCAGCCCGTTCAGATAGAGCTGAATCGTCTGCTGCTGGCTCGCGTGCGCCGGATTCAGCGTCGAGATCACCGCGCCGCTGAGGTCCTCGGCCGCGGCGACCAGTGGGCCCGTCCCCGCGTCGGGAATCAGGTAAACCGCGGGCGAGTATTCCGCCACCGCCGCCGTGAACACCTGGCCAAACGAGTATCCCACCGTCACCTTGATCTCCACCGACTGCTGCCCGGCCAGTTCCCAAGGCACTTGCAAGTTCACCTGCGTCGGACTCACGTACAGTATCCGCCCCGGCAAGCTGATCCCCGCCCCCGGCACGTCGAAGCTTACGCTCGCCATGTCAATCGCCAGCGGCAGTGCGGCCGTATTGGTCCCCTGGGTGAAGTCGCTCAACCCGCTGCCCCAGAGCGTGATGTAGCTTCCCGCCGATATGGGCCCCGGCGCCTGGCTCGCGGCATTGGTAATCGCCGCGATGGTTGGCTGGGAACGCGCCGTGATGTCGAAGTAATAGTGTCCCAGCGGACCAACCTCGACGGAGAAAAGCTGGGTTCCCAGGCTCGGGCCCAGCGTCGCCCCGGCCCGCGCCACCCCCTCCGCATTGGTTTGAGAGTCCGCATTAACAATCTCTCCGCCCCCGCTCGTCACGCTGAAGGTTACCGGCCACCCCGCCACCGGCACGCCCTCCGCGTCGATCGCTCGGATCTCGAGCGCTGGGTTCCCCGCCGTGTTGTCCCCCAGAGAATCGCCTGCCGTGCCATCCGAAACGCTCCACAACGCCGGAATGTCGTTCGGAGTGCCGTCTCCCACCGCGTAAATGTAAGGCACCCGCAATGTCGCGCCCGCACCCTGGATAACGATCCCGCCCTCGTACATCTTCGCCGTCGGAATCCCGCTCGCCAGCGTCAGCGTGGCCGCCGAGTTGCCCGAATAGTGTATGGTCAGCGTCTGCGGCGCCGGCGCCGTGCCCTGCCCCAGCGCTCCGAAGGAAATGGCTGCGGGCTTCACGGTAACCGCCGTCTGCAAGGCCTCGCCCGCGCTCAGCTTGCCGTTGCCGGTCGCTACGGCCGGCGCGCTAGCGCCCTTCTCCGTAACATCCTGCGTCGCCGTATTCACTACC
>PMEV01000058.1:0-335 GCA_003154855.1 Bryobacterales bacterium
GGGCAGCTCATGGGGCAATCGGTGGCGGCGAGCGATTTCAGCAGCCACTCCATCTTGTCCTGGTCCAAACGCATGTTCACCTTGATGGCGGCGTGGCAGGCGATGGAGGCGGCGATGCCCCGGCGGAGATCGTCGAGGGAGATGCGGCGGAGCTCGCGCTCGGCGGTTTCCAGGATCTCGTAGATGGTCTTCTCGATGTCGATGGCGGCGATGCCGGCGGGGGCGCCCTTCACCGCGATGGTGCGCTGTCCGAAGGGCTCCGTCTCGAACCCCAGGGCCTCCAGTTCCCCGGCGATGCGGTCGTAGTCGGTCTGCTGCGCGGGCGTGAGCTGGAG
>PMEV01000058.1:348-3869 GCA_003154855.1 Bryobacterales bacterium
AGCTCCGGCACGAGCTCCGCGGGGAATCCGCCGTGGGTCTCGGGAACGGGCACTTTGAGCGGAGGCTCAAGTTCGGCGGCGCTGGACGGCTCGCCGAAATCGAAGCGGGACTCGGGAGGCTGCGGGCCGTGCAGAGTGAGCTCGGGCAAGACCTCCGCCGTGGGCCGATTGACCGACAGCTCCCAGCTCTGGTTCTCGACGCTCTGGCTGAATTCCGAGTAGGGAAGCCCGGCCCCGGGCTGGGCTCGAGCGGGCAACGGGATCACCGAGACGGGCTTGGATTCGACCAGCGCCTGGCGGATGGCGTCGCGCACGAAATCGTGCACGAAGGACTGCTCCCGGAACCGCACCTCGGTCTTGGACGGGTGAACGTTTACGTCCACCTCGGCGGCGTCGCATTCCAGGAACAGCAGCGCGAATGGATAGCTGCCCGGCGGGATGAGGTTGCGATAGGCGCCCAGGATGCCGTTCAGCAGGATACGGTCGCGGATCAGGCGCCGGTTGACGAACAGGAAGATGGAATGGCGGTTCAGCTTCTGCACTTGCGGGCGGGAGACGAAACCGTGCAGCGCGTAGGCGGATTCGGAGCTCTCGAGCCTGCGCACCCCCAGGTCCACCAGTTCCTCGAGCGTCTGGCTGCCGAAGACCTGGTAGACGCGCTCGCGCAGCTTCTGGACGGGCGTCACGTTGAGCAACTCCTTGCCGTCGCTCGAGAGCAGGAAGGTCTTGTCGGGGCTGGCCAGGCTGTAGTGGGTCACCAGCGAGGCGATGTGGGCCAGTTCGGTCTGATCCGAGCGCAGGAACTTCTTCCGGGCCGGGACGTTGTAGAACAGGTCGCGGACGGAGATCTGGGTGCCGGGGGCCAGCGCCGCCTCCTCCGAGCGCAGCATCTTGCCGCCGGCGATCTCGACGCGGGCTCCGGTGGCCTCCTCGGCCGCGCGGGTCTCGAGCAGCAGGCGGGAAACCGAGCCGATGGAGGGCAGCGCCTCGCCGCGGAAGCCCAGAGTGGAAATGCTGAGCAGATCCTTGGCGCTGGTGAGCTTGCTGGTGGCGTGCCGCTCGAAGGCCAGCATGGCGTCGTCGCGCAACATGCCGCAGCCGTCGTCGGTGACGCGCATCAGCCGCCGCCCGCCGCTCTCGACCTCGATTCGCAAATGGGTCGCCCCGGCGTCCAGCGAATTCTCGAGCAACTCCTTGACCACGGAGGCGGGCCGCTCGACCACTTCTCCGGCGGCGATCTTGTTGGCCACGTCGTCGGAGAGAATGCGGATACGCCCCATGCAGTGATTCTACCTCGCGTTCAACCGGAAGACGGCGAAGTACGGGTCGCGGTAGACCTCGGTGACGGGGCGGGCGTGGGCGAGGCCGCGCTCAACCGCCCGGCCTATCTCGTCGCTCGGCAGGATCAGCCACCGGAAATCCCGCTCGCCCAGCCGTGCCGGGACCGCTGCGGCCGGGTCGGGCAGGCTGGCGCTCAAGAAGCACTGGAAGCGGCGGGGATCGGGAGCGTAAGCGGAGGAGGTATTGCCCAGCGCGAAGACGAGGTCCTGGCCGATACGTCTTGCGCGCAGGAACTCGAGCGAGGGAAAGGACACGAGCGTTTCGCGCAGATAGCCGGCTTTGTCGATCTGGCGCGCGAACAGGCGAAACTGAGGCGCATTGATTTCGAGAATCATGGTCACGGGCAGGGCAAACAATAGCGCATACGCCGCGGCGAAGTGGATGGAGAGGCGGACCAGGCGGCCGGAGTCGGCATAGAAGGCCATGAGCCGGCGGGTGGTCAGGACGGCCAGCAGGGCCAGCGGGGCGATGGCGTAACGCGGCCAATCCACCAGCGCGGCCCAGTACACCAGGTACAGCCCGCAAAAGAGGAGACACACACGTTCGTTCGCGTTGGCGCGCGCGCGGCGGGCCAGCAGCCAGGCCGGCGCAAAGAGAACGAAGAAGATGCCCAATGGATTCGGGGACGGGGACTCGAAGTGCCGCCGGCCCTCGAAGTGCAGCGTCCAGGGCGTCTTTGCGAAGCGCAGCGCGGCCGCCGGCCAATCCAGATGCGGGCGTTCGGGGGGCGCGTGGAGGGCCTGGTGCAACTCAAACGGATAGACGGGGTTACCGGTGAGAGCGAAGGCGCGCGCCTGCCACAGCAGGCCAAACACGGCGAACACCGCCACGATGGACGCCGCCGCGCGCAACCGCCGCGGCTGCCGCCAAACCGCGTAGAGGTAGAGCGGCGCGAGAGAAAACAGCCCGAACAAAATCGTGTGCTTCACTCCGGCGCCCGAGGCCAGGAAGAACACGCCCAGCAGGATCCAGGCAAAGCGGCCGGAATCCCTCCAGCGCAGGAAACAGTCCAGGGCGGCCAGGATGAAGAAAGCCACGGCCAGGTCGTTCTTGGCGACGCTGCCCGTCCAGTGCAGAAAGGGAATGGAGGCGGCGAAGAGGATGCCGGCCAGGGCGCTGAAACGGTCGGATCCGCAGGCCCGGGCCAGCCGGATCAACAGCAGCAGGGTCAGGAGGAAGAAGATCGGCGGCAGCATCTGGGCCGCGGCTTGCCCCGCCAGGCTGTAGCCGAGCGTCATGAGGGTCTCGACACCCTGCGGGAGGTAGGTATAGCTGTCAAACCGCAGCGGCTGCCAGGAGTGTTGCATGGAGTAGGCCAGCGCCGAAGCCAGGTGTTTCGCGAGCGCGTCGTAGGCCAGGCTGGGCGCCAGGACCACTAGCGTGCCGCACAGGATGAAGCAGGCGGAAAAGCCGGTCAACAGAAGGCCCAGCCAGCCCGCGGCCTGCGGGGTCTCGCTCCACGCCCGGTTCAGGCCGCCGAGCGCCGGCCATAACCCGCCGAACTCGCGAATGGTTACCAGATCCGCCAGCGCGAGCAGCAGCGCGAAGGCCCACCAGTAGTACCAGCCGCAGGCGCCCATGATGAACAGGGCCACCAGCAGGAGGGCGAATCCGAGGCCGGCGGAGAGGCCGATCTCCTCGGCAAAACCACTCGGATTGAGGCCGAGTTTCCGGCGCAGGAAGCGGCCGATGGCATAGCAGGTGAGGAAGATCCAGGCCACGACGAGGGTAGCCCGGGGTTCGTAGAACAGGCCCGCGGCCAGGGGCAGCCCAGCGAGCAGAGCCGGTTCATGGCGCCAGAAGCCGCCGCGGCGCAGGCGCTGATAGAGGGGCGCGGCGAGGGCGGCCGCAACGAGCGCGGCCAGGAAGAGGGGGTAGAACCGCGCGCCGGGATGCTTGAAGTAGTCGAGGTGCCAGAGAAACGGGGCGAGCGTCAGCGCGAAGGCCGCGGCGAGCCAAGCCAGCCAGGCCGCCGCAGGGACACGCCCGCGCCCGGCCGGCGTCTCGGTTGAGTTCATCGGAGTGCGCGATCAACCGCTCATCGCGCCCAGGAACTCGGCGTTGCTGCGGGTCTTGCTGAGCTTGTCCAGCAGCAGTTCCATGCACTCGACCTGAGAGAGCGGGCTGAGCACCTTGCGCAGGACCCAAACCCGATTCAGCTCCTCCTTGGGCTGAAGCAG
>PMEV01000058.1:3887-4169 GCA_003154855.1 Bryobacterales bacterium
CGAAGAAACGCTTGGGGCGCTGGAGGGCGTTGGAATCCACGCCGCCGGAGAGCACCTTGCCGGAAGGCGGCACGATGGTGTTGTAGGCGCGGGCCAGGCGAGTGATGGAATCCAGCAGAATGACGACGTCGCGCTTGTGCTCGACCAGGCGCTTGGCCTTCTCGATGACCATCTCGGCCACTTGCACGTGGCGGGCGGCGGGCTCGTCGAAGGTGGAGCTGATGACCTCTCCCTTGACGCTGCGCTGCATGTCGGTGACCTCCTCGGGGCGCTCGTCGATGA
>PMEV01000083.1 GCA_003154855.1 Bryobacterales bacterium
GCAAGACCGCCGGCGCTACCGCACGCGTTGCCCGGGGCAGAATGCAGGTGTCGAGCGCATTTTGATTAATTTTTCCTAATAAATGACACAACCGATTCGGATGGGTGTAAACTCGACTTAGCTATTACATAGCATCCCCGGCGACGGACCCAGCCGTCGCCAGCCCCTCTGAGTGAAGCCCCAGGTTCCCAGCCTGGGGCTTTTAATTTGTGCCTACCTCCGCGCCTACTCCTCAGCCCCTTTTGAAGAGGCTATTTGCCTCCGCGGAGGGGATCGTATCTTCCGGGAAGCTCGAGTAGGCGCCGGAGTGCAGCAGTTCGCGGGCGATGCGCCGAGTCAGGCCCATGGCGGCGCGCGCCAAGGCGGACCCAAAACTGATCCGTGCGACACCAAGGCTCTGAAGTTCACGGATGGAAACCGCGCCCGGCCCCGTCAGGACATTCACCGGGCCCTGGATGGCTGCCACCAGCGCCGAGATGAGCGGCGCGCCGCGAGCGCCAATCGGATACGCGCAGTCGGCGCCGGCCAGCAGGTAGGCATTCGACCTGCGGACGGCATCCTCGAATCGAGCGTTCTCGTCCTCACCGGGACGCAGGTAGACGTCGGTACGCGCGTTCAGCACCAGGGGAATGCCCGCGGCACGGGCGGCCTCGCGCGCGGCTCGTATGCGTTCCTCGTGCAGATGGAAGTCGGCCATGGCATCCTCGAGGTTGACGCCGATCACGCCCGCCGCCAACACTGCGCGAATCGTATCGGCCACCGCCTCGGGCGTCTCTCCGTAACCCGACTCGATATCGGCGCTCACGGGAACGCGCACGGCGGCCACGATGCGGCTGACCGCCGCCAGCATCTCGTCGCGGGGGATGCGCTGGCCGTCCGGAAACCCGAGCGAATTTGCGATCCCGGCGCTGGTGGTGGCGATGGCGGGAAACCCGAGATCCTCGATCACACGAGCGCTGGCCGCATCCCAAGCGTTGGGCAGAACCAGCGGCGCGGGGCCGTGGTGCAGGGCCAGGAACCGCTCTGCCTTCTGCGACTGCGTCATCGTCCACTCCTGGCCAGCTTCGGCATGAGCTGGATGGCGCGGCGGGTATTGTACTTCTCGCGCCAAGCGCGGTGGGCCGGATCGTCCGGGAAGCGCTCGGAAGACGGGTAGGGGTACTGGCTCATGCCGTGGAAGGGCAACGGCTCGACGGATTCGGAGAAAGCCGTGTTGGCGTCGTTGTCCTTCGACCAGCCGTCCACCAGGAGTAGGAAGTCGCGCTTCCACCCGGGGGCCGGGGCCGCGAGACCGCCGGCGTTGAACAGGACGCGCAGTTCGTCGCCCGAACCCATGATGACGAAGCGGTCGTCGGCGGAGCGCACCAGTTCGGTCACGTCGCCGTAGCGGGTATAGATGCCCGGGACGGGATTCCACATCGCCTCGGGTTTCCAATCCGCGTACTGGTAAGCCTCCGGCTGCTCGCGCCGCTGATCCAGCAATACGCGGGAGAAGCCGCGCAGGCTCAAGCTGGCCAGATCGGCATCGAGCGCAGTCATGCGGACCGGCGGCGCGCCGGTATCCTCGCCGAGAAAGACCTGGTCCCAGTAGACGCAGGTGTTGGTGACGATGCGGATCTCGCGCGAGGGGGAGAGGAACTTGCCGGTCAGATCCACCGCGATGGTCTTGGGACCTCCCGAAGGTACGCCCATATCCTCGATCACGGTGCGCCACTGGCCCGAAGAGTCCTTCACCTGAAGGTAGGGCATGACCAGTCCGGCGGGATTGCCCTGGGAGGCGGCCATGAAGGTGCTGCCGTCGGCCCAATCGATCCAGCCATTCAGAACCAGCACGGCGCGGTTGTCGCGGGCCGCCTGAGGACCGAAGTCCAGGTCCAGCCAATGCATCTCGGCCCGGCCGGCGTAATCGTGGGCGAATCCGGCGGCGTAGATGCGATCGCGCCGCAGCACTTTATCCAGCACGTCGCGCCCNNTGGCTGTCGCGTGCGGCCCGCGGATAGATGCGGTGGCGCACGCCGAACAGGCGAAACTCCGGAAAAGGCGGCGACTTGAACTTGTCGTTGGTGAAGATATCGAGGTCTTCCGGGCGATCCACCGCCAGCAGCCGCACCTGGTCGATGTAGGAGACTTCGTGCAACTCCTCGGTGATGCGAATCTCGTAGCGGCCGTCGCGCGGCGCGAACGCGCCCTCGGGCAGGTGCAGATACTCGTGGCTATCGACCGGGAAATAGCTGCCGTCGCCCGAGCTGGCCCCCAGCGGCGCCACGCCGAGCACGTCGCTGATGAACTGGAACTGGCGCCCATTCCAGGCGAAGACCATGGGGCAGGAACCCGACATCCGCGGCGCTTCCTTGAACACCACCGCGCGTTCCGCCTTCTCGTTGGGCTGGTTCTGGATCATCCCGTTGGGCCAACTGATGCGCACCGTATCGGCTTCCGCGTCCGGCCCCAGGCCGAACACCAGCGGCACACCCTGGTAGATCTTCTTCTGGTAGCGCTGGCCGGCCTTGACCTCGACCTCTGCGCCCGCGCCGCTCTTGAGGTTCTTGATGCCGCTCAGCCCGATGCGCAGCCACTGGTTGTGGGTCGCGGTCTGATTCAGCAGAACGTGCAGGCTGCCGTCGGGAGCGACCGCGGCCAGATCGGGCCGCCCATCCTCGTCGAAATCCGCCGTGACCCAGGCGACCGCGGACGGGAACCCCGCGGGGGTCGAGACGGCCACCAGTTTTCCCAGCCCCTGGTTGCGGTAAACGGCGTCGCCCGCGATCAGGTCCGAGCGGCCGCGGTTCTCGAGGTCGGCGAACTCCAAAGCTCCGGATGCGCCGAGCCGGGCGGCCTGGAACTTACCGCCGCGGTTGAGGGCCACGCCAATACCGCCGGGGGCGTTGAAGGCCAGGTCGACCCAACCATCGTTATCGATGTCCGCGGCGTGCAGCGAGGTGGCGCCCGCGGGCAGCGCTTCCAAGGGCGTCTGAGTGAAGACGCCGCGCATCTGGTCGGTGTAGAGCACCCCGGCGTGGTCGGCGTAGGCGACCGCCAAATCGATGCCCTTGCTATCGGGAACCACGCGCAACGGGATGGCCGCGAGGGCGTGGCCGGCGGCGAACGGGAAGTGGGCCGTATAGTCCCGCAGCACGCCCTCTTCGTTGCGCAGCAGCACGGATTTCGCGCCTAGGAGGAACAGGTCGAGGTCGTAGTCGTGGTCGAAGTCCAGCCAGACCGCCGTTTCGAACCGCCCCGCCGGGAGGGCGGCATCCTTCTTCTCGAACCGGCCCTTCGTGTTGCGGTAGAGAGACGCGCCGGTTTCCGTGAGCACGCACAGGTCGGTCAGCCCGTCGTTGTCGAAATCGCCGGCCGCCACCGAGATGACGCCCCGGATGTCCTGGAGGCCGGAGTTAGCGACCAGTTCCCTGCCCTTGCGGTACAGGCTGATCCCATTGTGCGACCAGGCCAGCAGGTCGGCGCTGCCATCGCCTGTGGAATCAATGACTAGCAGGCCGGCAGTTTTCGGGTCGAGCGCGCCGTCCAGTTTGCGATCCTGGAACTTCAACTCGGCCGGCGGGCCGATCTGAGCCATTGTCTGCGCCTGGATCGGGTCATAGAGCTCGGCGTAGAAGGACCATTCCATATCCTCGGTGTCGTCGGCCTCCTTCTGCCGCCGCTTGGCGTCCTTGAAGACCTCCAGAGCCTTCGCGGCCTCCTCGTCCTTGCCGGCCAGGCGGTAGGCGTTGTAGATCTGGAAGCGCGGGGCTACCAGTTTTACGTCCAGCTTGGCCGCCATCTCGAACTGCCGAAACGCTTCCGGGGCACGCTCGGTCTCTTTGTAGAGCAGGCCG
This sequence comes from Bryobacterales bacterium, assembly GCA_003154855.1. Classification (GTDB taxonomy): domain Bacteria; phylum Acidobacteriota; class Terriglobia; order Bryobacterales; family Bryobacteraceae; genus Fen-330. Next base: position 3,837 of record PMEV01000083.1, read on the forward strand.
AGGTTGTAGTGCGAAACAGGCTCGGCGGGATCCAGTTGGGTCATGCGCTCGAACTCCCGAATGGCCTCCGGGTAGCGCCCTTCGCGTTCGAAGGCAATGCCCAGATTGAACCAGGTGTAAGGCAGGCTGGGATTCTGTTTCTGGGCCTGCTCGAGCTCCAGGATGGCGGCCTTGTTGTCGCCGGAGCGCAGCAACGCCAGGCCGTAGTTGAGCCGGTCGCGGAACGAATCCGGCGCCAGGTCCAGCGCCTTCTTTAGCTCGACAACCGACTGGGCCACCGTGGTCGGCGTCTCGAATAGCGCCTTGCCCAGGTTGCGATGCCGCCACAACAGTTCTTCATTGCTGGCCGACCCGCCGGCGAGCAGGAGGATGGCCGCAACCCCCACGAGCAGCGGCCCGGAAAACAGTCTCAGTATGCGCATGAAAGCCTTGATAGAGATTGTAACGTGTCGGCTCACTTGCGGTCGCGGCTCGCTTTTTACTTGCTTATGAGGTTTCCGGGTGCAATAATCAAGGTTCCTGCCGCGTCCCGCTGGCTTTGTCTCTCCTATCCCTTTCCGAGCTCAAGTTCTCTCCCCCCCCAGTCGGCGGTGGCGTCGTTGGATCGTTTTGGAGGTTCACTATGTCTGGTATTGGCCGGTTTCTTGGAGTCATTCTCCTGTGCTCAGCTTTGGCTGCCAGTGCGGCCGGTTCGTCTCTGATTTGCATGATCGCCGGCGGCCCTCAGCAGGTTCGCTCCGAGGGTCTGGCCGAGCGGATGGGCGAAATCACGCTGACTTGCGGCGGTGGAGCGCCCGGCCAGGTGATCAACGATTCGCTGTACGTCTTTCTCTCGGTGCCCATCACCAACCACCTCTCCTCGAGTGGCGCTGTGGATGCGATCCTGACCGCGGATACCGGGTCCGGCCCCATCTCCACCGGCGCGGTGGCGAGCCTGATCGGGTCGGGGATCGGATTCGAAGGAATCCAGGTGACGCTGCCCGCATCGGGCGCCGTTTCCTTCACCATCAGTAATGTGCGCGGCGCGGTAGCCCAGCGGGGTTTGGCGAATTCCAGCCCCATCATGGCTACCTTGGCCACTAGCGGGAACGAGCTCTCACTATTGCAGAGTCAGGTCATGGTAGGCGTGCCCAACCGCGCGATGGCCGCCGACTACGTCTCCGCCATCATCTCCGCCTGCTATGGCTCGCCGCTGCCGGCGACTGTCACGATGTCCAACCTGATCGCCACGGGCACCAAGTCGACGACCATGCGCGTCACCAGCGGATTTGATGGCGCCTTCGACAAACGGGGCATCGGGGACGACTCCGGCCTGCGCATCATCCTGCACTACTCGGGCTTTCGAGCCGATGCGCAGCTCTTCGTCCCCGACGTGGTGGCTGGCTCGGACGCCACGGTGCCCACCTCGGCGGGCGACTTGGAGCTGGCCGCCTCGGGAGGCTCCTACACGCCGGGCGGCTCGGGCTCGCTGCTGCTGGCCCGGGTAACAGGGGCTGATTCCAACGGCGCCGGCGGCGCTCCGGTGTACACTCCCGGCGCTCCCGGGTCTGGCACTGTCTCCTTCGATGGCGTCACGGCAGTTCCGCTGGTCAACGGCGCTGCGGAAGTGGTCTATGAGGTGGTCGACTCGAATCCGGTCGCCATCGCCCGTGAAAGCGCGGAGATTCCGACCTTCGTGGGACTGGCGCCCAGCAGCAACTACGGCCCGCTAGGCGACGAGACGGTCACTCTCGGCCCACTTTCCACTGTGGCGAAGGCAACCCAGACCGACCCCGTGCCGCGCTTCATCTCCGCGGTACCGCCCTCGGATTGTGGGCTTCACGGCGACTGCGGATCGTTCCCCACGCTGGTGGTGAACCCTCCCNNTCCCGCGCTCCAATTCACAGCGGAGGCCGGTTCGCCCAACCAGGGCGCCTCGATCACGGTGAGCAACTCCGGCGGCGGGGCACTCGACTTTACGGTGAACGTCACCTACCAAAGCGGTGGGGGTTGGCTCTCGGTGAACNNGGAGCGACGGGAACCGTGGGACTGACGGTCTTGCCGGGGAATCTGGTCCCCGGCGTGTACCAGGCCACCCTGACTTTCGAGGCCGGGACGTACGGGGGATCGCAGACCCTGCCCGTGACGTTGACTATCACCGTACCGATCACCGGACCCCGCATCAACAGCGTCGGCAATGCCGCCACTTACGCATCCGGAGCCCAGGCGCCCGGCTCGTTGGTGATGNNAACCTTCGATGGCATACAGGCTAAGCCGCTTTATCTTAGCGACCTACAGATAAACCTTCAGGTACCACCCGCACTCGGATCGCAATCCAGCACCCAGGTGGTGGTGAACGTAGACGGGACACCCACCGCCCCGTTCGCTCTGGCCTTGAAGCCGCTCAACCCGGGCATTTTCCCCGGCGGCGTGCTGAACCAGGACATGACCCTGAACAGCGTGAGCAANNCCGGCCAAGATCGGCAGCGTGATCGCGGTTTATGCGACCGGCCTGCCCTCGGAAGGAAGCTCCATCAGCGCCAACTTGCGAGGCAGCGATGTCGGCCCGCTCCAGTACGCCGGTGCCGCACCGGGGCTTATCGGGGTCGAGCAGGTCAACCTGCAGATTCCGTCGAGCTTCGTGGCGATGACGGCGGATCTGGTCCTGTGCGGCCTGGATCCGACCAGCGGGAGCAAAGTATGCAGCCCGCC
>PMEV01000290.1 GCA_003154855.1 Bryobacterales bacterium
GTGGGGCAGGCAATCTTGCCTGCAGCCGGCCTTCCGGCCGGCGCTACCATAGCAACGTGCCCACCATCTTGGGCGGTTTCCGAATATGCCGACTGTCCCACCAAGGGCGGCGGCCGTGTGTTTGCACGGTAGAGTCGCAACCCGCGGATCAACGGAAGGTTCGGAACAGTTCCTCTCCGGGTTCGTGATATCGCTTGACCCACTTGCCCGAAGTCGCAGCGTCTGCGAGGTCCTGCACAGTGATTGTGACCACCATGAATCCAGGACTCGATCCAAAAAGGCCTTCCGAATGAAAATGATCGTGCCAGTGATCGCCGAGGGCCGTCAGATCGACATGGAACTTCTCGCCGAATTCCTCGAAGAGCTCTACGGCGTCGTCACCGTCCAATCCGATGCCTGTGCAAGGCGGGAAGAGAGCCGGACACTGCTTCTTTCTGTTCCGGTCTCATTCGCAATGAAGGCGATGATGTCTTGTTCAAGTTCGGTCATCCATTTGCTATCGTACTCTCGCCCGTATCGCCATAGAATGGAGGCGTAGGGCCAATGCCCACCATCTTCCACCTCGACATGGACGCCTTCTTCGTGTCGGTCGAGGAGCTGTTCGACCCGTCGCTGAAGGGCCGGCCGGTGGTGGTCGGGGGCCAGGCGCACGAGCGCGGCGTGGTTTCGGCGGCCTCCTACGAAGCGCGCAAGTTCGGCGTGCACTCGGCCCTGCCACTGCGCACCGCCTACCAGCTCTGCCCGCAGGCCGTTTTCCTGGACGGCCATCCCACGCGCTACCGTGAGTACTCGGAGAAGGTTTTCGAGGTCCTGAACAGCTTCTCGCCCGTAGTTGAAATGGCCTCCATCGACGAGGCCTATCTCGACATGACCGGCACCGGGCGCCTGCTTGGCCCGCCGCTGGCCGCCGCGCACCTGCTGCACGAGAAGGTGAAACGGACCACCGGGTTGAACTGCTCCATCGGCATCGCCGCTTCGCGCCTGGTCGCCAAGGTGGCCTCCGATCAGGCCAAGCCCAACGGCGTGCTGTGGGTCCTCGCGGGTCAGGAAGCGGGCTTCCTGGCGCCCCTCGATGTGCGCCGGATTCCCGGCGTCGGCAAGGTCGCCGAAAAGCGCCTGCACTCCTACGGCATCCGCCGGGTGGCGGACCTGGCGCGCCTGGACGAATCGTTTCTCGAAGAAAGGTTCGGTAAATGGGGATTGGCGCTGGCCGGCAAGTCGCGCGGCCTGGACGCGGGCGGTTGGTTCGATTCCGAAATCGGCGCCGCGGAGGACCCCAAGTCCATCAGCCACGAGCACACTTTCGACCNNAAGGATTTCAACACCATCACCCGTTCCCGCACTCTCGACCACGCCACCCAGCTCGATACCGAACTGCTCCGGGAATCGCGCCTGCTGTTCCGCAAGAACTGGAAACCCGGCCGGCTGGTGCGCCTCATCGGCGTGCACGCCGGCTCGCTCGAGTCCTCTGAAGGCCAGATGAACCTGCTCGAGGAGGAAGCCAGCGGCCGCTGGCGAAAAGCCCTGGGCGCCGCCGACCGCCTCCGCGACAGATTTGGAGAAAAGGCCGTCTCGCTGGGCTCCGCCGTGAAGGGTGACTTCCGCGAGAGAACCCACGAAAACCCGGCCGGCCTCCCCGGCAAGCCCCCGAAGTGAGCCGGGCGTTTCGCGAGCCCACCTGCGGCGTCCTGCTATAATACGAACTTCCCATGGCAGTCCTGGACATTCTCGCGATTCAACGAATTCTTCCGCACCGCTACCCCATGCTCCTGGTCGACCGCATCGTCGAGCTGGAGCCGGAGCGCATTGTCGGCATCAAGAACGTCACCGCTAATGAGCCGTTCTTCGCCGGGCACTTCCCCGGCTTCCCGGTCATGCCCGGGGTCCTTATTGTCGAGGCTATGGCGCAGGTGGCGGGCGTGCTCGTGCTCAAGGATCTCCCCGGCCAGTCGGCCGTCTTCCTGGCCTCCATCGAGCAGGCCAAGTTCCGCCGCCCGGTGGTTCCCGGCGACCAGCTCCGCATCGAGATGAAAGTCGTCAAACGCCGGGCCAACGTGGCCAAGATGGCCGGCACGGCTACCGTGGACGGTGCCGTCGTCGCCGAGGCCGAAGTGATGTGCAAGCTCGCCGATAAGGCCCCCGCAGCCGGGTAGGCGCGCCAATGGCGATCCATCCCACCGCCATCCTCGACCCCTCCGCCCGCATCGCCGACTCCGCCGACATCGGTCCCTATTGCATCCTGGGCGCGGATGTCGAGATTGGCGCCCGTACCCGCCTCATGGCCAACCTCTACATCGAGGGACCCACCTCCATCGGCGAGGACAACGTCTTCTACCCCTACTCGACCGTGGGCGTCGCTCCGCAGGACCTGAAGTATCGCGGCGAACGCGCGGAAACCCGCATCGGCAACCGCAACCAGATCCGCGAATTCGTCACCATCCACCGCGGCACACAGGGCGGCGGTCTGGTCACTTCCATCGGCGACGATAACCTGCTCATGGCCTACGTTCACGTGGCCCACGACGCTCGCATCGCCGGCCATACCGTGCTCGCCAACGGCGTCACCATGGGCGGCCACGTCTCCATCGGCGAGTTCGCCGTCGTCGGGGCATTCAGCGGCATCCACCAGTTCTGCCGCATCGGCCGCCACTCCATGATCGGCGGCTACAGCGTGGTCACCCAGGACGTTCTGCCCTTCGCCATGACCGTGAGCGAGCGCGAAATCAAGACCTTCGGCGCCAACCTCATCGGTCTGGAGCGCCGCGGCTTCCCCGAAGCCACCCGCAACGGGCTCCGCCAGGCCTTCCGCCTGCTTACGCACGCCGGCCTGAACACCTCGCAAGCCGTTGAGCGTATTCGTGCCGAAGTCGAGCCGCTCCCCGAGCTCGACGAACTGCTGGCCTTCATCGCCTCCTCCACCCGCGGCATAGTCAAGTGAAGTACGCGCTCATTGCCGGCAGCGGACGCTTCCCCATCCTGGCCCTGGAGACCGCACGCAAGCTGGGCCACGAAGTCGTGGTGATCGCCATCCGGGAGGAGGCCGCTCCCGAAGTCGAGCCGCTGGCCGCGCGCTGCCACTGGGTCTCCCTCGGCCAGCTCGGCAAGCTCATCGAAATCCTCCAGCGGGAGGGCATCCAGGAAGTGATGCTGGCGGGCCAGGTCAAGCACGCCAAGATCTTCTCCTCCATCGTCCCCGACTGGCGCCTGGTCAAACTGCTCGCCACCCTTCCGCGGAAGAATACCGACGCGCTCATCGGCGGCGTTGCCAAGGTGCTCGCGGACGAGGGCATCCGCCTGGTCGATTCCACCGCCCTGCTGAAGCCCCTGCTGGCCGCCGAGGGCGCGCTCACCCGCCGTAAGCCCACCAAGGACGAGCTCGCCGATATCCACTACGGCCGCCGGATCGCCAACGCCTTGGCCGCTTTCGATATCGGCCAGAGTGCGGCCATTTGCGAGCGCGCCTGCGTGGCCCTGGAAGCCATGGAAGGCACCGACGCCCTGCTCCGCCGCGCCGCCGCTTTGGTCAACGGCCGCCCCCTCACGCTGGTTAAGTCCAGCCGGCGCCGCGCCCATCTGCTCTTCGACGTTCCCGTCGCCGGGCCCACCACCATCGCCACCATGATCGAGACCGGCGCCACCGCCCTGGCGCTCGACGCCCACCGCACTCTGCTTTTGGACCGCGACGAAATGCTGGCCCAAGCCGACGCCGCCAGGATCGCTATCCTGGGTTGCCCGCCGGAGGATTGAGCGCCGGCAGCCGGTCACGGCCCAGCCTCGCGTGCGATTCGATCCCGCAAGACATTTAACCCGCTTGACTTACGGCGTCTTCCGCCCCGCCGTATCCGCCCCGCACGCTCGAATTTCAGGGCCACGCTCGTATAATCAAACGCCATGGAGGTGGCGCTTGTGCCTGTAGACCTCGCCCCACTCCCACCCTCCCCTGCTATCCTGGCGATTCCCGACGGCCTCACCCGCTGGTTCGCCATCGATGGAACGATTCGGACTACCGCCACCACCCGTTTCGCCTTCGACTGCCACTGGCCTCACGAAACCGGCCCTGGAGCCGCGCCGGGCGACCTGGCGGTCATCGCCGATGGCGGCTCTGCCACCCTGGATCTGTCGCTCACCGGAGCCTTTATCGCCCACGTTGCCCTGGACGCCCGTGGCTGGCTCCGTCTTCGCCTTTTCAAGCGCGCCGGCGCCGCGCCCGGATTCGGCTGCGAGCCGCGAGTCCGCGCCGCGCCCCTCCCGGCGTCTCCGGCCCACAGTCCCGAGCAGCTTGCGCTGGCCATCCTCGGGGTTCACGACGGCCAGTGGTTGGAATCCCTGGCGCGCCTCGCCAAAGCCGACCCCGGCAAGCTTCAGGCGCGCTTCGGCGCGGCGGCCCCAGGCTGCCTCGAGCTCTGGCGCAGCCTGGGAGCGCGCCCCGCTTCCATCCTCTGGGCCGCTGTCGGCGGCGGCGCCCTGGCCTCTCTCTCGGCCTCGGACGCCGCCAACCGTCTGCTCGCCGATGCTGAGATGGCAGCGGTCCTGGTCGGACTGAAGCGCTACGCCCTCGACCGGCTGGGCTTCGCCACGGTCCAGTGGGCTTTGTCGATGCCCGGCGCGTTCGATTTCCTCGACCATTGGCTCCGAAAGCGGCTCAACGACTTCTTTGGCAGCCTCGACTCGGACGCCGATCTGGCCCGCGCTCTCCACAAGCTCCGCTGGATACTGGAGCTGGCCCGCTCCCTGGACGCCCGGGCGCTCACGGCGCTCGAAAAGCAGTACTCCGTCGAACTGGCCTGCCTCTACACACGCGCCCAGACCGGCGACGCCCTGCTGGATTGTTCCTTCGACTTCTCCGCCCAGAGCCTGAGCGCCTACCAGGCCGCCATCGGCGGCGACTTCTCGTTCCTCGCCGCGCCGCCCTCCCCGCATGTTCTCCGCCACCGCGCGCTGCTCACCCACGGCCTCAGCCGCCGGGCCCATCTCGAGCTCCACCTCCCTTTCCTGGGCTGTAAGCAGTGGCGCCGGCGCTCGGAAGCGCTGGCCCGCGTCGAGATCGAGACCGGCGAGGACGGCCGCCTGTTCGTCTACCCCGCCGAGACCGCCGGTCGTGTGGACCGCAAGAGCCAATACCAGGGCCGGCTCATGCTCCTCGGAACCCTGCCGACGGGCGACGATACCCGCTTCTCCCTCACCTTCACCGACCGCCGCAGCCACTCCCTCGCCCAGGGCCGCCTGAGCCTCGCACCCTTACTGCGCGCTTACGGCTTCGACTCGGTGGGGCAAGACCTCTGGCCTCCAGGCGGCCTGCAATCCTCGCTCACCGTTTCCCTGCCTGGCGCTCTGGTTCAAGCCTGGCTCCACGCTCCGCGAGAGCGCACCTCGGATTTCTTCGAAGTCTACTCGGCCGTCGCCGTGACCCTCCAGCGGGTTCTCCGCCAGTGGTTGCCATATGTCTACTTCAACGACCTCGACAGATACGACGACCTGGACGGGGCTTTCCCCCTGCTCGTCTATCGCTCCATGCGTCCCTTCCCCAGCGTCACGCGCAGCCAATTCACCTACGACATCCTGTGCCCCGACGGCCCGGAGTTCTCCGACCGCACCACCTACCGCGCCCTGCTCCACGAATTGGAGCGTACCAGCCAGCTCCTCCTCGAAGAGGGAAGGCGCCGTACGGCCCGCTTCTACGCCCCCGATCAGGCCCGCCACATCCTCGCCTCCGTACAATACCGGCCGGGGCTGCTCAACTCGCTGCTGACCGCCGACGCGTTCCTGGTGGACAGTCTGGTGAGCCTGGGCGTCAAGGGCCGCCAACTCGGGGAGGCCTTGCCCGGCGATCCCCGCGCCGCCGCCCGGGAACTAGCCAAGTTCTCGGACCGGTTCGTGGCCGCCTTCCATCGGCGTCTGCGCCGCCTCTACCGCGGCCGGGATCTGGCACCGTTGGGCTCGCTACTGCTCCTCGAGGCCACCCGGACGCTCAACGGCAATCCCCCTCTGGCCGGCGTTCTCCATCTCACCTTCGGCCAGAACCGCCAGACCTTCGTCAACTCCGCCTATAGTCTCCCGCCGCCTCCGCCGATCCATCTACCGTGACACGTCTGCCGCTCTTGGTTTGCCTCGCCGCCCTTCCCGGCCTGTGCCAGGATTCGCGCGCCGTCATGGAGAAGTCCGTCGCCAAACAGCTCGCTTCGGTCGAGAAGCAGCGCTTGGCCGTGCGCGCTCAACTCCCCGCCACCGCCCGGAAACCGGATTCTTTCTTCACCGTGCCCTGGAGCGAGCCCCTGGTGGCCGTCGCGACCGCGGCCCCACCGCTTCGCGGTCTCGATTGCGACCCCGTTCCTCCCGAGCAAATCGGAGCCATTGTCGCCGAGATCTCCGAGAGCCAGGGTCTCACGCCAGACCTCCTGCGCGCGGTCATCGAGAAGGAATCCAACTACCTGCCCTGTGCCGTGTCCCCCCACGGAGCGCAAGGCTTGATGCAGTTGATGCCCGCCACCGCGGCCGGGCTGGGGGTCGAGAATCCCTTCGATCCTCGCGGCAACGTCCAGGGCGGCGCCAAGTTCCTCAAGCAGTTGCTCCTCAAGTACGACGGGGACCTGCCCCTGGCGCTGGCCGCCTATAACGCCGGACCCAGCCGCGTCGATTCCGCCGGAGGTGTCCCGCCGATACCGGAAACTCTCGACTACGTCTCCAGCATCCTCGACCGCCTCAAGGAGCGTTAATCCAGTTTCGCCGCCGCTCGGGTGGCGCCGGCGGTCTCGCCGGGTAGCGCCGGCGGTCATGCCGCCGGTGTCTTAGCAGTGTCCGCTAATCCAGTTTCGCCGGCGCCAGTTTCGGCGCCAGCGCGTGGATGATGGCCAGCGCGATCAGGTAGGCCGTTCCGACCGTCAGAAACACAGGAACGTAGCTGTTGGTCCATTTCACCACATAGCCCACTCCCACCTGCGTCAGTACCCCGCCGATCGCTCCCACCATCCCGCCGATCCCGGTCACGCTGCCCACCGCCGTTTTCGGGAATATGTCGGAAACCAGCGTGAACAGGTTCGCCGACCATCCCTGGTGCGCCGCCGCCGCCAGACCCACCAAGCCCACCACCACCCAAAGGTGCTTCGAGTACGGTGCGTACATCACCGGCACCACGCACGCAGCGCAAATCAGCATCGCCGTCTTGCGCGACGCATTCAGGCTCTTTCCGCGTTTCAGCATGGCCGAAGAGATCCACCCGCCGCCCACGCTCCCGATGAAAGACGCCGCGAAGGCCAGCGTCACCGGAAAGCTGGCCTCTTTCATCGTCAACCCGAACGTTCCCTGCACGTATCTGGGCAGCCAGAAGCCCCAGAACCACCACACCGGATCGGTCAGGAACTTCCCCAGCGCGAAGGCCCAGGTCTCCCTGCACGGAAACAGGCGAGCCCACGGCACACTCTCGATCCGCTCCACCGGATCGCTGAGAATCAACTCCAGTTCCCCGGCGGAGACCTTGCGATGTTGCTCGGGCCTGGCATAGATCTTCAGCCAGAAAAGCAACCAAACGAAGCCCGTCGCTCCGGCGGCGACGAAGGCGACCCGCCATCCGAACCAATACACCAGCCCCGGCACGATGAGCGGCGCGGTCATCGATCCGAGGTTCGCCCCGGTGTTGAAGAGGCCTATCGCCAGGGCACGCTCTCTCCGGGGAAACCACTCGGCAATGGTCTTGTTGCAGGCCGGAAAGTTGGCCGCCTCGCCCAGCCCCAACAGGAACATCGCGATGCCCAAAGTGGCGGGCGAGGTCGCCGCGCCGGGCGTCATCGCGGCCAGGCTCCAGAAGACGATGGCTAGGGCGAACGCCTTGCGGGTGCCCAGCCGGTCCGTGAGCCGCCCGGCCACCAGCATGGCGATCGCATACCCGGCCTGGAAGGCGCCGGTCATCTTCCCATACTGGGCGCTGTCGAAATGCAGGATTCCCTCCAACGTCTTCTCCAGCACCGAGAGAACGTTGCGATCGACATAGGCAATCACCGTCGCAAAGAACAGGAGAGCGCAAATCACCCATCGCACGTGCGAGGCGGAAGGTTTGGAGACGCTTGCGTTCGGCATGATGAACACTTGATTATAGGCGAACCCCAGGCCGCCTGCGAACCCCACCCTTGCCCGCCTGTCCTCGCCTGAGTACTAGCAGGGCTGGAACCGCCACCCCCACACAGATCCCCCATAACCACCCTTATCGGGGCACGCTCCGGCTATCCTTTGGGGACTTACGCCCGGCCACAATTTCGGCTAAATTTCGAAAGAAGCCGCAGATTCGCGCTTGAGGTGGTTAGCGATAATCGACCGAAAAACACGCAGGCTGTGGCTTCAATCCGCACGTTGCGCTGGCGGGCGCATCGTATTCCGACTCCTCCATGCGCCCGCAAGTGCTTTTTGATCTCCCATTTCTTGTAAATTCGAACTTTTTGCTCCAGATCGCCGCGAGGCCCGCAAATCCAAGGCCCGCGAAGGCCGGCGCACTGGAGCGACTCGCTCACGCTTGCCGCGCGGAGGCGGCCTGCCCGCTGCCGCGGAACCATAGCCCTTGTTAGAATCTGTGTGGAAGCTAATCTTGGCCGGTGCTGGGCCCGGACTTCAAATCCGGCGTGTGGGCCGTCACAAGTCCACAGGTGGGTTCGACCCCCACTAGCTTCCGCCAACCATAAGCGACGAAATGCCCCCCTGTCCCCGAGCACTCCCGGCTAAATGTGTTCCAGTTTCAGCGGTTCCTCCAGCAACGGATTGTCGAGCGGATGAATCTGGCCGGCCGCAAGGTTTTTGGCGGCGCGCCAGCAGGCAGGCATCGGTCGCAGCTCGGAGTCGGATAGTGGGGTGGAGTTGGAGGCGCCACTCATGCTTCAAGGTTTTCGCAGAGCGGCTATCATGGTGGCTGGGGAAGACAAAAACATGATGGAATACGTGGGACCGATTGAGAAGCAGACTCTGGAGAACGCCTTTTTCCGGCAGGTGCTGTTCACCGGCCGGCACTGCCAGCTTGTCGTGATGTGTTTGCAGCCTGGCGAAGAGATCGGCAACGAAGTGCACGCGAATGTCGACCAGTTCTTCCGGCTCGAGCGGGGGAAAGCCAAGTTCGTCTTCAACGGGAAGGTGGAACACCTGGTGGGCGACGGAGATGCAGTCGTGGTTCCGGCCGGAACCTTCCACAACGTGATCAACGCCTCGCAGACGGAGCAGGTAAAGCTCTATACCGTCTACTCGCCGCCAAACCACCCGCCTGGGACCGTGCACAAAACGAAAGCCGAGGCGGACGCCGCCGAAGCCGCGGAGCATCACTAGCCTCGATCTCCGCGCGTAACGGTTCCGCTGGCGCGATTGGCGTATTCGCGACGAGGGCACGGCCGGGAATTGTAGGAAAACGCGGTCTTCCGAACTTCACGCCAAGGTGAGCGGCATCGTCGGCGCCGAAGGCCCGGTCGTTTGTCGGATCATCCATGGAGTGTGGTGGTAAGAGTGGCCGGCTCAACGACAACATCGCTTCGGTACTCGGGATATGACACACGAGTTCGAGGGCAAGAAATATGAGAAGGCATCCGCCCACCAGAAGGAATGGGGGACGAAGCTCATTGCAGAACTCGATCTGCAAGGAACCGAGCGGATTCTCGATCTTGGGTGCGGAGATGGGGCGCTCTCTGCACAGATTGCCGGTCTTGTTCCCAATGGGGAGGTGGTCGGCATCGATGCTTCGCGCGGCATGATTGAGGCGGCTCGATCCAGGGTCCGGAAGAACCTGCGGTTTCTCCTGATGGACATCGGTGAGCTGAACTACGTCGAGCGGTTCGATGTTGTGTTCTCCAACGCCACCCTGCATTGGATCAAAGACCACCAGCGTCTGCTCCGGAATGTAGCTCGCGCCTTGCTTGAAGGTGGGCGGCTCCGCTTCAACTTCGCGGGAGACGGTAACTGCTCGCACTTCTTCTCTGTCATTCGGGAAGCCATGTCGGCGGAGGAGTTTGCAGTCCATTTTGCCGGATTCGATTGGCCTTGGTACACGCCCTCTGTAGAGGAGTACTCGGCTGTGATGGATGCCAGCGGAATGGACAGTGGGCGCGTCTGGGGAGAAAACGCGGACAGGTACTTTCCAGACGCGGAGGAGATGATCAAGTGGATCGATCAGCCCAGCCTGGTACCGTTTCTCGCGCAGGTCCCGGACTGGGCAAAACCGCGTCTCCGGGAGTATGTCGTCGGGAGAATGATCGAGAAAACGCGACAGGACGACGGGAGATGCTTCGAGACCTTCCGCCGAATCAACGTGTCTGCACGCAAATGAATCTCGGGCTGAGGCGAGCGGCATCATTGGCGCCGAGGGCGCGGTCGTCAGCCGATCATGCACGGCGTCTTTCGTTGGGAGAGGCAGGCGCGCGCCGCGCGAACGCGGTAGCGTCCAGGCATACAAGTGGGTGAGCCGGTTCTGGTACGTTCATAGTACCTTCAGGAGCGGATCTGAAAGCCGTGGCTTCGCATGCGCCAGAGCGTGCCGATGCCAAAAACAAATCCTCATTGAGATGTTTTTCGGCCTGTTGAGACGTTCGTACGGTCGTCTCCGTCCCGGTCCTTAGGTACTGCCCGCACTTGCAACGCAAAGCCGCGCGGCGGTGGTGTATCGCAGCCGCGCAGATGGGTGGGCCCGCTCCAGTACTTTGGCAGTACGCCCAGAACTCGCGCGGGCCCGATCCGTAAAACTCCTCGCGCGCGCTCCGTTTCGAAAAACATATCCCTGTTGAAATGTTTATGTCGCCTTCGCGATCCCGACCTGGCGGCCGCTCGGTTCCGAGCCGCTCGCCGGGCGCGTTGAGCGGGTCAAGCTATTGATGATCGCGAAGTTGCTCCGATGCCGCCGGACCACGCCACCTCCGATTCTGGTAGGCTGTCCCTTAGCGGGCCGGTAAAATGTGAGACCGATGCAGTCTCACGACGCGGCCCCCCACGCTTCTGTCAGTCTCAGGGCCGTCACTGGCCAGCGGCTCGAGGCTCTGAGGGCTCGGCCAGGGCGACGAGTTACGGAGACGAAAAGCCTTGTTAACCGGGTACTAGGACCCCCGTGAGACGGTTTTTTAGATTTTGAGACGATTTTATCGTTGACAGGCCGCTCGGGATGAAATATCATTCTGTTTTGATAGGTCGGTATGGTAGATCACAATAGGTCCCGCTCTGGCATGTCGGACGCCGGGGTCATCGGGATGCTAGGCATTAGTCGCGCGACATTCTACCGCCGCTTAAAGAACGGGGCGATCTCGGTGCCAGCCGGCCGCCTCGGCAAGCGGCGGCTATGGACTTTGGCCGAAGTCGCAGTTGCCCAGGAGCAGTTGCGGGCGCAAAAGGAACGTACATGATCCGTCTCGTCGTAGCGAATCAACGAGGGGGCGTTGCCAAGACCACGACCGCTTTGGTCCTAGCCCGGATCTATGCCGATCAAGGCAAGAAGGTGCTGCTGATCGACACGGACTCGCAAGGATCCATCGGAACCGTCATCTCCCTCAAGGCGAAATACCATCTCGCGGACTTTCTGGTGGGGCACATCGCGCTCGAGGAGTGCATCGTGCACGCCCATCCGAACATCGACGTGCTGGCGGGCAATCGCCACACCTCCCGGGCCGAAGATCTGATCACGGCGCAGGGCTTTCGGGAGTTTGTCTTCGAGCAGATGTTCAGTCCTTATGAACACGCTTATGACGTACTCCTGATCGACGTGGCGCCGTCGATCACGCTGTTTCAAACCTGCGCCATGGTGTACACGCGCCGGGTCCTGATTCCGGTCGCCATGGAGATTCTCAGTGTCCAGGGAGCCATGGCCAGCCTGGAATCGGCGCGGACCCTGAACACCATGTTCTGCAACAGCTACCATCTGCCTGTCGAGACCATCGGCATGCTGCCCGTGATGGTAGACCGCCGTCTCGCCATGACGGGCATCATCCTCGATACGCTGGAGCAGATCTCCGAGAAGACCGGCGTAGCAAACCTGTCGCCCATACGGACCGACACTTCGGTGGTCAAAGCCAACAAGGAACGGCGGTTTCTGGCGGATTTCGACCCGCGATCGAAGGCCTTGGAGGACTACGAGGTGGTGGCAGACGAAGTCCTAACCATAATGAGACAACTGGATGGCATCCCCCAAGCGCAACGCCAATCGGCCTAAGTTCGATCGCAAGCCGATCGACCTCGACGACCTGACGAACGCCTCCGCGTTCGGCGGGATACGCGATGTCATCGAGAGCCACTTTGGCAAGCCCGAGACCTCTGGCGGCGCGGAGCCGGCAGAACCGGAGACTCTTGCGTCCGACGGCTCGGCGGCCCCGCCCGTCTTCGAGACGGACCCTAGCCGGTTCGAGTACCTTTGGAATCCCAAGGAGTCGCCCCTCTCGGTGAGGCTGGGCGCGGAGGTGATTGGCCGCCTCGAGAAGGAGAGCCTGGATATCTTCCGCGCCATCACCAATCGTGGCTCGGAGATCGGCGGTCTTCTGCTGGGCCGCGTCGCGCCGGGCAGGCCTTCGATTGTGATTGTCGAGGACTTTGAACCCGTTGTGTGCGCTTACACCCTGGGCCCTACTTTCCTCCTTTCGGGCGATGAACAGCAACGCATGCGCGAAGCCATCTCCCAGCGAAAACCTGCGGACGACATCCAGGTAGTAGGATTCTTCCGTAGCAACACGCGCCCCGTGCTCAGCATGGCGGAAGAGGACTCGGTCCTTCTCGACAGGCTATTCCCGGAAGAACACCACATCTTTCTTCTGGCCAAACCGTTCTCCAGAAAACCGTGCCAAGGAGCGATTTTCGTTCGCGAAGACAGGAAGTTTCAGGGTGAGGCCAGTCATCTTGAGTTCCCTTTTTCGAAGGCCGAGCTTGAGAAGCTGGGGAAGTTGGAGCCCGCCATCCGGGTAGCCTCCGGCGCCGCTGGCCGTGTCACCCCGATCAGGCCCCCGGCGCCTCCGAGTGCGCCTCCGCCGCAGAAGCCGGCGGCGATGGCGCCGCC
>PMEV01000403.1 GCA_003154855.1 Bryobacterales bacterium
GCGGGATTGTGGCGTCACCTCCGCCTAAACCGGCCGCGAAACTCGGGTAGCTAAAGCCACCGTCGCCCGACCCTCCTCGGATGCCCGGGCCGGCGCCGAGGCCATTGCCGCCATTGCCGAGCCAGCCGGCGCCGCCACCGCCGTTATAAACGCCGCCGTCGCCAGTGCCGCCGCTACCGCCGAGGCCATTGATACCACCAGCGCCGCCGCCAGGTCCGCCACCGGGGTCGCCGGACGTGACGCTTTCACCGGGGCTTCCGGGGGTCGCGCCAGAGAAGCCGGCGCCACCGCCGCCGCCTGCGGCGAGCAGCAGTATCGGGCCCGCGGAGACTAAGGGCGCTCCGATGAGCGCGAGAGCCGCCACGATGAGCAGCATCGGGCGGATTCTGTTCAGGTTCATACTGGGTCACTCCTCCCTTGGTTACAAATAGGACTTCAGGAGATGAACATATCACACCCCTCTGCATAGGGTCAATGGGTACTAGTACTGGTACTAGTCACTAGAACCTCTTCCCTTCTGTTGGCAGTGAGCCCAACCAGCGGGCCAGCCCAACCTTCGCAGACGCCAACCTCCGCCTCAGAGAACCGAGGGCTTCGCCCCCCAGTTGCCGGACCGTGCGCAGATCCTGTTTGTTTGCAATCGATATGGTCGACCGTCCGAGGGCCGTTCGCCCGCCCGGCGCACTACCCCCAACCCAGGCCCTCAGGGTCCTGCCTGGCAGGCCGATTCGCCGCCTGGCCTACCGCCATTGGGGGGAGCCGACATTTATGTCCTTAAGTCCTTGAAATTTCGTCGAAATAGCGTTAGTATGAGTTGAACCGTTAGAGGAGACCCATGGAGATCCTCAGACGCTGTTATGCTGACGAGTCCGGCCAAGACCTTATCGAGTACACGCTACTGCTTTGCTTCGTCGTGCTAACTTCTGCCGCGCTACTCTTCAGCGGGCAGGCGAGTATCAACACGATTTGGACCACGACGAACAACAACCTCTCTGCCGCCAAGTCGCTTGATTTGCGCTAGAAACGCCCCTCCTGACCAAGCGCCTCTGTCAGCACGATGTCTACTCAAACGCTTGTGGTGTGCCTGAGAGCAACCGCACGCACCAAGCGCCCCGCCAGTCCTCCCAGCGGCGTGCAAGCCAACAGGGCCGCCGCGAAGAACGGCTGCCGCCAATCCCGCGCCGAAACGAATCGCCCCAACAGCCGCCGCGCCTGCCTGGATTGGCTCCAATAGCCCAGCACGGCCGCGGTCTTGCAGGCGCGTAGCGCATAGAAGCTGCGCAGCACCCCGGCGAGTTCGGGCGGGCAGACCGCGGCAATCTCCTCCGGATCCGCCAGAAACGGTTCCACCGGCCGCGCCCCCTTGTAATTGCCGCTCAGGGCGGACGCACCCCGGTCGATGACCGCGAGCGGAGCGAGTTCGAACGAGACCGCGTCGTTCACCAGCACCTTCAACCACAGGACGGTGTCCTCGCCGAAGCGGCAACCGTTCCGGTCGTAGAATCCGCCCCACTTTCGGGCCGCCTGGGTGCGGATCATCGTCGAACACGTATGCATGTACGAGGACATGTGGGTCAGCAGCTTCGCCGAGGTACGAGGAGTTACCCGCTGCAACCCCTGCCCGATCCCCCGCGCTCTCCACAGGGCTTCGGTGGAGTGACCTCCCGGCTCTTCGCTGGACCCGCAGGTGAAGGTGGCGGCCTCCGGGCAGCTCTCCAGCACGCCCACGCCAGTCTCCAGATACATGGGGCGCCAATAATCGTCGGCGTCGAGGAAGGCGGTTATTGGACCGCGAGCTTCGGCGAGGCCGCGGTTCCGCGCAGCGCCCGGCCCGGCATTCGCTTGCTTGATGGTGCGGAAGCGGGGGTCGGGGTAGGCGGCGGCGAGCTCGGTGCTGCCATCGCTGGAACCGTCGTCGACCACGATGACTTCGAAATCCGCAAGCGTCTGGGAGGCGATCGAATCGAGCGCGCGCCGCAGGTAGAGCGCCTTGTTGTACGAGGGGACAATTACCGAGACCCGCATAGCACCTTTCGATAGATTCCCAGAAGCGATTCGCAGTAGGCTTCCGGCGCATAGCCGGGAGCGATTTTCGCGGCGTTCGAGCCGAGCCGCCGCCGTCGCTCTTGGTCGTCCATTAGGCGCGCGATCGCGCCAGCCATCGCCTCGTTGTCGCCGGCCGCCACCAGCAGCGCGTTTTCTCCGTCCGTAGCGATCTCCGGGACGCCCCCCACCGCGGTTGCCACCACCGCCCGCCCGGCCGCCATCGCCTCCAGCAGAACGTTCGGCGAGCCTTCGCTATGCGACGGCAGCGCGACCACATCCGCCAGGGCGTAGTACGGCCACACGTCCCTCTGGAGCCCGGTGAGAATCACGGCGTCCGTCAAGCCGAGGCCGGCGCACAGCTCCTCGATCGGACCCCGCTCCGGCCCCTCTCCCACCAGTACCAGCCGCCAGGTACGGCCGCGCAGCCGGCCCAGAGCGGAAATCAGGTCCAGATGTCCTTTTTCGCGCGACAGGCGCCCCACCGAGAGAATGACCGGGATTCCCTCCGGAATCCGCAGTTCCCCGCGCAGCCGCGCCACCTCGGAGGCCGGGGGGGCCACAAAGGGCTTCACCATGTTATGCCGGATGGCGATCCGCTCCGCCGGAATGCCCATGCGCTGCAGGTCCTGGGAGAACGGCCCGCATACGGTCACTACCTGGTGCGCGGCGCGCAGCGACCAGCGGTTGAGCTGGTTGTAGACCTCCATTTTCTTGTCGGTGGTCGTGTAGCCGTGGTGGAAGGCGATCCAGCGGCGCCCCTTGTGCAGCCCCAACAGCCGCACCAGGAAATGCGACTTCACGTTGTGCGACTGAATAATGTCCGGCGCCCGCGCGGCCACCATCGCGCGCAGTTGCGGCAGGATGCCGGGATCGAAGGCGAACCGTTCGCGGACCACATCCACGCTCAGGCCGTTCTGGCGGCCCGCCTCGACGAAGGGATTCCGCGATCCCGCTGCACCACGCTGAAACGTGAGAATGCCGACCTCGGCGCCGGGCGCCTCGAGCGCGGCCAGGCGCGCGAATTCGATCAGATTTTTGGCCGGGCCGGTGACCGAGGCGGCCTCCATCATGGCCAGAACGCGCGGGTTCGCTGAGATGGGCAAGTCGATTTGAAAGTATAGCATCGAGGGTGGCCGCCAGCGTAAGCTAGGAGATAATGAACATGAAAATAGCTCTGTGGGTTCTGCTGGCCGTCGTTCTGGCGATTCCGTTGCTGCTGTTCGCGCTCTCCTCCGATACCGTGGTGACGTTGGACGCTCCTCTCCGCGTCATCGGCAAAGCCTCGCCCGTCCAAGTGCGGGTCGCCAATCCCCACGGCATCCGGCGTTTCACCGCGGAGATCGAACAGAACGGCAACCGGTACAAGCTCTTCGAGACCGCCGAGCCGGCCCACCGGCTCCTTTTCCTGGGAAAGAACGAGCCGCCGCGGTCGCTGCGGTTTTCGGCCGGCAGCCAGGCGGTCCCGGCTCTGCGCGACGGCAAGGCGACCCTGCTGATCGAAGCCCAAGGCAATGACTTGCGCGCCACCACGGGGCGCCTGGAAGTCCCGGTGGAAGTGAACACGCGCCCGCCGCAGGTCGCCGCCGATGGCTTCCAGCATTACATCAACCAGGGTGGCGCGGAGCTGGTGACTTTCACGGTCTCCGGCTACTGGACGGAGGCTGGCGTCCGCGTCGGCCCCTACACCTTCCGCAGTTTCCCGATGCCAGGCCGCCCCGCCGGCGAGCGCTTCGCGTTGTTCGCCTTCCCTTGGGATACGCCCCCGGGCACCGTGCCCCTGGTCTTCGCCCGCAACCCGTCCGGCGCCGAGGCGACGGCGCGCTTCTGGTTCAAGGTCTTTCCCAAGCGCTTCCGCACGCGCGACCTCGAGATTTCGGAGTCGTTCCTCGAGAAGGTCGTCGGCGAGCTCGATCCCAACGGCTCCGGCAACCTGGTAGCGCGCTTTCTGAAGATCAACGGGGAAATGCGCCGCCAGAACAACCAGGCGCTGGCCGATCTCCGATTGAAGACCGAAGAGCGCGTCCTGTGGAGCGGGCCGTTCCGTCGCTACGGGAAGACCGAATCGGAGTTTGCCGACACGCGCAATTACGTCTACCAGGGCAAGACCATCGACCGGCAGACGCACCTGGGCTTCGATCTTGCGGATGTGCCCCACGTCGCGGTGGAAGCGGCCAACGACGGCAAGGTGGTGTGGGCCGATCGCCTGGGCATCTACGGCAACTGCGTGGTCCTGGACCACGGTTACGGTTTGCAGTCCATCTACGGGCACTTGAGCCAGATCGCGGTCCAGTTCGGAGAAATGGTGAAAAAGGGACAGGAACTCGGCCGCAGCGGCGCGACCGGAATGGCCGGCGGCGACCACCTGCACTTCAGCATGCAGGTGGATGGCGTACAGATCACGCCCGTCGAGTGGTGGGACGAGCACTGGATTCACGACCGCATCCTCAGCAAGCTGCCGGGGAGCGGTTGATGTTCTCGTCGCGCCTGCCCTGGGACCTGCGCCCGAACCGGCTCTCACTTGCGCTCCAAGCCTGTCGCCGCGCCGGCGCGCCCATCCTCGACCTCACCGAATCCAACCCCACGCGGGCCGGCTTCTCCTACCCGGGCGAGCAGATTCTGGAAGCGCTCTCCGGGGTGCGCTCGCTATTCTACGAGCCCCAGCCGGCGGGCTCCGCCGAGGCGCGAGCGGCCGTGGCGGGCTACTATCGCGCGCGCGGCCACCAGGTCGAGCCGGAACGAATCATCGTCACTGCCAGCACCAGCGAATCCTACGCCTTCCTGTTCAAGTTGCTGGCCGATCCCGGCGATGAGGTGCTGGTTCCCCGTCCCTCTTACCCGCTCTTCGAGTTCCTGGCCGCGCTCGAGTCGGTTCGCCCCGTGCCATACCCGCTCGTGTACCACGGGGCATGGTCTGTGGATTTCGATGCACTCGAGCGCAGCCTGAACTCCCGCACGCGGGCCATCGTCCTGGTCAATCCGAACAACCCTACGGGATCGTTCCTCAAGCGCGACGAGCTGGCGCGCCTGACCGCGCTCGGCGTTCCGCTCGTCTCCGACGAGGTGTTTGCCGACTACGTCCTGCGCCCTCATCCGGCCATCGTCCCAACCCTCGTCGACGTCCAGGAAACGCTCACCTTCTGCCTGAGCGGCCTGTCGAAGGTCGCCGGGCTGCCGCAGATGAAGCTGGGTTGGATGGTGGCCGCCGGGCGCGCGGCCGCGCAAGCTCTCGAACGCCTCGAGCTGATTGCGGACACCTATCTATCGGTGAGCGCTCCGGCGCAACAGGCCCTGCCGCGCCTGCTCGAGTTGGGCGCGAGCGTGCAAGAGCAGATCGCGCGCCGCACCTGGGCCAACCTCGAGGTCCTGCGGGCGGCCCTGGGCGGCCACTCCGCCTGCCAGGCGCTCGATGTCGAGGGCGGCTGGTACGCCACGCTGCGCATTCCGCGCACCCACAGCGAGGAAGAGTGGGCGCTCCATCTGCTCGAGCGCGATAGCGTGCTGGTGCAGCCGGGCTTCTTCTACGATTTCGATTCCGAAGCCTACCTGGTGCTCAGCCTGCTCACCGCCCCCGAGATCTTTCGCGAAGGCGTCGCCCGCCTGCTGGCCGCGATCGACCGCGGCTGAGCCCGCTTGGCCCGCCAGAGTTCCGCGGCCATTTAAGGTGAGTCCGATCCAGGCGCTGGCGCCTACCTCGGCTGAGCGTAATACCCGGATCGCGTGCGCGCCGCTAGTCCGCCCTTGTCGAGCTTAACCTCGAGAGCATGATATTCGTTGGGACCGTCCCCGGGAAGGGCGTCAAAGGTGAGAACATAGTAAGCACTCGCGTCCGCGATGCACTTTGCGATCTCACCCGCTATGTCGTTACTTGCGTTAAGAACCAGGCCTCCACTTTGATTCGCGAGAACCTGTAGCGCCACGTCTCCAGGCTGCGCCTGTTTGGCCGTCTTGACTCCCTTCAAGAAGCCCTTATAAGCCGACGTTCGCAATCCGACCGCATCCTGAAGCCCCAGCGGATCGACACCGTAAAGGGTAATGCGGGCCCGGCGCAGTCCGTTTGAGAAGGCGACAATGTTGTTGAAAAACCACTGCTGTGCCTTTTCGGAAATCTGCACGCCAGGGCCATTAAAAAGCGGCCAGCCCGGACTAACCCATATCACGAGCTTTCGTCCCGGCCTTTCCGCTTCATAGCCGGCGAACCTCAGGAGCGCGTTGACGGAAAACTCCATCCGGTCGCGCGCGCCGTAAAACCCTTGCGATCTGCGAGATGTGCGCAGGCTGGCTTCTTGTTCATCCAGGTACGCGATGAGAGCGTTTCCATCTCGGGAAGGATTGTCCTGGAGCGTCCCTCCCGTACCGGAGAGCACAATCACCGATACCGGACTGGCAAGCTGCCCGCCGTTACGCCCTAGAAACTTCACGATCTCTTTCCGCGCAAACTCCACGCTGGTGAACGATGTGTTGGCCGCATCTACGACCAAAATCGCTTCCAGCGGCGGATCCGCCGTCGCCGTCCCACTCCCCGCGGCATAAAAGGACGCGATCTTCTGCGGCTGTTTGTTGTCCAGAAGCGTGAAGTCCTGCTGTTGGAGGCCGGCCACCGGCGTTCCCGACTTATCGGTTACGACCACATCCAGCGTGATCTGGCGATGCGCGCTGCCAGGCAGGACAGATGCCGGAGCTCCAAGCTGCGCCGCGAAGCCATTATTCTGCGCAAATCCGGAACTAAGCGAAAGCCAGAGTAAATAGATACCACCAATCCATCGCGTATTCATCCTAATCGCCTCGCCCACAATTCCCTTTTTGGCCTCGCGGCCCAAATCGGCATATCACAGCCGTTGGGTGTCGCCCTCCGGGGCAAGGAAAAGCAGCCTCATTCGTGCCGCAAAGCCACGGCAGGGTCGATGCGCAAGGCGCGCAGCGTGGGCGCCACCGTTGCCAGCGCCGCCACCAGCGAGAGCGCTATGGCTACCACGACGAAGTTCGTCGCGTCGGTGGGGCGCACTCCCGGAACCAGGAACATGGAGAGCGGACGAACGGCCACCGCGGCCAGGCCGAGGCCAATCGCCATCCCGGCCCCCACCAGCCGGGCGCTCTCGCCTGCCACCATGCTCAGCACCGCGGCGGGCGTGGCGCCCAGGGCCACGCGCACCCCGATCTCTCCGATCCGCCGGCTCACCGCGTAGAGCAAAACGCCGTAAAGCCCCACCGAGGCGAGCGCCAGCCCCAACAGCGCCATCGCTCCCAGAACCCCCGCGCCAATCCGGCTCGGCAGCAGCGCCCACGAGAAAACGTCGCGCATGGCCCGGGTTTCCACCGCCACCGTGGAGTCGAGATCGCTGAGCGTGGCATCCACCTGGCGCAATGTGAGGTCCGGCGCGCCCCTGGCCCGGATGAAGAAGCTCGCGCACCCCCACCCTGAGCCGTGCTGGGCGCAGGGTCTATAGAGCGCCATCGCGTTCACTTCTCCCACTGTGACGTACTTGCTGTTCCGCGCCACGCCCACCACCCTGACCTCGCCATTGTCCGGAAAGCGAATGGTGTGGCCGACCGCATCGGCCCGGCCGAACAGCAGCCGCGCCAGGTTCTCGTTCAAGATCGCGACGGCGGGCGCGCCCTGGCGGTCGGAATCGAGGAAAGCGCGTCCACGCAGGATCGGAATGCCCATGACGTGAAAATACTCCGGCCCAACCGCATCGGAGTTGTACTTGGCGCGGATCGCCTGAGTGCTCGTATCCGGACGGAACTCCTCGCTGTGCCTGAAGAAGGCCCGAAACGGGTTTAGCGGAGCCATCTGCGCCAGGGAAACGCTCTCGACGTCCGGAAGCATGCGCAGGCTTTGCATCCCGGCAGTGGTCAAGGCATCGAATNNAGCCGTGGCGTGCAGGAGGCTGCGGAGGAACACCAGGCCGCCGCTGAGCAGCACGATCGAGACCGCCAGTTGTCCGGCCACCAGCGCGTTGCGCAGCGTCCAGCGCCCCGGTCCCAACTGCCGCTCATGCTCCTTGAGCGCGGCCCCGATTCCGGCCCGCGTGCTCTTGAGCGCCGGCGCGAGGCCTGCCACCATCGTCACCAGGCCGGCGATGCCGATGGAATACGCCAGCAGCCGCCAGTCCGGCTGGATCAGGGCTTCGATCGGGAGCGGTGTGGGAATCCGGACCCCGCTGAGCAGCCGGGTGAGCAGCAGATTGAGCGCCACGCCGGCCGCGGTTCCAAACACCGCCAACAGCAAACTCTCCGCCAGGAGCTGGCGCACGATGCGGCCGCGGCTGCCGCCTAGCGAGGTCCGTATGGCGAGCTCCTGGGAACGGCCGGAGGCGCGGGCCAGCAGCAGGCTGGACACGTTCGCGCAGGCGATCAGCAGCACCAGGCCGGTGACCACCACCAGCATGGCCAGGAACGCGGCGACCGGCATTCCGGCCTCGCCTTCCAGTTCGAGCCGCTCCAGGCCGCCGACGCCGGAAATCCGCGCCCCTTCCTCCCACTTGCGATTCGGGTTCGGATACACGCGATCCATTTCGCGGAGAACGGGTTTCAGACGGGCCAAGGCCGCCGGGCGGCTCATTCCCAGCGGCAGCCGCCCGTAGATCGTCACATCGCTCGCGTCCTTGGTCAGATACAAATCCGGAGTCATGCCGAACCCAACCAGCATGCGGTGATCGCGCGGCAGCACTCCNNCGCCGCCTCCAGAATCCGTAGGTAACGACCGTGACGCCGGTCTCCCCGCGCTCGATGGGCCTCCCCATCGCGACCGGAATGCCGGTCACCTCGAAAAAGTTGTCCGTCACGTGGGTTCCGGCGAGCTTGTACGACCGGCTGCCGTCGCGCCAGTTGACCACCATGCCGATGTTCATGCCCGCCAGCCCGTCGAAGACCTGCGCATCGCGGAGGAACCGGTAGTGGTCCAGCAGCGCCCAGTCGTTGCCTCCCACCGTGACCCGCACGAGCGACTGCGGATCGCGGCAGGAAGGCTCGCTGAAGAGCATCTCCATCGCCACGCTGAACATGGTCGTGTTGGCGCCCACGCCCAGCGCCAGGCAGGATATGGCCGTCAGAGCGAAGGCCGGATTCCGGCGGAAGGCCCGCGCGGCGTAGCGCAGGTCGCCGCACAGGTCCTCGAACCAATGGAACTGCCAGGCGGAGCGCGAAGTTTCGCGGGCGCGCAGGCTCGATCCAAACTCCCGCTGCGCCTTCGAGAGCGCCTCGGCGCGAGAGACGCCCTCCTGTTCCAGTTCCTCCGTGCGGCTCTCGATGTGAAACTGCATCTCTTCTTCGAGTTCCCGCTCGAACCGGGAGCGCCGCCCCAGCCAAGCCACGCGGCGTGCGATTTCACTCCACAGCGCCATGCCAGCCTCTCCTCTCAGGCCGTGCGCATCACCAGTTGGATGGCGCGCACCTGGCGATCGAATTCGCCCGCTTCCTTGGCGAGCTGCTTGCGGCCCTCGGGCGTCAGGCGGTAGAACCGGGCCTTGCGGTTGGTCTCGGAGATTCCCCACTGCGAGGCCAGCCAGCCCTTGACCAGCATGCGGTTCAGCGCGGGATACAAGGAGCCGTCCTCGACATGCAGGCCCTCGCGGGAAGCTTGCTTGATCCGCTTGGCGATGGCGTAGCCATGCAGCGGCCCGCCGCTCAGCGTTCGCAGAATCAGCAGGAACAGCGTGCCGGGCAACAGATCGGAGGAACCGGATGGAGTTTCCATGTTACTAGTCCAATCTAGGTATAGACCAGACAGGGGAAGAAGTCAAGGGCTTGCCGGCCGGGGCGGGGAAGCGCGCCGCGGGCGATTCACTTCGCTTCGGCGATGCGGGCCGTCTTGATGTAGTCCAGCCGCGGGAACCGGATTTCCAGGTACTCGTTCCCCTCGCGTTCGATGCGCGCCGGGTCCGGACCTTCGCCGCGCGGAGGCAGGTCGCCGTAGAAGCTGTACAACTGGTCCACCACCGCCATTCCCTCCACCACTTTGCCGAACGGCGCAAAGCCCGATTTGTCGAGCCGCCGGTTGTCCTTCAGGTTGATGAATACGTGCGTGGTGCGCGTATTCGGCCCCGACGTCGCGAACGTGACCGTGCCGCGCAGGTTGCTCTGTTTGACCGGATCGTCGGCGAAGGTCATGTTCGCCCAGCGCGCGTTAACCGCCGGCGTGCCGTTGATCCCGAATTGCGCGATGGAATTCCGCACCACCCGAAAGAACCGCGCGTCGTCGTAGAATCTCTGCTCGATCAGCCGGNNACCGGTTGCGGCTTTTGCGTGGCGACCACCGCCGGCTTCTCGCAACCGCACAGGGCGGCCAGCATCGCCGCCAGCACAAACCCGAAAATCCTGGACATGGCAGCAATTCTACAGCGAAACCCCAGTTGGCGCGTGATATGATGGCGGTGGCCGGAGAGCGGAAGGCTCACTCCGGGGTACCGAGAAAGGGTGAAAATGCAGCATCGACGTGGATTTGCTGTCCTCCTTGTACTGGCTGTGGCTTCGGTCACGGCAGCCGCGCAACAGCCGGCGGCGCAGGCCCAGAATCATATTGACCTTACCAGAGTCAGGTTCGTCCCCTCGTATCGGATAGTGAACTCCACGGTCACGGCCGAGCCCGACAACGTGGTTGTTATCGTGCAGACGAATTGGCATCCTCAAGGCGTTGATTTCTATAAGTTGGACAATTACGCTTTTCAATACACCACGGCCGAATCTAAAACCGGTTCCGCGCCCGCGATCGCCGCTGGCAGCCAGGACACACTGATAACCGGAACCAAGTTGCAGGTGTGGAATTGTGCGAAGGGCGGCCTGATTAACGGCACCGTGCCCGAAGGGCAGTCCATTACCGGCGCTACCATCGTGGCAGTCTTGCCGAAGGACGTGACCTCGTTCACGCTGAGTATCAAGGACATCGCCTTCGTGTCGCCGCTGGTTCAACGCGACTCGTGGCAGGACTTGGTTCCGGAGAGAGTGAAGATCCCGAAGCGCCGCAAATAGACGAACCGCACGGCCGTGGAATCGCCAGCTACTTCCCGGCGGGCGCGCGCAGCAGTAATCTCCGTGTTCGGGAAGTAATGCCGGAGGATCTCGCGGAACGTGGCGCCGGCGGCGGCCATCCCTTTGGCGCCGGTCTGGCACAGGCCGAATCCGTGTCCGGCGCCCTCCGCGTGCGGGTCGCAGTAGGAGCAATGCACGCGCGGGCCGCGCCGGCAGTAGACGCAATCCACCGCAAAGTACGGGTATTCTTCCGGCGACGGATTCTCGAGCGCGCGCGTGCGCCCGCCGCAGCTTGCCGAGAAGAGCGCCGCGATAGGATTGCCATGATAGGCCAGCACCAGGCCGCGGGTCCGCTCGGTCGCGATGGCCGCGAGTGCGTTTGGCGCCGGCGGATCGCGCAGGAACTGGCAGTGCGTGGTGTCGCAGAAATCGAAGCCTCGATGACGCCCGCGCGCCGCCGTGTAGTACGAGCGCGTCGCCACGGCTTGCGCCATCAAGGCTTCGAGCGGCGCGCCGGGCGGGCTTTCCGCCGCCACCGCGCAGGCCACCGCGACCTCCCGATCCATGGCTACCACCGGGATCAGCACTCCCGCCGCGGCCGTGATTTCGAGCTCTCCGCGAAAGACGCGTTCGATTTTTCCGGGCACGCTCAGCACGAATTCGCCTCCGCCGCGCGGCGTTGCGTGTACCGATGGCCCGCTCGAGCCCGCGAGATCGATCGCCCGCACCCGCAACGTACGCGCTCCTTCGAGGACCATCCGCGACGTGCCCGCTTCCACCACCAGCGCCCGGCCCGGCGCAGCGCGCAGCACCAGTTCCGTGGGGTGAAACAAGCCGAATACGCCGATCGAGACGAGTGCTGCCAGCATCACTTTCCGTCCCGTATGACGCGCAGCATCTTCCCAGCCACGCGCGCGGCCTCGGCCCCCGGAACGCCGTGTACTCGAACCAGCAGCGCGTAGCGCGGCGCCTCCGCCGGGTAGAACGCCATCGTGTAGCCATCTCCGGGCGCCCGCGGCTCGTGTGCGCACGGCGCGGTACCCGTTTTGACCAGCCCCAGCCCGGCCGCCCGACCGGTGCCGGCGCGCGCCGAGAGAGCCATGCCGCGCACTACGTCCGCGGCGCGCGGCTCCTGGATCAGCCGGCAGTAAGCGCGCGCAAGCGCGACCGGAGCTATTGTCCAGCCGCTTCCGAGGCCGATCAGAGTATCCGCCGAGGCGCCGACCGGCGGCCCATCTAGGCCGTAGCGTTGAGCCACGCTCGCCAGGTCGGCCTGCCGCACCTCCGCGGCCAGCCCGCGAAAGTAGGCGTTACAAGATTGTGCGACGGCCTCGGCAATTCCGATCCGCCCATGCCCGCGCTCCAGCCAGCAGCGGCTGGCCTTCCCNNGTGAACGGCTTCACGAGCGAACCAACCGGCACCGGCCGCCCGGCATCCGGCCACCGCGAATCCAGCAGCCCGCCGGAGCGCGCATCCAGGAACAAATAGGAGATGCCCGGGTCGGAAAAGCGCTCCCCCAACAGCCGTACCAGCGATTGATCGTACAGCGAGACCGCCACCAGCAGGATTGCTGCGAGCTGCGTCATGGGCCGAAACGGTAGACCACGGTCTGCGTTACCGCGCGCCCGCTGTCCCGCACCAGGATCGAGCTCGAACCGACGCGCCCCAGCGTCCGCCCCAGGCTCGCCATGTTCTCCGAAAAGAAATGCGGCTCACGCGAGTCCCCGCCCGCCGTGGCATCGATCAGCTTCGTCATCTTCTCGAAGTTGGCGCGCTCCCGCGCGGGATTGAACCCGGCGGCGTAGTCTCCCTCCGTCTTCCTCGGGGCCATGGCGATGCGCGCCGTCATCCGGTGGACCAGCGCGGCCGAGTTCCCGATCACCAGCACGCGCCCCTGAGCCTCGAACGCGATGCGGCCCAGCGGACCTGTTTCCGCCGCCGTCGCCAGCGCGCCGCGCACCGCCTCCGCGTTCCAGTCCGCTGACGCCAGCAGCGCGACCGCGCTATCGATGCCCACGAACACGCCGTCCGCGAGCGGGCGCGTCGAGCCGGTCTCCAGCATCGCTTCCACCTTCGCACTCTCGATCAGCCGCCGCAGCGCATCCGGCACGAACCGGTTCCCGCTGTTCTCGACCGGCGGCTCGTCGATGCGCGTTTCGAGGTCTGCCTCGCTGCCCGCCGCGGCGCTTTCCGGCGCCTCGGGAGCCATCTCCGATGCCCGGCCCGTTTGTGCCTGTGGCGCCAAAACTCTCGTGGCCACCAGATTCAGCGCCGCCTCCGGTGTTGGGTTGGCCCAGGCGCGATACAGCCCGGCGTCGTCGGGAACGAGGCGCAGCGCCTGGCCCAGCGCTTCGCCTGGCGCCGCCGGCGGAGGCTGAGAGAACCGCAGCAGCACGCGCTGCTCGCGAATCTCGCTGGTGGAGCGGAAGACGTCCGCGATTTCCCCGCCGTACTGGCGCAACTCGGAGACATTCCTCTGGACCCAATACGACCGGAAGTGCGGGCTGCGCACCAGGGCGGGCAGATTCATCACCATCCGCAGATCGCCGCGCCCCCCGGCCGCTTCGACCGTCGCCGAGTACCATTGTTCACCGGTCACCGAGGCCCCGCCCGCGCCGGAGAGCAGCTTGAGCGCCGCCGGAATCAGGTCCTCGCGCGTGGCGATCAACAGATAATCGTTGGTCGCGGCGAAGGCGGCCACCCGGTGCGACTCCGCCTGCGTGCGGACGAAGTAATCTACCCCGGCGGCCTGGCGGGTTTCGTAGTTCCCGCGCGTTCGCCACAGGACGCTTTGCATGGCGCGCGCCGAGGGCAGCCGCGTAATGTACAGGAACTCCAGCTTGCCGATATCGTAGATCGCCAGCGCCGTTTCACTTCCCGCCACCGCTTCCACCAGCGGCATATCGACGGGCAGCCCCGCCGCGGCGGCGTACTCCGCCTGCGCCCCGGCCAGCCGTTCGTAAAGCCGCGACCGCGAGAACACATCGTAGCTCGAGCTCTCCAGCCACAGCTTTCTCTCCGCCGATCCGTTCCAGTCGCGCTCCAGCCCGGCGAAATCCCTGGCCTCCAGGTACAGCAACGGCCCGGCGGGAACGTACCCCGCCAAACTGCGCGGCGCGGGCGCCTGCACCAAGGCCCACACCGCCAGCCCCACCACCCCCAGCGAAAATGCAATGCGGAGTCTCATTTCGAGTTGCCTCCCTCCAGCCGCACTCGGACCAGGTGCTCCTGCTCCAGGCCGGTTCGAATTACCGGCCGGCGCAGCGTATTCCGCGCCCGGAGCTTTTCTTCCGCCTGCAGCCGATCCAGTCCCGCGCGAGCTTCGGCCGTCGGCTCGATCGCCAGCGCCAGCCGGTAGCAGACCATCGCGGATTTCGGCCGCCCCGTCTTGGCGTATGCCACAGCCATTTGTTGGGCCGCCGCCGCTCGCTCCCTCGTCGAGAGCCCGCTCTCGGACAGGAATCCCGAAGCGTCACCGCTCGGATCGAGCTCTAGCTCGCCGTTTCCCTCGCGCAGCATGTACCCGAAGCCCCTGGTCTCGGCCAGGGTCTCCATCGCGGAAAGCGCGAGTTGATGCCGCCCAGCCGCCACCGCTGCCCGGAACAGCGCGAGGCGCGCGGCAACTTGATCCGGCTCGTCGGCCAGAATTCCCCGCAGCAGCCGGATGCGCGTCTCCGGATCGCCCGCCTTTTCGGCCGCCTGGAGCCGGGCTCGCGTCGAGCCGGCCAGATCGGACACCTGTGCGCGCAGGTCGTAGGGCGCTTCGAGCGCCTTCCCGACCGACGCATCCCCCAGCTTCACCCGCGCGCCAAAGTCCCACGGAACCGCCTTCACCCGCGCCTCCAGAAACTGCCGCGCTTCCGCCTGGCGCCCCATCTTCGCGAGCAGGTCGGCCGCGGCTTCCAGATCCTGGAACGGNNTGCGCTGGTCGAGCTGGCCGGTGTAAATGAACTCCAGCAACCGGCGCGCTTCCTCGCGCGGCTCCAGCCCGCCGGCAACCCGCAGCAGCATTTCGAGCGGCGGCGCTTTCTCGGGATCGCGCCGGTACCGCTCGACAAGCTGCCCCACCTTGCCCTGTTGCGCGGCGATGCGAATCTCGAGCGAGACGAGCTCCTCGGAGTTTTCGCCGGCGCGGTGTTCGGGCAGCGCTTCCAACTCCGTCTGCGCCCGCTCGCTCTGTTTGGTTTCCACCAGGTACTGGATCCAGCGCACGTGCCAGCGCTGCGCCTCCGTCCGCCGGTACTGCTCCATCGGGAACTGCACCGCCTCCGCCTCGGCCGCTTCCAGAATCCGGCGGTAGGCGGATTCGCGGTGCTCCTTAGGCAGCCACGGCGCATCCACGAAGCTGCCCAGCAGCTCCAGCCGGTTGGGCGCGCTGTTCACCAGATCGACGATCCAGGCCACTCCCGCCGCCGGGTCCGCTGCGGCCTCGAAAGCGGCGCGCAGCAGCGTGTCCGCCCGGTAAACCCCACTACGGCGGAAGTAAGTGCGCAACGCGGTGTCGGCATCCTTCTGAACCTCGTTGAGCAGCTTGCGCCGCCCGATGTTCCCGAGAGCGTGCTCGACGTCCGCCCAAAACGTCTCCGGCATCCGTTCGTCCTCGGCTTTGCGGAATGCCTGGAACGCCGCCTTCCAATGCGCGATGGCCTGCTCGCGCTTGCCCTGTTCCCACAAAACCTCCGCGATGCGATCCTCGGCGTCGCCCCGCAGCGGATCCAGATCCAGCGTGTGCCCGTAATCGGCCAGCGCCAGAGGGAATTTGCGTTCCTCGCGATAGTATTCGGCCAGTTTGAAATACGCGTCGGCGTTGGCCGGCGTGCCCTCCAGCAGCGCGGGCAGATAGTCTTCCGGATCTCCGCGCTGCTTGGCCGCCAGATACTCGCCGTACGCCGTGCCGTAGTAGAACCAGACGTCGCCCGCAAGCTGCTGCGTTCGATCGCCCGGCTTGCCCAGCCGCTCGCCGATGGTGCCCGTGCCCAGCGCGGCGACGTAACTCGCCTCGACCTCCGGCGGCGCCGTGCCCACGTAGTGAAGCCCCACCAGTCCGCTGTAGGCTTCTGTCCAGACCGGGTCGAGACCGCTCCCGCGCGCCGCCACTGCGCGCAAGGCCAGCCTTGGATTGCCGCTCGCCACCGCTGCGTTCGCCGCGGCATCGCGCTCAATCGTCGAGCCGCCCTGGGAGATCTCGACCAGCCGCTCCGGATCGCGCTTTAGCACTAACTCGAGATACCATTCCAGCGGCTCCCCGATCAGCCCGCCGTCCTGCTGCGCCAGCGTCAGCGCCGCCAGCTCGCCCGCCTCGTCTTCCCCCGACCGGTAGGCCTGGGCCGCCTCGATCAGGAGCCCATTGGTTCTCTTACTCGCCGGGTAGACGTTCCAGTACGCCAGCAGCTTGTGCGCCAGGTCGTCGTACTTCATGCGCTGCTCCTGCAACTTGGAGAACCGCGATGAGCCGTAGTGCCTTTCGCCCGGATGCACCATCATCTCTTCGAATAGCCAGCGCGCCTCCAAATCGGCCAGCCCGGCGGCAGTGGCCAGCTCCACCAGCGCCTCCGACCGCTGCTGCTTCTCCAAAAACGCCTGGAACGAAGCCTTCTCCTGGGGGCTGAAGTATACCTTTACCGCCGCACCCATCTCCGTCAACACCCTCTGGAATACACCCGGCTCTGGGGCCAGCTTTCCCAGCCGCTCGAACGCCGCCTCGTGAGCCCGCAGCCGCGTCATGATGCGCACGTAGACTTGNNGCGCCCGAGATGTAGTCGTTGTCGGTGAGCAGATCCGCGCCGGCCAGCTCCACGCCGCGCTCCGCGAATCCGCGCGCCGGCTCGAGCATGTTCCACGAATCCAGAATCCGCGCCACTTCGAAGAACGGTTGTGGCCGTTCCGGACGGCCCTCGATCAGCGCCGTGCGCAGCGCCTTCACCGCCGCCTCGGTCTCGCCCCGGCGCGCGTGAATCTCGGCCGCCTTCCGCATCCACTGCGGATCGCGGTAAGTAAGTTCGTAGAGCTTCGTGTAACTGCGCAGAGCGTCGTCGAAGCGCATCAGCCGCTCCTCCAGCGACGCCCGCGCCGTATGCAGGTCCACGCGTTCGGGCCGGATCGCAGTGGCTTGCGTGTAGGCCGCAATCGCCCCCGGAATGTCCTCGAAGAACGTGTCCAGGCGCGCCATCACCATCGGCCAGCGGAAATCCTTCGGCGAATCCGCGACCGCTTTCGCGAAATACCCCACCAGCCGGTCCTTCACTCCGTGCGACGCCGCATAGGTGGCGGCCTCCCGCGTAAGGCCCTCGTCTTCCGGATATCCCTTGACGATTTCAATGTACTGGTCCACCGCCGCGGTGTAATCCTTCTGCCGCGTAAGCACCGGGATCAGCCCGCGCCGCAGCACCAGCTTCAGCTTCTCGTCGGCGATCTCGCGGATCTTGCCCGCATAGAAATCGCGCAGCCCGCGGTCGTCGCCCTGACTAACGTAAGTGTCCGCCATGGCCGCGACGTACTCGGCATTAAGTGGATCGCCTTGCAGTAATCCCGCCAGCAACGGCTGCGCCCGCTGCGCATCGCCGGCCACGGTCGATTTCTTCGCCGCTTCCAGCGTGAATTGCTTCTTGAGCGTGACGTTCGCTGCGCCGGCGGCCGCCAGCAGCACATCCACCGCCTGCCTCTGCAGCTTGTTCCGCCAGTAGAAATCCGCCGTGGCGCGGACCACCCCCAGGATGGCCGGGTTCTGCGCGTAGAGCGCCTCCACGGTCTCCCGCGCCCGCGGCACATCGCGCTTCCCTTCGTAGAACCGCATCAGCTCCAGCCGCAACCGCATCCGCTCCACCGGATCGGTCGCCACCGCGATTTCGCGCTCCAGCGACCGTCCTTGCACCTCTTCGAGCCCCAGCCTGCCGGAGGTTTCCCGAATCTTGTCGAGCGCTTCGAACGAACTGCTGCGCGCGGCGGCGTCCAGCAGGAACTTCACCAGGTCGTCGCGCCGGTTCTGCGCTTCCAGCACCGCCGTGCGCAGCGCAATGGCCCCAACGTCCGGGTTAGCGCCTGTCGTCCGCGCGATGGTCGGCTTCTCCACAATGGCCCGCTGCGCCGGCCGCCGCGAGAGCTTGATCAGCCGGTCCTGCGCCGACGATCCCTCCGCCGCGCCCTTGATATACTCAGCCACCGCGCGCGTGTAGTCCCGTTTGTTCTCGTAGATGGCCCCCGCCTCGTAGGCATACAGCGCCGCATTGCCCAGCTTCTTGCGCCCCTCCCCGAGTAGACGCAGCGCGTCGTCGTAGAGATAGTAATCCCAGAACACCGTGGCGGCCTCGAGATAGCCGTCCGCCTGGCCCGGTTCGATCGAGGCGATTCGGTTCCAGTAGGGACGCGCCCGGTCGAACTGCTCGCGATCGGCGTAGATTTCCCCCAGCCCGGTCAGTGTGTCATGGGCGCGCGGGTCCAACTGCTGAAGCTTTTCCTCGATGGCCACCGCTCGATCGGTGAATTTCGGATCGTAGGCCGCGAGCGACCGGTCCAGCGACGCCGCCCTGTGGCCCAGCCGCGCATTGCCCGGCTCCGTGGCCGCGGCCGCTTCGAGCGGGATCGCAGCCTCCTCGAAATGCGACCGCCAGGCCTCCGCCTCGCCTAGGAATCGCACCGCGGCCGGATTGCCCGCGCCCGCCGCCCGCGCCGCCTGAACCTCGCTGCCAAGCTGCCCCGTTTTCGATAGGAACTGGAAGAACTGCGCGCGCAGCCCATCGTCGTGGTACCAGTAACTGCGCAGCAGCTTCTCCCAGGCCGCCGGATTCCAAGTGCTCTTGCTCTGGTACGCCCCCATCAGGTTGTGGACAAACACCATGTCGTACGGAAAGCGCTCGTGCGCGTAAAGGTTGAGCTGTAAGTACAGCCCGGCGCCGCTGGTTCCCGAGTTGACCACGCTGGCGAAGTACTTCTCCAGATCGGTGCCCGAGAAGATCCCCGTCACTTCGCGCGTGAGTTTCTCAAACTCGGCCGTCTGCTTCCGCCGCAGATACCAGCGTGCCAGCTTGTCGTGCCAGGAAGTGCCCCCGAATTGCTGAATCGCGCGCCGGTACACCTCTCCGGTTTGCGCGTCGAAGCGGTTCTGCTCCATGAACGCCGCCAGGCGCTCGTAGAGGCCCGGGTCGTTCGGGTTGCGGTCGAGTTCCCTGCGCAGCAGACGAAGCGCGTCCATCGGCCGCTTGAGCGAAACCAGCCGCGCGATGTAGCGCTCCAGCACCCTCGAGTAGTCTCCAGCGCCCGGTTGTACCGCCGCCGTTTTCGCCGGCGCGCCCTCCGCGGGTTCCTCTACGGGTTGCTCCACGTCGCCGCCCGTAGGCGCAGCCGCCGCCGTTCCCAGCGGCCTGCCCTGGGCCCGCTCCCCCAGTTCCTTCAGCAGTGCGTCGTAAGTGGCGAACTCCTGGTTGGCGTTTTCCTGGCGCGCATACGCCTCCGCCTTCAAAATTGCAACCTCGGTGCGTTCGGTGGCCTTCGGAAACGTGGCCAGGAACTTCCCGGCGCCGCGAATCACTCCGTCGCTGTCGCCGTAAGTTGCATACGCCTGGATCAGCCGGCTGTTCAGCTCCGGCCGCCGCACCGAGTTCGGGAAACGGGAATCGAACAACGCCAGCAGTTCGGCCGCGCGCAGGCGATGGAAATAGGCCACCGACGCGCGATCCTCGTCGGCGTACTGCCCTTCCGGGCCGGCCGAGTTCAACAGCAGCGAGAGAATTCCGTTCAGGAATCCCGGATACGGGTCCATGGTGGCGATGTCTTTGTAGAACGATAGGTCGCCCCCGCCCAGGCGTATGGGCTGCTCGGGCGCCGTGAACAGCACGTTCACGATCCCGCCCAGCGCCCGCTCCGCGTCCGCGCCGCCGCCCGCCTGCTTATACATCTCGTAGTAGTTGCGAACTGCCTCCTGGTACTGCTGCGTCTCTTCGAACAAGCGCGCCAGCGTCCAGCATTCCTGCGCGCTCCAGGCCGACTTGCGAGCCTCCTCGCGCAGCCGGAATTCGATCAGCGCGCGCTGTGCCGCCGGCAGATTCCCCTGCTGCTGGTAGTAATAGAAAACGCGCACCGCGGCGTTCAGGTCGGTCGGATTGGCGGCCTGCGCGGCGCGAGCTTGCTCCAGGAACCGTCGCAGATTGTGTGTGCGCTGAAGCAGCCCGAAGTAGTCTTTCACCAGCGCGGGCGGCCATAGCGGCTGGAAGGCCTTGTCGTAGACCGCCAGCGCCTGCTCGACCGAGCCGCGGCTCTCCGCAAGGCTGGCCCGCGCGCCCACCGCGAACTCTTTGTCCGCCGGAAAGGCCTTCTGATACGTCGCAATCAAGTCGCCGGCCGCGGCGAACTGCTTGTGCGCGGTCAAATAGGAGAAAAACTGGCGGTAGGCCGCCTGCTCTTGCGGATACCGGGCCATCCAGGCGCGATACTGCGCCACGCCCGTCTCCACCGGAAGCGCCTGCGCCTCCGTGAGCGCCACCGCTCTCGCGAAGGTCTTCCAGGAACGCTGCTCCGTCACCGGCTGCCAGCGTTCCAGCGGCGATGCCGGCTGCGCCCCCGCGGCATCCAGGGCACGTATCTCATCCAGCGGCCTCA
>PMEV01000001.1 GCA_003154855.1 Bryobacterales bacterium
CCTCGACCAGCACACAGTACGATGCCGAGAGCAACGTTTCGGCGCGCGTGGACGCCCTGGGCCGCACGACCCAGTACACCTACGACGCCATGGACCGGCTGATTCAGACCAACTACCCGGACGGCACGACGGCCAACGCCACCTACAACTGGCGGGGGCATCCGCTGACGGCGACCGATCAGGGGGGCCACGTTACCGCCTACGGCTACGACCTGGCCGGCCAGTTGCTGGCGGTGACCGCCGCGGACATCTCTACCACCCAGTCCGCTTATGACGCCACCGGGCGCAGGATCAGCTCGACCGATCAGCTCGGCCACGTCACCACTTACACTTACGACAACGCGGGCCGCCTAGTGAAGACCACCAGCGCGCTGAGCCAGAGCACAACCCAGGCTTACGACGCTGATGGACGGGCCATTTCCTCGACGGACGCCCTGGGCCGCACAACGCAGTTCGCCTACGACGCGCGCAGCCGACCGACCACGACAACTTACCCGGACGGCACGACCACCTTTCCGACCTATGACGCCGCTGGCCGTGTGGTCGCCTCGACCGACCAGGCGGGCCAAGTCACGCATTTCGGCTTCGATAACATCGGCAGGCTTCTGTCTGTAACCGACGCTCTGAATCACGCGACCCAATCCGCCTACGACGCCAATGGGAACCTGCTCACGCGCACCGATGCCAACGGCCATACCACCACGTTCACCTATGACGTGCTGAACCGCCTCGTCTCGCGCACCCTCCCCGCCGGCGGCAACGCGCAGACATTCGCTTACACCCTAACCGGTAAGACCGCCAGCGTTACCGACTTCAACGGCAAGACGACCACCTTCGCTTACGACTCGATGGACCGGCTGTTGTCGCGCACGCCTGACGCATCCTTCAGCGAGCCGCCGATCACATTCACCTACACCCCGACCGGCCAGCGTGCGACCATGACCGACGGCAGCGGGCCAACCAGCTACACTCATGACAGCCTGGACCGGTTGCTGACGAAAGCCTCGCCCCTCGGCACATTGACGTACACTTATGACGTGGCGGGAAACCGGCTCTCCATGGCGTCGTCCAACGTGAACGGGGCGAGCGCTACGTATGGTTACGACGCGTTGAATCGCTTGATAACGGCGACGGCGGCAGGAAAGACCACCACGTACACTTACGACGCGGTGGGCAAGCTGAGTGAAGCCGCGCTGCCAAACGGCGTGCTTGTGACGCCCGGGCGTGATGTTATGAACCGGATCACCAGTTTGCCGGTGACCAGCACACCTCCGGCGACCTACGGGTATACCTACGGTCCGGTCGGCAACCGCCTAACTGCGGACACAACCAGCTACAACTATGATTCGGTGTACCGCCTGACCAAGGAGACCAAGCCGAGCGGCGCTTTGTCCTATCTGCTGGATGCTGTAGGCAACCGGCAGTCTCTGAGCTCGACGCTCGCGGCGCTGTCGTCGCAGAGCTTCTCCTACGATCCGGACGACCGCATGGTGGGCGCCACTTACGACGCCAACGGCAACACGCTGGTGTCGGGCTCCCGAACCTTCCAGTACGATTCGCTGAACCGGCTGACGAGCTTCAACGCGGGAGCGGTGACGATGCAGTACAACGGCGATGGCAATCGCGTGGCGAAGGGAGCGACGCAGTATCTGGTGGACGACAACAACCCGACCGGCCTACCGCAGGTGGTAGAGGAGCAGGCCGGCGGCGCGGTGCAGAAGACCTACGTCTACGGCCTGGGGCGCATCAGCCAGACCATCGTCGGCGGGGCCACGAGCTATTACGGTTACGACGCCCACGGCGACGTGCGCTCGCTGATGGACGGGACAGGCGCGGTGACCGACACCTACGANNGACGGTCGACCCGCTGGCGGACGAGGGGCAACGGCCTTACCTGTATGCCAGCGCCGATCCAGTGAATGGCCACGACCCGACCGGCGAACAGGACTTTATCGAGTACGCACTGCTGATCCAACTCATTGGGCCGTTGACGTGGTTCACCTTCGACCTTCCCGCCGCCTACCAGTGCTTCTCATCTCTCCCCGGGGGCCCCGGGGGCCCGGCGAAGGGTGCAGGCGAGGAATCGGTGGCCGTTGTGGCGTGTGAGCCAAAGACCCCGACCACCCCCAATCCCCCTACGCCCCCCAAGCCCCCCAGACCCCCGAAGCCTCCTAAGCCCAAGCCCAAGGGCTGCATTCCACCTCCCGATCCGTCCGACCCCTTCGCGGGAGCCAGAAGGGCGGCATTGGAGTTCTCCTGTCACCCGGACATCCGCTCGGCGATGAACAACATGTGGATGCTATCGCAGAACGGTCAGTTCGAGGCATGCTTCCATTGCAACGGATCGTCAAGCGAATACACGATCGTGCCGGACGGCACCGCGTACTCGAAGGTGAATTGCCCGTTCAAGCTCACCCCAGACGTGACATTCGCTTGGTTCCACAATCACGCCAATCCAGGGGGTCCACCCTCGACGCCTGACAACCACGCCGAGGGCGGCCCTGGCGACACCGCTCTTGCCGATGAATATAAAATGGATTCGTTCGTTCCCTCGATGGACGGGCTATATGTATACAATCACATTATCAAGCAGGCGCTCAAGTTACAGGACAATCTCGATTGGCAGCACCCGTGCGTCCCATGCAAGTGAGGCGCCACCTTCCGGTGGAGTGCTGTCGCGGATGGTGTGCTGCCTTGCCGTCTTGGCGGGGGCCATCCCTTACATGGCGCCGGCTCAGGCGCTCCCCGCATACACACCGCTTAGCGGCGCGACTTATGAGGAAGTTCTCGGTCGATTAATGCCGGGACACGATACGTTTACTAAGGGCGCGAGGTTCGCGATCACGATACGGTTTCTCCCACCGTTTTCTCCGGAAGGGCAGATCGCCATCACCTACAGCTTCAACTCGAAAGCGTCCATCAACGTTATAGAGCTCTCGAAGCCTCTGCATGCGATACTCAACAGGCTTGTGGCCGAGACGGACAAACAGGATGACATTGCCGGCATGGCGTCCCTAGTAAAGGCGAAAACGAAGACGATCGACATCCCCGGCGACCTTGCACGAAAGTGGCTCTCCGGGTTCTGGCGCTCCGTATCGGATCTGTCACAGAACGGTCCCAGGGATGCGCTGAAGCTGGACGGTACGGGTCAGGTTGAGGTAGATGGGGATGCGACTCTGTACGAGGTGATCTATAGCGATACTCGGAGTCGTCTTGAACTGGACATACAGGGTCCCGATCCCAAGGAGGGGGTCCATCTGGGTGGCCTCGATCCGGTGGTGGCCTGGACGATCTCCGTCAGGCGGGAAGCGGACGCACTCAAGGCACGAGGCGGAGCGAGTGGACGCTAACGACCACGGTGGGTTCCGGCCAGATCGGCGTGTTGGACACCACGCTCATTCCCAACGGCGCCTACTGGGTGCAGTTGGTGGCCACGGATACGACGGGCAACACGCAGACCAATCTGGCGCTGGTGATGGTCACCGGCGAGTACAAACCGGGGCGCATCACGGCCACGGTGACCGACCTGGTGGTTCCGGCCAAGGGGCTCGCCATCAGCATCCAGCGGCGCTACGACTCGCTGGAGCGGGGGACGAGCGAGGACTTCGGCTACGGCTGGTCG
>PMEV01000093.1:0-8459 GCA_003154855.1 Bryobacterales bacterium
TCGGCGATTTTCCGCATAGAATCTGGCTGCGGAATGCCGATCTGTCAAGGGACATGTGTCGCTGGATACTATTCCTGTTGGCCGCCGGAGCGCTCTGGGCGGACGAGACTTTGGTGAGCACGCAGGTGTTAAGCGCTCCGCCCGGCGGGGAGTTCACCGTGGACGGCCAGACCTATACCGGCCCGGCCACCTTCTTTTGGCCCGCCAACAGCACCCACGTGCTGGGCCTTCCGAATCCACCGCCGGCCTATCCGGGCGCGCAATACTATTTCCAGTATTGGCAGAATTCCCTGGGCCAGAAGCTGCTGGATGGGTCCACCATCGCGATCACGGCCTCGGCCGACATCGCCTCCTACACGGCCGTCTGGCAGGTCTACTACGCCATCACGCTGGTGCTGGACCCAACTACCGCGCCCTGGAGCTGCGCCGCGGGGCCGCAATGGGGCAAAATCTACGTGAATCTGCCGGCAGACGGCGCCTGCTACGCTGCCGGAGAGACCATCTGGGGCCAGATGAACACGACGGTGATAGTAGAACTCTATGTGCCTCCAGGGCTGGCCTTCCTGAAGTGGCTGGGCGCCTTCAGCGGTTCCACCGCTCCCGCACTCCAATTCACGCTGGATGGACCCAAGGTCTTGCAGCCGGTGTTCGCCATTGCCGATGCCATCACGCTGAACACCTCGCCCCCCAATTTGCAGGTGACTGCGGATGGCCTGACGTTCTTCGCGCCCGTCACCTACTATTGGGCGGAGGGTTCCCAGCACACGGTCGGTGCGCCGGGGGCCCAGCGCGATCAAGTCGGGAGCCTCTGGGCCTTCGGTTCCTGGAGCGACGGAGGCGCCCAGTACCACACCTACACGGTTGCGGCGGGGGGGGGGGCCCTCACGCTGACGGCGACATTTGTCCCCGGTCTGCCGGTGGAGGTGATCTCCAATCCACAGGGGTTGAAACTGACCGTGGACGGAAGCGCCTCGACGCAAGCGACTTTCACCTGGGGCGTGGGCTCGCAACACACCATCTCGGCGCCGGTGACGCAGATTGACGCCGCCGGACGCCACTATGTGTTCCTCTCCTGGACGGGGGGCGGCGCGGCCACTCAGGTGATCACGGTGGCGCCGCAGGGCAACGGCTGGGTGGCCAACTACCAGCCGCTCGACAGCCTGACGGTCGGCGCCG
This sequence comes from Bryobacterales bacterium, assembly GCA_003154855.1. Lineage (GTDB taxonomy): Bacteria > Acidobacteriota > Terriglobia > Bryobacterales > Bryobacteraceae > Fen-330. The sequence continues at coordinate 1,177 of PMEV01000093.1, forward strand.
ATCCNNCAATTCGCGAGCTGGTCCGACGGCGTAACGGCGCTGAGCCGCAGCATCCAGGTGGTGAGCGACCGGCAGACGCTGGGGGCCAGCTACCCGTATTCCTACCTGCTGGCGGCTAGCTCGGACCCGGCCAACGGCTCGGACTTCGTCCTCCATCCCACTTCGGCCGACGGCTTCTACGCCGGCGGAACCGCGGTCTCGGTGACGGCCCAGCCGCGCGCGGGTTTCCGGTTTCATTACTGGGAAGGCGACCTCTCCGGAGGGCTGCTCTCGGGGTCCCTGACCATGAACCAGCCGCACTCGGTGTGCGCGGTGCTCGATCAGGTTCCCTACATCGCTCCGGCCGGGGTACAGAACGCCGCGGCCCCGACCCCCGCGCCGGGTGTGGCGCCAGGCTCCATCGTCGCGATCTACGGGAGCAGCCTGGCTCCGGCCCCGACCGTGGGGCCGGCCAGCCCGCTGGCCCAGACGCTGGCGGGAGTCACGGTGCTTATGACCGGCCGCATTCTGCCGTTGTACTTCGTTTCCCCTCAGCAGATTAACGCCCAGCTTCCCTCGGGCCTGGCCGCCGGGGCTTACTCGCTCACGGTGCATTGGGAGGGCCACGACGACGTCCAGGCCGCCTTCCAGGTGGTGCGCGACGCGCCCGGGTTGTTCACCGAGGCCTCCGGGGGCGTCCAGTACGCCCTGGTCACGCGCCCCAACGGCGCGCTCGCGACCCCCAGCGCCCCGGCGCTTCCCGGAGAGACCGTTACCCTCTATGGCACCGGCTTTGGTCCCTATCTCAGCTCGACGCCCGACGGGTTCGCCGTCCCCCAGAAGCTCAATCTGCCGTTAGCCGATCCGGTCGCCATCCTGAGCGGCAGCCTGAGCCTGGACCCGACCTTCGCGGGCGCCGACCCAGGCGCAGTGGGCGTGGTGCTAGTCAGCTTCCGGATTCCCGACGACGCGGCCGCTCCGATGGAACTGCTGGCGACCGCCAACGGAGTCAAAAGCAACAGCGTGGTGGTCCCGGTCGGCCCAGCGCCAGAAACCGTTAACAACTCTGAAACCGGATCGCAGTGACAGCCGTCACAGCAGCGAGTAAACTAGCGTCTAGGGGAGGCACTTGTGAAGGCTGCGAAGTATTTCCTCGGCTGCACCGCGATTCTGGCGGTTTTCTCCGGCGCTCTGATGGCCCAGTCGGTGATTTCCGCAAAATCCGGCCAGATTAACTACACGGAAGGGAAGGTCCTCCTGGACGGCAAAGAAGTACACGCCACGGATGGCCTGTTCCCGCAGATGAAAACCAACCAGCAGCTCGTCACCCAGGACTCCCGTGCCGAGATGCTGCTGAGCCCGGGCGTGATCCTCCGGGCCGGCGAGGATTCCAAGGTCAACCTGCTCTCCGACCGGCTGGAAGACACGCGCGTTGAGCTGGTCGGCGGCTCGATCATCGTCGACGATGCCGTGGAGGTCAAAGGGGACAGCGTGACCCTGGTGTATGAAGACGCGGCGATCAGCCTGGTGAAGAGCGGCCTGTACCGCCTGGACTCGGATCCGGCCCAACTCCGCGTCTACGCCGGTGAAGCAACGGTCGCGCAGGGCGGGCAGACCGTGACGGTGAGGAAGGCGCAGTTGCTCCCGCTCAACGGCTCGCTGGTGGCCGAGAAGTTCGATCCCAAGACCGGCGATGCGCTGTTGCGCTGGGCCCAACGCCGCTCCGAGTACGTGGCCATGGCGAATCCGTCCACCGCGCAAGCCGCCGGCAACTCCTTCATGGGCGGCAACTCCTGGCTCTATAACCCCTATTTCGGGTCGTTCACTTTCGTGCCTGGCAGCGGCGTCTTTTACAGCCCGTTTGGTTTCAGCTACTGGAGTCCGTCCCAGGTTGGGTACTACTACAACAATGTGCAGGCCGGCTTCTTCTCGCCTGGATCTGGGGGTTATACCTCCGACCGGGCTTACAGTTCGTCCAGCTATGCGGGCCTGCCCTCGAACTCGAGCGGGGCCTCGACGGCCGCGGCCGTGTCGTCGCCCGGCACAGCCACCAGCTCGGGGAGCTCGGCTGTAGGCCACAGTTCCGGCGCCGCCGGCGGCACGCACCGCTGACCCCGCGCCGGGTGGCGCGGGCGGTCTTGCCGCCGGTGGATTCCAGGCCCCCGGCCATCCCATGCCGTCTCCTGGGCTGCTGGCCACCCGCCGGCCCGAGAGATGGAAGCGAGAATCAGGTCGTGAATTCCGGAGACAGATCATGAATCCTACATCGCAGAGAGCGGCCAGGCTGCTCTCGGTTTGCATTGCCCTTCTTTCGCCCGCCTTCGGAGCCGCACAGACGGGCGCGCCCTCGCAGCCCGCCGCGCCGGAGGCGGCCTCGCAGGAGGCGCCCTTCACCTTCAAGGGCGGCGTCGAACTGGTGACCGTGCCCGTGGTGGTGCGGAGTCGCGATGGAAATGCGGTGGGGGATCTTCGCAAGGAGAGTTTCCAGCTCTTCGACGATGGCAAGCCGCGCGAGATCGCGAGCTTTTCCGTCGAGAAGGCCGCCGGGGAGCAGCCAGCCACGGCGCCCGCCACCCGCTTCGTGGCGTACTTCTTCGACGACCTCACTCTGGGGGAGCAAGGCAGCGTGAATGCGCTGATCGCGGCGGCGTCCCACCACCTGGCGACGCTGGCAGCCAACGACCGCGCGGCCATCCTCTCCACCTCCTGCCGCTTAATGCTCGATTTCACCGGCGATCGGGACAAGCTGCGGGATATGATCTCCAAATTGCAGCCTAACCCCATCGTGCAGTGCCACGCGCCGACCGGCATCCCGCAGCAGATCGCCATGCTGAACGCCATGGTGCGCCGGATGGCGCATCTGCCCGGCCAGCGCAGCATCGTGCTGATATCGGGGGGATTCTCCTTCCGTCACGACTGGGGGAACATGCAGGCGGACCTGGTGGATCTCGCGGTTCGCTCCAAGGTGGTCATCAATACATTGCATGCCCACGGAGTCGCCGCGCAGGTTTCGGCCGACAACAACTCCCTGAGCACCCCCGCAACACAGCCTGCGGACACAACCCTCCACCGGCCATCTTCTCAGCAGACGTTTCCGAACGACGCCCAAGCGGCTCACGCTCCCAACGACGCTCAGGCGGCGCGCGCTCCCGACGACCGGACGGGGATGGATATCTTGAAGCAGCTTAGCGAAGGAACCGGCGGCGCCTTCACGGAGTGCGCCAACGACTTCGAGACCGGATTCCGGCACGTGGCGGCTCCGGAATTCACCTACATCCTGGCTTTCCTGCCGGAGGGCGCGAAGGCGGACGGCAGCTTCCATCGCCTGAGGGTCAAGCTGAAGGACTCGCGCAAGCTCAGCTTGCAGGCGCGCAATGGCTACTCCGTTCCCAAGCCCAGCGCGGCGCCGGCTGAAGCCCAGGCTTCCCCGCAGCCGCAACCGCAGCCGGAAGCGCCACCGGCGGAAGCCCAGGTGGCGGCCGCTCCCCAACCTGCGCCGGCGCCGGTTGTGGCCGCTGCCCAACCGGAGTCCGCCGCGGCGAAGCCCGCGGAAACGGCGCCTGTCCCGGAGATGAGCTGGCGAAGCGAGCCGGTGACCTTCCGGTCCAGGGTGAATCTGGTGATGGTCCCGGTGGTGGTGCGCGACGCCCAGGGGCACGCCGTGGGCGATCTAAAGAAGGAGGACTTCCAGCTTCTCGATAAGGGAAAGCGGCAGGAGATCGCGAAGTTCTCCGTCGAAGGGTCCGCCGGCGGCGCTCGCACGGAGAAACTGTCTGGGACTGCGCCCGCCGTGAGCGCGCCAGCCGAAAAGCCGGCTCCGGCGGCGCCGGCCCCGGCCCCGCCCGCCGAACACTTCATCGCCTACCTGTTCGACGACCTCCATCTGCGCTTCGAGGACCTCTCGCAAGTGCGCACCGCGGCCGCGAAAAACATGGCCACCCTGCAGCCCACCGATCGCGCCGGCGTCTTCACCACCTCCAATCGGACTGCGCAGGATTTCACACAGGACCGCGCCCAGCTTCAGGCAGCCCTCCTCAAAGTGATGCCGCAAGGGCAGGCCGGCCGATCCTCGACCAGCAAATGCCCCGACTTGAACTACTATCAGGCCGACATGATCCTGCGATCGATGAGCGGCGGCGATTCAAACCCATCGATAGTCAACAACCCTCGGCAGATCTCAGATGGGGGCACCTCGAACCCGGCTATAAACGCCGCCGTTCTGGAGGAGATGATCTGCTATCCCGGCGGTGGCCAGGGCCAGATGACTCAGCAACAGCTTGAGCAAGTCGCGCGGAACGCGGCGCATACCGTCGTGTATGAGGGCGAGCGGGAGGCCCGCACCGCCCTCCTCACGTTGCGGGATTTGACGCGGCGCATGGCGGCGTTGCCGGGACAACGAGCCGTGATCCTGGTCTCGCCGGGGTTCTACCTCACCGACGCCATCGGGTTCGAACAAGGCGACACCATCGACCGGGCGATTCGTTCGAACGTAATCGTCAGCGTTCTGGACGCGCGGGGTGTGAACCTGCAGGGCGTTCTCCCCGACATCGACAAGAAGACGATCGATCCCACTGCCGACAGGCTCAAAGCCCAGCTTGCGCGACAGGAAGCGCTTCTGGACACCGCAACCATGGCCGCCCTGGCGGATGGGACCGGCGGCACTTTTGTCCAGGGCACCAACGATTTCGCGGACGGATTCCGGCGGCTGGCGACGGCGCCCGAATACCGGTATCTGCTGGGGTTCACCCCCCAGAGCATGAAACTCGACGGGACATTCCACGAGTTGAAGGTCAGGCTGGCCCGCGGGGAAAAACTGAATGTGCAGGCGCGGCGCGGCTACTTCGCTCCCAAGCACAGCGAAGACGCGGTGCAATCCGGGAAGCAGGAGATCGAGGATGCGGTGTTCTCCCGCGACGAGATCCACGACCTTCCCGCGGAGCTGAAAACGCAGGTCGAAAAGACCGGCGTGGCCGGCGGCACGCTGACCGTGGTGGCCAACGTGGACATGAAGCAGGTGCACTTCCGCAAGGCCGACGGGCGCAACCGCAACGACCTGACCATGGTATCGGCGCTCTTCGACGACAACGGCAACTACGTGGCCGGGTTCCAGAAGACCTTCGAGTTGCGGCTGCTGGACGCGACGGTGCAGAAGCTGGCCACCAGCCCCGCCGTGGGCCTGAAGATGAGCTTCGACGTGAAGCCGGGGAACTATCAGTTGCGGCTGGTGGTGCGCGACGCCGAGGGCCAGCAAATCACCGCGCTCAACGGCGCGGTCGAGGTTCAGTAGGCAGGCACGGGCGTCAGGATAGCCCTCTCGGCGATTATTCTGGCGGGGGCACTGGTTGGAGCGTGGTTTCACAGATAGGGACTTTGGGTTCCCTTGGGGCACCACCCCCAACGGGTGGGGCGTGATACGGCCAAGTTGTGAACGGATGGTGATTGGCTGCCGGATTCCCCGGAGATCTAAAGCCTGAGTTCCATTACAATGCCATCGGCAAAGATGCGCTTGCGCCAATAGTGCTGTCCATCGCGATAAGTTGCAGCACAAAGCGATCGACCGCCGCAGGTTCGATCGGGATACGAAGAGCAACGGACTCGAGATCACCCAATGCTTCGCATCCGCCACGTCTAAGTTCGATTTCGACGGCGGCGTGGCCCAAGGTATCCGAGCAACAGAAGTTCATCTTGACCCCACCGTCTGCAAAACTTGGATCAAAGGTGCCAAGTTCGACCTTGCGGGAATCACTGCCGGTAGACGGGAACCCACGCAAGACGCCAGCCAGCTCCGAGAAGGCTTGGTGGCTCCGGTGGATTTCCGCCCGGCCCGAAAAATGTCCGTTCGAGCAGCTAAGGGCTAGTGGTCTGCGGCAAGCAGATCAACGATTATCCAGCGCGGCGCGGGCACGCCTGACCTTCTCCAGAATATCGGAAGCTTTGGCAGTCCAAACGAAGGGCTTCGGGCTCTCGTTGTGTTTGTCGATGTAGTCGCCGATGGCCATGATCAGTTCCTCGACGTCGCGGAAGATGCCGCGACGGAGTCTCTGCTCGGTGAGATCTCGGAAGAATCGCTCGACCATGTTGAGCCACGAACTTCTGGTCGGAGTGAAGTACATGTGGAAGCGCGGACGGCGGCCCAGCCACTTCCGCACTTGGGGATGCTTGTGCGTGGCGTAGTTATCTGCGATCAGGTGAAGCTCTTTGTCGGGCGGCGTGAGATCGTCGATCGCGCGTAGGAACTTCAACCACTCCTGATGACGGTGCCGGTCGTCGCACATGCTGATCACGGTGCCATCCAGAGTGCTCATGGCCGCGAACAGAGTGGCGGTTCCGTTGCGCTTGTAGTCGTGGGTCATGGTTCCGCAGCGCCCCTTCTTCAACGGGAGCCCCGGCTGCGTGCGGTCCAGCGCCTGGATCTGGCNNCGGCGCACAGCACGATGGCGTGCTCCGGCGGGTTGAGATAGAGACCGATGATGGCCTCCAGTTTCTCGGCGAACTCCGGATCGTTGCTGACCTTGAACGTGCGCGACAGGTGCGGCTTCAAACCATGCCGATGCCAGATTCGCCGCACGCTCTTTTCGCTGAGGCCAGCGGCTTGGGCCATGCTGCGGGTGCTCCAGTGGGTGGCATTGCCGGGTTTCTCCTGCGTCGTTTTCCGGACCACTTCCTGGATTTTGGCCGGCGTGATCGTAGGCGTTCTTCCTGGCCGTGGCGCGTCCTTGTCCAGCGCCGTCAGACCGCCGTCCAGAAACCGCTTCCGCCAGCGTGCGGCCTTCTCCGGCATGATTCTCAGCTTGGCTGCGATCTACTTGTTTTGCATCCCGGCCGCGGCCAGCAAGACAATTCGCGCGCGCTCCACGCTCCGCGCCGGAGCGCTCCGAGCACGAGCCCGAGATTCCAGGAGGTCTCTCTGCTCGGCACTCAGCACAACGGGTCGCGCCACACGCATCGTCTTTGCTCCTTCCATTGTAGAGACGATGCAACGGCTATACTCGTTACTATTTAGGCCGCACTACATTAGCGCGGGTTTTCTCTGGCTTGCGCATCCGCCTCTCGACAAGGTCCTTAGCTTCGGGCTCGCTGTTGAAGTTGGATGGCCAGAGTTCGAACGACGTCTAGGACGCGGAGCCGTCTGGCCGCTACGCTGCCGTCACAACGATCCTGGCCCCGCGGCGGGAATCCGGCTTGGTGCGGATCACAATTTCCACGTCCTGATCGAGGGCGTTGAGAAAATGCATGAGGCGCTCGACTGAAAAGCCCTCCAGCCGGTAATTCGACAGAGCCGAGATCTTCGGTTGGTTGATGCC
>PMEV01000093.1:8498-9049 GCA_003154855.1 Bryobacterales bacterium
CTGAGCCGCTCGGCGACCAGCTCGACATCCGGCTTGCCGCAGTACGTGGCGCGGTCGTGGTACTCAACAACCTCCAGAAGGCCCGGCCCCTGACCCTTCCACGGCTTCGCCGCGGGTGATTGCCGCCGAACTGAGCCACGCTAAGTGCAGTTCCGATGTGATCCTTGGCTGGTTCGGGGAACGCCAACAGGTCCCGCTTCGAGGACCCCACCAAATACAGCGGCTTCTCACCCGCAGACGGCCTGCGCGCCATCTATCCCAGTTCTAGGATAGCGCGCCTTTGACAGACTTGGCCGCGCAAAACCCTCCATATAAGCGAGAGCCTCTCCAACGCGGGAGGTCTCCCCACGAGGTTCCCATGCCGGCCGAAACTGTCCGCGGAGCTCGGCGCGCCCCGTTCCCCGGTTGACGCTTCTCCCGCCCCATTTTTTCCCCATCCCCTCAGCCACCGGGCCATTTCAATCCCGCCGTCCCCGCCCCGGCCGGGTTTACCCGGGAGCCGAGGCGCTCTACCCTGCGCGGCACCGGCCCCCGCACCCCCGAGGGCTAGC
>PMEV01000324.1 GCA_003154855.1 Bryobacterales bacterium
CCGTCCAGTTCACGGTCACGCCATTGGCGCGGGACACTGAAGTGATGGCATCCATGTTAGTCCAGGTGAAGGGCGCTGGAAGGGTCAGGGTGGAAGTGAAGGCTCCCACATCGGTGCCTCCCTTCGCGGTTAGGGTGTAGTTGCCCGGAGACAGATAAAGCCCGGTGCTGGGCACTCCGGGGATGGTACTGGTGCTGCCGAGTTGGGCATCGTATATGCCCTTGCTGGTGGCGGGGATCTGCCTGGTCACCCCGTCCGGCCCAACTAGGCTCAGAGCGCCCGCATCCAGGTACGTCGGGGTGATAATGTCCGTCGGGGAAGACGAACTGCCTGAGAAGGTAAAGACCGTGCAGGCGCCATAGACCGAGGTTCCCAGCGTCAATCCCCGGCTCTCCGACAACAGCAAACCACTATAGCCGTCGAAGACTCCGGTGGCGGAGTCGGTAGTGGTACTCCCGAAGGTCGGGATCTCCGAGGTACTCCGGCTAAGGACGACAGAGCCCCACCTCAACCCGTTCGCCTGGACGTTCAGACCCGCGTAGCTGCTGAAGGCGTCGGAGCAAGTCCCGCCATTAGCCATGATCGACATGCTGACGGTGTTGCTGACGATGTTGCCGATCTTCACGAACACCGGCACGTAGCAGCCGGGGATGTTCGGGATCGTGAAGTTGATCTGATCCTCTCCCGAGGAAGTCGAGCGGCCCTCGTAGGCGACATTGGCCGGCGGAACTTGTTGCCCGCCCACCCAGACTTCCGCCACCTGTCCCATGGTGGTTTGGGTCGGGGGCAGGGTTTCATCGCCGGTGACCGGGCCGAGTCCGGTGCCCCACAGCACGGCCACATCGCCGGGAATCGCCGAATTCGAAATGTCGTTCAGAGTGGGGGCGCCGCCGTGGTACTGCTGGACAATCCCCGGCCCGGTGCCGGCCGAGTTCCGGGCGAAGAGGCCGACGCTGCTCTTGACCACGTTGAAGGTCTGAGGCGCGCTCGTCTGGTTGTTGTAGGTGACGGTCAACGAGGCCTGGCCGAGGGCTGTGGCCGAGGGCAGGATCGCGTTAAGCTGGCACAAAACCGGGTTCCCATAGACGTAGAGCGGGATCGCGTAACGGGTCACGCCCGCCGAATCCTTGACCTGGATGGTGACGCCGCCCAATCCTAGGGTGCTAGGGAGGGGAAACTTCGTAACTTGGACGGGCGTGGTCGGTCCCAGATTCTTGCCCCAGATCGAGAAGATCGAGCCCTGGGCGATGTCGCCGTTGGGCAGACCCGCCTCGATTGAACTGGCGGCATTCACCATGCCGTTGGCGGAGACGACGGGTTGAGCCAGCGCGACCGCGGCCGCGCACAGAAGCACTGCACATGCTTTCGCAAACATTCTCACAGAAATCCTCCTTGGGGGTGAAAGTAGCTTAATCTTAACACAGTCCGCCCTCGAATACAGCTCTTTTCGGCTACCACCCACCTCGCGGTGGTGCGCCGCGTTTTTCGGTTCACATCCCGCCCGATTTGGTCGAAGAATAACTTGAGGGCGTGTGGGCCAGGTGGGCCCAAGGAGGGCCATCGCGGCATGGCATGTCTGTTCGGGCACCACTGGAGCTGGCCCCGCCGGCGGGACGGCCGGGACGTGCAGGTTTGCATCCATTGCGGTGGGCAGCGCGAGTGCCCGATCCAATTTGACGCTCCCATGTGCAGGCAGACGCGAGGCCGGCCCCCTAATTCCTCCCCGCTAGCCGCCCACGTCCCAGACGAATTTGGGACGTCTCCGGCCCCGGCTGGCTGATACGCTTCCGCGCCCCCGCGCCGTAGGGGAGATGCGGCAGAATAGGGAGTGAGGCGGGCGTCCGCCGACTCACTGCATGATTCAAACCGCCAGACCAAGCTTCCCGGCTGTCGCGCTGTGTGCCCTGCTGGGCCTGGCCATGGCGGGCGTGGCGCAGGAACCGGTCGCCGTCTTTCGCAGCGATGCGCACCTGGTGGTGCTCCACGCCACGGTTTTGGATCCACAGGGGCGCCGCGTGACCGATCTGCCCGCCAGCGCCTTCCGCGTGCTCGAAAACGGCGTCGAGCAACAGCTCAAGGTGTTCCACCGGGAGGATTCCCCGGTCTCCATCGGGCTGATCATCGACGACAGCGGCAGCATGATCGACAAGCGACAAAAGGTCGCCGCCGCCGCCCTCTCGCTGGTGCGCGCCTCCCACCCCGACGACGAGGTGTTCATCCTGCATTTCAACGAGAAGGCTTACCTCGACTGCGACTTCACCAGCGATCGGGCCAAACTCGAACAGGGCCTGGCCGCCTTCGACTCCCGCGGGACAACCGCTCTGCGGGATGCCCTGCGCCTGGCCATCGAGCACCTGAGCCGCCACGGCAAGGAAGACAAGAAGGTGCTGGTGGTCATCACCGATGGGGAGGACAACTGCAGCGTCATCGACCACGATTACGTTGTCAAGGCCGCTCAGCAGAGTAACGTCCTGATTTACGCCGTGGGCCTGCTCACACAGATCGACGACGCCCGCACACGGCTGGCCCGCCTTGAGTTGGACGGCCTCACCCAGGCCACCGGCGGGAAGGCCTTCTATCTCAACGACGTCTCGGAGACCGATTCGACAGCCCGCGAAATCGCGCTCGAAATCCGCGATCAATTCACTCTCGCCTACAGTCCCAGCAACGAACGCCTGGACGGAACCTATCGCAAGATTCAGGTCGTGGCCAGCGGCCCGGCCTCGCTCACCGTGCGGACCCGCGCGGGCTACTACTCCACCCAGGCCTCGGCGGCCCCTTGACGGCCGCCGTTGGCCCTGCGCCGCAGCGACGGCTAGCGAAACGCAAATCGAAAGCCGTTCTCCGCGATCCCGCGCAGCTCCTGCTCCGTAAACCCGAACTCGCTGGCCGCAAGGTCGTACTCGCGCTCCAGCGTGGTAGAGAACATCGCGGGATCGTCGCTCCCCAGCACGATGGGCACACCCGCTTCGTAGATCCGCCGCATCGGATGCCGCTCCAGCGCCTCCACGGCCCCCGTCGCCAGGTTGCTGGAGATGCAGATCTCCAGGGGAATGGAGTGTTCGCGTAGCCACTCGAGCAGGGCCGGGTCTTCCACCGCCCGGATTCCATGCCCGATGCGCTCCGCGCCCAGCCGCAACGCCCCCCACACGGATTCCGGCCCCATCGTTTCCCCGGCGTGCACGGTCAGGTGGAGTCCGCTATTCCGCGCGAATTCGAACACCTCGCCGAACCACTCGACCGGTCCCAGCGCCTCGTCGCCGCCGATTCCGAAGGCGACCACGCCTTGGCCGACGCGCTCGGCCGCCAGCGTGGCCACCTGCATGGCGGGCTCGGGGCCCATCTGCCGCACGGCGTCCAGTATCCACCGCACTTCCACAGGCGACCGCCCGGCCTCCTCGCGCAGCGCTTCGTAAACGGGAGCGAACTCCTGACCTCTCCACAGCATCACGCCCGCCGAAATGGTGATTTCGGCGTAGCGGACGTTCTCTCGCGCCAGCCGCTCCAGTAGGCGCCGCGCTACCAGCGCGTAGCCGGCCGGCCCTCTCAGGCGCTGGATCACCCATTTGAAGCTCTCGATGAACCCCGCGAAGTTCGGGTAACGGTACCGCGCGCGCACCTCTTCCGCCGTGAGCGCCGGGTCCAACTCCCGCAGCGTCTCGGGCTCGACCGAGCCTTCCAGGTGCAAATGCAACTCCGCTTTCGGGAGCTCGTGAACCATCACCTTCATCCTGCCATAATGTAAGTACCCTCCTCATGACGCGCGAAGAGATTGACGCCATTGTCGGCGGTTTCCACGGCGATCCGTTTCACGTCCTGGGACCCCACCCCGTGGGCCGCAAGAAGGACGCCTGGGAGGTGCGGGCCTTCCTGCCTCAGGCCGAAGAGGCCGAAGTTGTGGTGGACGGCGCTGCCTGCGCCATGAAGAAGAAGGACCCCACCGGGTTCTACGTCGCTTTTCTCGAGGGCGAGCGCAAGCCCTACCGCCTCCGCGTCAAGCTGTGGGGCGGCGGCTCGGCCGAGTTCGAAGATCCTTACCGCTTTCCGCCGCTGCTCACCGATTTCGAGTTGCACCTTTACAGCGAGGGCACCCACTTCGAAAGCTACCGATCGCTGGGCGCGCACATCGCGGAGGTGGATGGCGTCTCCGGCGTCCGCTTCGCCGTCTGGGCGCCCAATGCCGAGGTGGTCTCGGTGGTGGGCGACTTCAACGAGTGGGACGTTCGCCGCCATCCCATGCGCCTGCGCAGCCTGGGCGTCTGGGAGATCTTCCTTCCCGGCCTGGGCCAGGGCGCGAAATACAAGTACTTCGTGCGCTCCCGCTTCAACGGGCACAAGCAGCTCAAGACCGATCCGTATTCTTTCTACTGCGAGACGCCGCCCAAGACCGCCTCCCTGGTCTGGGATATCGGCAGCTATGGCTGGGGCGACAACGAGTGGATGGAGGCGCGCGCCGGCGCCGACTGGCTCAAGCGGCCCGTCTCCATCTACGAGGTCCACCTGGAGAGCTGGCTGCGCGGCCCCCACAACCAGACACTCACTTACAGAGAGCTCGCCTGTTCCCTGGTCGAGTATGTGGCGGGGATGGGTTACACGCACATCGAGCTGCTGCCCATCATGGAATATCCCTTCTCGGGCTCCTGGGGCTACCAGGTCACCGGTTACTTCGCGCCCACCTCCCGCTTCGGCACTCCCGACGACTTCATGTACTTCGTCGATTGCTGCCATCGTGCAGGCATCGCCGTCCTGGTGGATTGGGTTCCCGCCCATTTCCCCAGGGACGCTCACGGGCTCGCCTTTTTCGACGGCACCGCGCTNNTACGAGCACGCCGATCCCCGCAAGGGCGAGCAGCGCGAGTGGGGCACCATGGTCTTCAATTACGGCCGCAACGAGGTGCGCTCCTTCCTCATCTCTAACGCCTTGTTCTGGCTCAAGCAGTATCACATCGACGGCTTGCGGGTGGACGCCGTCGCCTCGATGCTTTACCTGGATTACTCCCGCCAGCCCGGCGAATGGATTCCCAACGTCTTCGGCGGCCGCGAGAACTTGGAGGCCATCGAATTCCTCCGCCGCTTCAACGAACTGGCGCACCAGGTGCCCGGCGCCGTCAGCGTGGCCGAGGAATCCACCGCCTTCCCCGGAGTCTCGAAGCCGGTTTACACCGGCGGCCTGGGCTTCACCATGAAGTGGAACATGGGCTGGATGCACGACATGCTGGATTACTTCGCCACCGACCCGCTGTTCCGCCGCTTCCACCACAACGACATCACGTTCAGCATGTTATACGCCTTCCAGGAGAATTTCCTGCTGCCCATCTCCCACGACGAGGTGGTCCATGGCAAGGCTTCCCTGATTCACAAGATGCCCGGCGACGAGTGGCAGCGGTTCGCCAACGTCCGCGCCTTCCTAGCTTACATGTATTGCCACCCGGGCAAGAAACTGCTGTTCATGGGCTGCGAGTTTGGCCAGTACGAAGAGTGGGACTATAACTCCGGCCTTCACTGGGAGTTACTGACTTTCGATTATCATCGCAAACTCCAGACGCTGGCCCGCGAGCTGAACTTACTCTATCGCGCCCAGCCCGCGCTCTACGAGGTGGATTACCATTGGAGCGGATTCGAGTGGGTGGATTTCCACGACGTCGACCACTCCATCATTTCTTTCCTCCGCCGCGCCGAGAATCCCGACGATTTTCTGCTGGTGTGCTGTAACTTCACCCCGCAGCCGCATCGGAGCTATCGCATCGGAGTGCCGGCCGAGGGCCTGTACGAAGAGGTCTTCAACACCGACGCCGCGACGTACGGCGGCAGCAATTTGGGCAACGCCGGCCTGGTCCCCTCCCAGCCCATCAAGATGCACGGCCGGCCTAACAGCCTGTCCCTAACGCTTCCTCCGCTGGGGGTGGCGGTGTTCAAGCGCAAGGGGTAGGGCGGGGCGCTGTCAGCCCTTGTCCTTGCGATGCGCTTCCACGTATCGCCTGGCCTCTCGCATCTCCTCGCCATCTTCGACACGGCCCTGCTGGGCCAGTGCCGCCGAATACCACTTCAGGGCGGCTTCGGGGTCGGGTGCCACCTCCACTCCATACAAGTAGATACGGGCCAATTCGATCTGAGCAAGGAACTCTCCCGCTTCCGCGGCCGCATGGAAGAGCCGGAGAGCCTCAGGGCCGTTCTTGGGTATGCACAACCCCTCCATGTGCATGTGTGCCAAGTTAGCCATAGCGCGCGGAGCGCCCTCCTTAGACGCGGCGGAGAGAAAGCGGAATGCCTCCTTGTAGTCGATCTCGACGCCCATCCCGTACAAGTATGAGAGCCCAAGGACGGATTGGGCGACCACGCTGCCGGACTCGGCCTTCTCGCGCAGGTCGGAAATACTCACAGCAGTTTCGCCCCCCCTACGGGCTGATCTTGCCCAGGATCACTGCGCGGCGCGCCCCCGTCGCGCTGGGCAGATTGGAGGCCCGGCGCCTCCAGGTTTCGTAGGCCAGCAGGGCGAAGGCGATGGCCTCCTTCCCGTCCGGGTCAATCCTGAGATCGCTTGAGGTGGCCAGCGCGACATCGGGAATTAGCGCGGCCAGGAACCCCATCATGACCGGGTTGTGGACCCCGCCACCGGAGACGATTAGTTCGTCCACCTTCATCCGCGGGCGCACGAAGCGATCCATCCCTTCCGCCACCGCCGCCGCCGTCAGCGCCGTCGCCGTCGCGATCAAATCCTCCATCGCCAGCCCCGTCGCCAGCAGCCGTTTGACGAACGCTTCCCCGTACTGCTCCCGCCCAGTCGTCTTGGGGGGCTTAGCGCGGTAGTAACTGCTCCGCAGCAACTCGCGCAGCAGATCCGGATTCACGGTGCCCTGCCGCGCGATCCGCCCGCCCCGGTCGAACCTCTGCTTTCCCCCGCTGTAAACCTCCACCAGCGCATCCACTACCATGTTGCCGGGCCCGGTGTCGAAGGCGATCACGTCCTCCCGCCGAGCCCGCGCTGCAATCGCCGTGAGGTTCGCGATCCCGCCGATGTTCAGCGCGACCCGCCCCAGGCGCCGGTCCCGATAGAGCAGGTAATCGACGTAGGGCACCAGCGGCGCCCCGCGCCCGCCCGCCGCCATGTCGCGGGTCCGGAAATCCGAGACTACCGGAATCCCGGTCCGCTCGGCCACCACCGCCGCCTCGCCGATCTGCAACGTGCTCGCCGTCTCGTGGTAGATCGTCTGCCCGTGGCACCCGATCAGCTTCACCGTTTCCAGTGGGATTCCGCTCTCCTCGCAGGTCGCCCGCACCGCCCGCGCATACAACTCGCCCAACTGGAAATTCAGCCGCGATATCGTCCGCGTATGCGTCTGGGCGTTCGACACTCCCAGCAGCGCCTCCCGCACTCCCGCCGGATACGGCGTCGTCCGGAACGCCACAGTGGAAATGCGCCGCGCCCCGCGAATGTCCACAATGGCCACGTCGATCCCGTCGAGCGACGTGCCGCTCATGATCCCCGCGACTCTCATATACTCAACACCAGATCGAATCCCCGTTTAACAAGCTGTGGCGTTCTCATGGCCAGGTCTGCCATGAATCCGTCTTGATCCGCCGGCGCGATCCGGATTTCCTTCCCCGACCCGTAAGTGATTTTCATGCGATCCAACGATAGCGCGAAGCTGCTACGCGTATCGGAGCACGGCCCGATCACCGTGATCGACGCGTAGGGGATCAGCTTTCGGTACAGCCCCGCCCGAATCAGCAAGCCCTCCGAGGTCGTCTCGTAGGATTGAGGAAGCAGAAACGCCAGGTACACAAGCAGGATCAGCCCCGAGACCCAGTACGCTCTCCCCAGGAGCGGCGCTCCGA
>PMEV01000257.1 GCA_003154855.1 Bryobacterales bacterium
CTCTCGGCCACCATCTCGGCGCGGGTGACCAACGTGCTGCCGAACGGCTACCTGGCACTGGAGGGAATCAAGAGAATCGTCGTGAACTCGGAGAACCAGACGGTGACGGTGCGCGGGGTGGCGCGGGCCGCCGACATCGCTACCGACAATACGGTCCCCTCGAGCAAGCTGGCGCAACTGGACGTGCGGATCGACGGGAAAGGCGTAGTCAACGACGCCATCCGCCGTCCCTTCTTCCTGTACCGCCTGCTGCTGGGGCTGCTGCCCTTCTAAGCCATGCGCAACCGAATCGTAGCTACGCTCTTATTGCTGGCGGGCCCGCTGGGCGCGGCCACGCGGCTGAAGGAACTGGTCGCCATGGAGGGCGTGCGCGACAACCAGTTGATCGGTTACGGGCTAGTCGTGGGCCTGGCCGGAAAGGGCGACCGCCAACAGGCCCTGTTCTCGGCCCAGAGTCTCGCCAACCTGCTGCAACGCATGGGGGTCACGGTTTCGCCCAGCGCCATGCAGGTCCGCAACACNNGGCCTCTTGCTGATGGCCCCGCTGCGCAGCGCCGACGGGCACGTCTACGCCCAGGCGCAGGGGCCGGTGGTCACCGGCGCTTTCACGGCCGGCGGATCGGGCGCGCAGAAGACCCTCAATCACCCCACCGTGGGCCGCATTCCGAACGGCGCCATCATCGAGCGGCCCGCGCCCACGCCCGCGCCCTCCAGCCCTTTCAAGCTGCAAGTCCACCAGGCCGATTTCACCACCGCCTCGCGCATCGCCGAGGCCATCAACAAGCGCTGGGGATCGCCCGTGAACATCGTGGCCCGGGCCGAGAATTCGGCGCTGGTGTCGGTGGCCATGCCGCCGATTTATTCCGAACAGCCCACCGAATTCCTGGCCGAACTGGAAAACCTCACCGTGGAGGCCGACCGCCCGTCCAAGGTGATCGTGAACGAACGGACCGGCACCATCGTGATGGGCAAGGAAGTCCGCATCTCGCCGGTCGCGATCATGCAAGGCAACCTGAGCGTGGAGATCCAAACCGTGTTTACCGTCTCGCAGCCCGGGCCGCTGTCCAACGGGACCACCGAAGTGGTTCCGCAGACCACCGTGGGGGTGAAGGAAGAGAAAGCCAGGAACATCGTGCTCCGGCAGGGCGCGACGGTCGAGGAACTGGTGCGCGCTTTGATGGCCATCGGCTCGACCCCCCGCGACATCATCGCGATTCTGCAGAGTTTGCAGGTCGCGGGCGCGCTGGAAGCCGAAATCGAGGTGATCTGATGCCGATTCAGGGAGTGAGCGCCGTGCAGGCCGGCGCGACGGCGCCCGATGCGCGCCCTACTGCGAAGAATGCGAAGGACGCGGGCGTCCAGTTCGAGTCCCTCATGATGGGGCAACTGCTCAAGACCATGCGCGAGGCGGGCCAGGGAGGCTGGCTGGGAACCGGCGACGACGAGGCCGGGTCCACCATGATGGAGATCGCCGAGGAGCACCTGGGACAGGCGCTGGCCGCGCAGGGCGGCCTGGGCATCGCTAATCTGGTGACCCAGGGCCTGGAGCACAAACCCTAATCGCCCCGCCGCGCGTCCCGCCAGGCCGCCGCCGAGAAATTGCGGCTCATGCAGCCGCCCCATGCGTTCGATAAGATCTATAGAAGGAACCTGATGCGGATCGGCAATCTCAACGCGGAGGCCGTGAAACCGGGAGTGGGCCAGGCTGCGCCGAGTCCCCCCGCCGAGGCAGGCCGCGGCTCCGGCGCCGCGCCCGACGATGCCGTGACGCTTTCGCGTCTCTCCGAGGCGGTGGGCGGCTCCGGCCCGGACGAAGCGCGNNCGAAGATCGCCGCGAAGATCGTGGACTTCCACACCAAGCAGGATTGAGGCGGGGGAGCATGGCCACGGCTCCAGGTGGCGCGCTTGTCGAAACTCATTCCCACTTCATCGTGTCCACGTCTTCAAATGTGCCTCCGCAGGCGCAAGCACTCACCGAATCTGCATACTTGACGGCCTCACATTTCGGACAAACCATCATGCGGCGGCCCCGGCCCTTCAGCCAGTAGGCATGTACGGCACCCCCGATACTCAGCGGGACTGCAAGTAATAGCCTCCATGGGATCTCATCACGGGGGACTAGCCAGCTCTCTCGCCCTGGAATGTACCTCAAGTTGGTGAAGGTAGCGAGCAACAGCATGGGGGGGCCAACGGCAAACGCCCACTTAAGCCCACGACGTTTCTGCTGGGCTCTGAGCTCCGCGATCTCGTCAGGCGTGCGTTTTGTCCACACGGCGCATTCGCGAAATTGATCCACAATGTTAGCACGCGAAAGGCCCCAAGAGCGTCAGCGCCGATGCCGCCAACTGCGGGCAGGCCGATAACCCGTGTGCGGATGTGCTTCAGGGCCGGCGCCAACCGAAGATCCAAGATCCCCTCGCCGGATGGAACCCACGGACGAGGAACCGGGCGTTCTGGTAAAGTCCAGATGTTGACCAGTCTCGCGCCTGCATCTCCGGCGAGGTGAATTGACATGCGGTTCCGAACCTGGATCTACTCCGCTGTGCTGTACCCGCTGGCCGCGCTCTCCCTGGGCGCCGAATCGAAACCCATCCCGGCCATTCCCCATCTGGAACAACGTGGGAACACCACGCAGTTAATCGTGGATGGCAAGCCCTTTCTGATCTTGGGCGGCGAGTTGTATAACAACTCGGCGACCAGCCTGGACTACATGCAGCCCATCTGGCCGCGACTGACGGCGATGCACCTGAACACCGTGCTGGCGGCCGTTTCCTGGGGCATGCTGGAGCGCTCGGAGGGCCAGTTCGACTACACGCTGCTGGACGGCCTGATCCGCGACGCCCGGGCGCACCATCTGCGCCTGGTCTTGCTTTGGTTCGGGAGCTGGAAGAACTCGTGGTCCAGCTACGCACCGGACTGGGTGAAGAGGGATTTCGAACGCTTCCCGCGCGCGCAGCTAGCGAACAGTTCGGGGACCGAGCGGCTCACGGCGTTCAGCGAAGCGAACCGCGACGCGGACGCGCGCGCCTTTGCAGCGTTCATGCGGCGAATACGGGAAGTTGACGGCGACGCGCACACGGTGATCATGGTCCAGGTCGAAAACGAGGTGGGCATGCTTCCGGACGCGCGAGACCACTCCCCGGCGGCGAACGCGGCCTACAGCCAGCCCGTGCCCAAGGAACTGATGGACTACCTTCAGAAGCACAAGGAC
>PMEV01000410.1 GCA_003154855.1 Bryobacterales bacterium
CTGACCGGTTTTCGCCTGGAGGACACCTACGCCGAAGCCAGCCCGGAACCACCCCCGCCCTGGCCCTCCCAGAACGCCCGTGCGCCGAAGTGCCGCGAGGTTGCGCCGGCGGTCGTGCCGCCGGTGTGTTCGCTGGACACGAACATATCGTGCGCCGCAACAGATCGTGCGCCGCAACAGACCGCGTGGAACAAAGGCGGACCGCCCCGCGCCGTCAATCTTTCAGCCATCTGGAACCGGACACCCAGACCCGAGGGGGTCTGTCGCTACCGACCGGAGCTCGACATGTGCGGCAGCTCACCACGCACCGAGTGGCGCAACGAGCGGGCCCTCAGCTTCAGGCGACCGGACCCTTGAGGCGCCTCGCGAGACTCGCCCAGTTCCAACCTCCCCGGGGCGAGACCAGACCATCAGGCCCGTCTACACAGGCCAGTCTACTACGGGTTGACTTCCCCGCCCCGGCGTGGGATCGTGGTTTTGACTGGGAGGATTTCATGAGCCTGAAACTGAGCATTCGAGAAGTGGGTGACGTGGCGATCGTCGATCTGGGCGGTCGGATCACTTTGGGGGAGGCGGCCGGCGAGTTGCGGGAATCGCTCAAGGGCCTGCTGGCCAAGGGGATCAAGAACATCGTCCTCAACCTCGCCGGTGTCAGCTACATCGACAGCTCCGGTCTGGGCGAACTGGTGGGCGGATTCGCAACCGTCAGCAATCGCGGCGGCCGGCTGAAGCTATTGCACTTGCAGGGCCGCGCGCTGGAACTCATGCAGATCACCAAGCTGTATAGCGTTTTCGATACTTACACGGACGAGGCTGAGGCGGTTCGCAGCTTCCAGCCCCACGCGACGTCGGCCTAGCCTCCGCGACCCAACCCATTTCCAGCCGATTCTCCGGGTGTGGGACCCGGCAGGCTCTGACTTCGCCTATAATTCTCTTCAAGATGCCTAACCCGCCCGATCCCATGCTCAACCGCCGCATTGGACACTACCGCCTCACGGCGCGCATCGGAGAAGGCGGCATGGGGGTGGTGTATCTGGCCGAGCGCGAGGATGAGTTCCGCCAGCGCGTGGCCATCAAGCTGGTGCGCTACGCCGCCGAATCCCCGGAGGTGGCGGCCCGTCTGCGGGTGGAGCGCCAGACGCTGGCCGCCATCAGCCACCCTAACATCGTGGCCCTGCTGGATGGCGGCACCACCGAGGAGGGCCTGCCGTACCTGGTGATGGAGTACATCGAAGGCCAGCCCATCGACGAGTACTGCGCGGCTCATTCGCTGGACCTGGCCGGGCGGCTGCGCCTGTTCCTGCTGGTCTGCGCGGCGGTGGAGTATGCGCACCGGCACCTCATCGTCCACTGCGATCTCAAGCCCACCAACATCCTGGTGACCGCCGACGGCACGCCCAAACTGCTGGATTTCGGAATCGCCAAAGTGTTGGCCCCGCAATCCGAGGCCGGCGCCTTCATGACCGTGGGCGCGCAGCGACCGTTCACCCCCAGGTACGCCAGCCCCGAGCAGTTCATGGGCAAACCGGTCACCACCGCCAGCGATGTCTACGCGCTGGGCATGATTCTCTATCAACTGCTCACCGGCCAGTCGCCGTATCGCTTCCAGACGCACTCCGACGCGGAGATGATCAGCGCCGCCTGCGTGCAGGAACCGCGGCGGCCCAGCACGGCGCTCGAGACCGCTCCCGAGGCCCGCCACCTGGAGGGAGATCTGGACGCCATCGTCCTCAAGGCGTTGCGCAAGGAGCCGCAGAACCGGTATGGTTCGGTGGAACAACTGGCCGAGGACATACGGCGCCATCGGGAGGGCCGACCGGTTCTGGCGCACCGGGGCACGTTTCGCTACCGCGCCACGAAGTTCGTTCTGCGCAACCGGATTGCCGTGGCCGCCACCGCCCTGGTCGCTCTGGCCATCCTGGGAGGCGTCAGCGGCGCAGTCTGGCAGGCCCGCGTCGCCATGGCCGCCCGAGCCCGCGCCGAGCGCCGCTTCCAGGACGTCCGCAAGCTCGCGACCTTCATGTTGTTCGACCTCCGCGATGCCGTGCAGAAACTGCCCGGCTCGACCCCCGTCCAGGAGATGTTGGCCGGCCAATCCCTCCAGTATCTGGACAGCTTGGCCCACGAGGCCAGCGGGGATTCGAGTCTCGAACTTGAGCTGGTCGAAGCCTACAACAGGCTGGGCGACGTCCAGGGCAACCCCTACCAGGCGAACCTCGGCGACACGGTGGGCGCCCTGGCCAGCTACCACAAGGCACTGGCTATTGCCGAACCGCTGGCCCGCTTGGAACCCGGCAACCGGCGTGCCGCCCGCGCGCTAGCTCTGGTCCACCTGAACCTCAGCGACGTTCTCCTGCTGAGCAACCAGAATCGGGAGGCCGTAGGGCACGCTCGCCAGGCCACTGCCGCGTTCGAGAAACTGGCCGCGGCCGAGCCCAGTAGTGTTCAGGCGCACATCGACTTAGCAGCCTGCCTGGAGGGCCTTGGCGATCAGCTCCACCGGGGGCTCGGCGATGAGGTCGGCGGACTTGCCGCCTACCGGAAGTCGCTGGCCGAATGGGAGACCGTAGCGTCCCTCAATCCGGCTCATGTCCGGGCACGCCGCGCCGTGGCCGGCCTGAACATGAAGATTTCGGATTTCGATGCCAGCAGCGACCTGCCGGCCGCGATGGCCAGGCTCGAGAAGGGCTTGGCCGCTCTGGGCGCGCTTTCGGCCGCCGACCAGGCCTCGGTGCCCGCCCGCCGCCTCGAGGGCAACATCCGCCGCCGCATGGGCGACATCCGCTGGGAGCTGAAGGATTCCAAAGGCGCGCTGGAATACTACCGCCAAGCCCTGGAGATCTCCACCGCGCTGGCCGAACACGACCCCACCAACATGCAGGCGCAGTTCGATCTCGCCGTGGTCCTGGGCGACCGGGCCGAGATGCTCGAGAGCGACGGCGATTTCCCCGCCGCGCTGCGCGACTACTCGCAGGCGGCCGACACGCTGGATCGCCTGGTGAAGACCGACCCCGGCAACATCGCCTGGCATGCGCACCTGGGGGAGATGCTGGTACGTATCGGCGCGATGCTGATTCACGCCGGGCAGCGGGGGGATGCCTCCCATCAGACCGCTCGCGGGCTGGAGCTGCTCCGGCAGATCGCCGACGACCCCGCCGCTCCCGTCGGCGAACTCATCCGCGCGGCCCGCTCCCTGGTGTTGTGCCAGCCTCCGGAACTCCGCGCTCCAGGCGCCTCTCTGCGCTATTCGCGGCGCGCCGTCGACCTGACTAAGGGCCAGAACGCCTATGCGCTCGACACCGAGGCGGAAGCGGAATTCCAGAGCGGCGATCGCCAGGCGGCGCTGGAATTGGTCCACCAGGCGCTGGCTCTCACCGGAGCCTCACAGCCCCAGCCTTGGCTCCGGCGCGCTCTGGAAGAGAAGCTGGATCGTCTCAAGTAGCGCCGACATCGCGAACGGACAATCTGCTATCATTCGTGCGCATGGGCGAATATTCGATTGGAGTGGATCTGGGAGGCACCAACCTGCGCGCGGCGGCTATCGACCACTGCGGAAAGGTGCTGGAGAAGGTGGAAGGAGCCACCCACCTTTCGGCCGGGCGGGACGCGGTGGTTGCCGATATCGTGGCTTCCATCTTGAAGCTGCGCTCGAGTGGCGGCGCAGGGCGCCTGGTGGGCATCGGCATCGGCATGGCGGGCTTTATCGTCATCGAAAAGGGTATCATCGTCCAGTCCCCTAACCTTCCCGGCTTCGAGAACTTCGCCATCCGCGACGAGATCGAGCGGCTGCTGCAAGCCCCGGTCCTGCTCGAGAACGACGCCAACGCCGCGGCCTTGGGAGAGAAGTGGATGGGCGCCGGCCGCGACGTCGACGACCTGCTCCTGCTCACCCTGGGCACAGGCATCGGCGGTGGCATCATTTCGGACCGCAAGGTGCTGCACGGCTTCGTCGGCATGGCTGGTGAGCTGGGACACATGACCGTGGTTCCAGGGGGCAACCCGTGCGCTTGCGGGAACAACGGCTGTCTCGAGAAGCACGCCTCCGCGACCGCCGTCACCGCCATGGCCA
>PMEV01000025.1 GCA_003154855.1 Bryobacterales bacterium
TGCAAACGGATCAAAATCGTCCAGCGCTGGCGAGACAAACCCTGGTTTTTCGAGGACTTCCGGCGTAGCAGGACTCTGCAAAGTCATAGCACGCGGGCTGTCAATCGCTATCCTGTCAACTGCATCATGGGCGCCCACTCGATACGCGCTCAAAAGGCCCGGTTTGAAGATGAGATTCTTGAAGCTGCAGGCAGAACCATTCCGGCGCTTATGCCCTTTATATTCTGTCGATTGAGCAGGTCTGAAACGGGAGTTGGTAATTCTAGATGCTTGCTCCCCAGCTTGGATTCGAACGCCCGATCCCGGGGGACACACACAGCTCGACTCTCCGCGCGGTCCCCCGGGCGGAAACCCCTGGAAGCCCTCGTCCACGGAGCCTCCGCCCATGCGAACCCCCACCCGGCCTAAGGAACTACCCCCGCGTTACGGGGTTGGCGCTGCGGTCGTCGTCCCGTTCCCCATCCTGGCCCGGAACTCGTTCAGCTTCGTCAACTGGGCGGGAGTCAGAATCGCCCGAAACTGCTCCCACGCATTCGCCCGGACCGCAGCCAACTGCCCGAACAGCTTGCCCACCGCCTCGGCCGGCGCATCCACCGGCTGACCTGCCACGATCGCGGCTTCCAGCGCCGCCCGCGCCGCCTTCATCTCGGTCCGGATCGGCTGCGCCGCCGTCTTGGCATTATCGAGGATGGTCTTCGCCTGCGTCTTCTGCGCGTCCGTCAGCCCCAGATAGCCCGCCAGCAGTTCCCGCCCCGCCGCTCCGAGCACGCCCTTCCGTCGCCCGCCCGTCCCCGTCCCCTGCGCCAGCAGCAAACACCCCGCCACCGCGCCCATCACCGCCATCCCAATCGCTCGTTTCGTATGCATCATGACCGTCTCCTTTCATATAGTCAAACACCTCCCCGCCGCCAAAGTTCGTAAGGCTCTGTAAAAAAACCGGCGGCCACGCTCGGCCCGCGCCCCCGGCCCGGCTCGCCGTCGACCCCGCCTCGCCCTCTCTTTTCCATGCCGGTGGTGCTATATTGTTAGTGCTTTGCGACACGCATCCCTGCTCGCGCTGGTCGCCCTCGCCGCCGCCCAAGCCCCCCTCCCCGCCCACCGGGTCGAGGCCCTCAATGTCGACGGAATGGTCCACCCCATCACCGTCGAAATCGTCTCCCGCGCCCTCGAACAGGCTCGCCAGCAAGGCGCCGAGATCGTCCTCATCCGTCTGAACACTCCCGGCGGCCTCGTGGACTCTACCCGCGAGATCATCGAGAAGATCCTCGCCTCCCGCGTGCCCGTGGTCACTTTCGTCGTCCCTAGCGGCGGTCGCGCGGCCTCCGCCGGTTTCTTCCTCCTCGAGGCCGGCGACGTCGCGGCCATGGCCCCCGGCACCCACACCGGCGCGGCCACTCCCGTCTCCCTGTTCGGCCCCCAGCCCGACCCGGTCATGATGCGCAAGGCTCTCAACGACGTCTCCGCCCTCATCCGCGGTGTCTGCGCCAAGCGCGGCCGCAACAGCGAGCTGGCCGAGAAAGCCGTCAGCGACGCCAAGTCCTTTACCGACAAGGAAGCCCTCGACAACAAGCTCGTCGATCTCGTCGCCGCCGACCAATGGGATCTTTTCCGCAAGCTCAACGGCCGCCAGATCACCCGCTTCGACGGCCGCCAGCAGACCTTGCATCTGGATTCCCCGCAAGTGGTGGAATACGATAAGACCTCCCGGGAGCGAATCATCGGCGCCATTGCGGACCCCAACCTCGCCCTGGTCCTCCTGGTGCTCGGCGCCCTTGGAATCTATGTCGAGTTTCATTCGCCGGGCTTGATCGCGCCCGGTGTCATCGGAGCGATTATGGTGCTGCTTGGGATGTCCGCGCTCTCCGTGCTGCCCATCAACTGGGTCGGCGCCGCCCTGCTTGTGCTGGCGATCGCGCTGTTCGTCCTCGAGGCCAAGTTCGCCACCCACGGCGTTCTCGCCATCGGCGGCGCGGTTTCCATGCTCCTGGGCGCGCTCCTTCTCGTCGAGAGCCCGCTCCCCGAATTGCGCATCCACTTTATGACTGCCCTCGCCATCACCCTGCCCTTCGCGCTCATCACCACCTTCCTGGTTACGCTGGTGGTCCGCGCCCGGGCCAGCAAGGTCATCACCGGCTCCTCCGGCATGATCGGCGAAATCGGAGTTGCTCACTCCCCGTTGACCCCGGCGGGGAAAGTCTTCGTCCACGGGGAATATTGGAGCGCGGTTTCCTCCACTCCGGTGGCGGCGGGCGCGCGCGTACGGATCACTGAGGTTCGGGGCCTGGCCCTCCGAGTCGAGCCGGCCCCAGACGTTGCGGAGATTTAAGCGGAGCTCTCTATGCCTATCGAATACATTGCTGTCGTCGTCGCTATCGTTGTCCTTTACCTTCTGACCTGCATCAAGATCCTCGCCGAATACGAGCGCGGCGTGATCTTCACCCTGGGACGCGTCAGCCACGAGCCTAGCGGGCCCGGCATTTTCCTGGTCTTTGCCCCCGTGCAGCGCATGGTCCGCACTTCCTTGCGCCTCGAGACCCTCGAAGTCCCCGGCCAGGACGTCGTCACCCGCGACAACGTCACCGTCAAGGTGAACGCTGTCATCTACTTCCGCGTCATCGACCCCATCAAAGCGGTCATTGAGGTCTCCAACTACCTCTACGCCACTTCCCAGCTCGCCCAGACCACTCTGCGCAGCGTCCTGGGCGAAGTCGAGCTCGATCAGTTGCTCAGCCAGCGCGAAACCCTCAATCTCCGCCTGCAAACCGTCCTCGATCAGCATACCGGCCCCTGGGGCGTCAAGGTCGCCATGGTGGAAGTCAAGCAGGTCGACCTGGCCGAGCAGATGATCCGCGTCCTGGCCCGCCAGGCCGAGGCCGAGCGCGAGCGCCGCGCCAAGGTCATCCACGCCGAGGGCGAGTACATGGCCGCCGAGAAGCTCGCCATGGCCGCCGAGGTTATCCAGAAGCAGCCCGCCGCCATTCAGCTTCGCTATCTCCAGACGCTAGTCGAGATCGGCACCGAGAAGAACACCACCATCGTCTTCCCGCTCCCCCTGGACATCATCTCGTCCCTGGGCAGGGCCCTCGATCGCGTCGCCGAACCTCCCAAGTCCGCTTAGCTCAATCCCATGCGGAAGAATGAAGAGGGAGAGTTTGAATTAGTGGTCGGCAATCAGCAGTTGCTGATGGTCCTGGTCGTGATGTTCAGCCTGTTCGGTGTGGTCTTCTCCATGGGCTACTTCGTGGGCCGCAGCACCGCGCCCGACTCGGCTTCGCCCGCCGGCGAAGCCCGCCCAGCCGCAGCCGACAACCGGGCCCCCGCCGCGGGGCTCACGCCACCCGGCGCCGAACCGCAGGTCGCCCCGCAACAGCCCACCGCGCCCGATATCCCTCTGGCCCCCGGCCAGGCCAAAGTCACCACCCCCGTGGCCGCCGCGCCCGCCAAGACCGAGCCCCCCGCCGCCACGCCCATCCCCGAGTTCAAGCAGCCTCCCCCGCCGCCGCCCGCTCCTCCCGCCAAGCCGCCCGCCGAGAAGCGCAACCCCGCGGCCCCCGAAACCGGTCAGACCTACCTGCAAGTCGCCGCCGTGGGAAAGCCCGAAGCCGAGCTGGTCGTGGATGTGCTCCGCAAGCAGGGTTTCTCCGCCCTGGTCGCGCCCGTGCCCAACTCCAACAAATGGAGGACCCTGGTCGGCCCCCTCCCCGATGCCGCCGCCATGGCCAAGACCCGCACCGACCTCCAGGCCGCCGGCTTCAAGGAAGTGATTGTCCGCAAGTACTGAGGAGCGCCCGCCCGTGCTCCTCAATCTCGCGCTCGCCGTTCTCTCCGCCCTCTTGCTGATCGTTTCTTTCCCCCGCCTCGATCTCTATCTACTGGCCCCGTTCGCGCTGGCCCCCCTGCTGGTAGCCGCGGCCCGTGAGCGCCGCCATGGACGCCGGTTTCTCTGCGGCTGGGCCGCTGGCGTCGTCTACTGGGCCGGAGCCTGCTATTGGATTCAGTCCGTGCTCGCGGTCCACGGCGCCGTCCCCCCGGCCGCCAGTTGGGCCATGCTCGCGCTCTTCTCCGCCGCCAAGGCCTTGCACCTGGCCGTGTTCGCACTCCTCGCCGGCCTTCTGATCCACCGCCCCTGCGCCATCCTCAGCCTGCCCGCCCTCTGGGTTGCCCTTGAGAGCACTCACGGCAGCCTCGGTTTCGCCTGGCTGGCCCTCGGCAACGCCGGTATAGATATGGACGCCCCACTCCGCCTGGCCCCCTTCACCGGCGTCTGGGGCCTCTCCTTCGTCTTCGCCATGACCGGCGCCGCGATCGCTCTGCTCGCCCTGCGCCTCCCGCCGCGCCAGCTTGTTCCCCTCCTGCTCCTCCCGCTCCTCTATCTGCTCCCCCAACTTCCCCCCCCGCAGCCTGGAACCGAAACCGCCGTCCTGGTCCAGCCCAACATCTCCGAAAGCGCCGCCTGGACGCCTGACTTCGTCGCAGACGTCCACCGCCGGCTGGCCTCTCTCTCGCTCCACACCGCGCCCGGCGCGAAGCTCGTCCTCTGGCCCGAGATCCCCGCGCCCATTTACTACTACGAAAGCGCCCTCGAACGCCAGGCCATCGGCGACCTGGCCCGCCAGGCCAACGCCTACCTGCTATTAAACGTGGTCCCCCACGATAGCCAGGGCTTCCCCCTCAATTCCGCGCTTCTTATTTCTCCCGACGGCCAACCCGCCGGCCGCTACGACAAGATGAACCTGGTCCCCTTCGGCGAGTTCGTCCCCGGCCTCTTCAAGCCCCTAGTCGACAAAGTCTCCAGCGAAGCCGGCGATTTCGCCCCCGGCCGCAACCAGCTTCTCCTCCCCGCCGGTCCCCATCGCCTCGGCGTATTCATCTGCTACGAATCCGTCTTTCCGAACTTCGTCCGCCAGTTCGCCGCCCGCGGCGCCGACCTCCTCGTCAACATCTCCAACGACGGCTGGTACGGCGACTCCGCCGCCCGCTACCAGCACCTGAAAATCGTCCGCATGCGCGCCGCCGAAAACCGCCGCTGGCTCCTCCGCTCCACCAACGACGGCCTCACCTCCGTCATCGACCCCGCCGGCCGCCTCAACCAGCTCCTCCCCCCCTACCTCGCCGCCGCCGCTCCCGCCAACTTCTCCTATATCGCCTCCCTCACCTTCTACACCCGCCACGGCGACTGGTTCCCCTGGCTCTGCGCCCTCGCCGCCCTCGCCGCCCTCGCCGCCCCCGCTCGCAAACCCGTGCGGTAACGCCGGCGGTCTTGCCGCCGGTGAATTCTCCCTCCGTCTCGCCGCCCGCCCGAACCCTCCCTGTAATCTGTAGTAGACTGCGGGGGAAATGAAGATCTTCGGCGCAGGACCGTTTTTCCGGACCATGGCGATCATCCTCGCTTCTGCCGCCGCCTGCGCCGTACTCGCCTTCTTCCTCGCGAACGGCACTCTCAGCAGAGGCGTGGGGACCACCATCGCCGCCGCCATGGTCTACATGCTGCCGCTAATGGCCTTGCAGATCTCCGCCGACAAACCGCTGCGCCGCTGGACGGACGCCTCCCGCTTTCCCCTCGATTGGATCGTCTTTGGTGGCGCGCAACTGACCATCGGCCTCGCGGCCGCCGCCATCGGCAGTGCGCTCCTGTTGCTGCTGGGCATTATGAGGAACTGGCAGGACTTGTACCTGCCCAATCGCATGGTGGTTGCCGCGTCGGTGATCGCCACCTGCTCCGTCCGGCTCTACATCACCACCCGCACCCGCCTCGAGGAGCGCAACCGCCAACTCCAACAGGAAGCGGAAGCCGGCGCCCGCACCCTCCGCCTCCACGAGCAGGATTTCGAGCTCGCTCGCGAAATCCAGCAGGCCCTCATGCCCAAGCAGTTGCCCCAGCTTCCCGGTTTCCAGCTCGCCGCCGGATGCCAGCCCGCCCGCGACGTAGGCGGCGACTACTACGACGCCCTCCGTCTCGGCGATTCCTCCGTCGCCATCGTCATCGGCGACGTCTCCGGCAAAGGAATGGCCGCGGCGCTGCTCATGTCCAACCTCCAGGCGATTGTGCGCGCCTTCGCTCCCGGCGGACTCTCGCCCCAGGAGTTGTGCGCCAAGGCCAATCAACTCATCGCCGCCAATGTCGCCCAATGCCGCAAACTTTTTGAGAATCGCCCGGAATGGCATGGGCTACCCCTTCCGACGGGGGAACGATTGCGGCCGGGGCCAAACCTCTCGGGGATAGGAAGGACGTTTTCTGGTGCGCCGGGGTAGTTTGGCCTGGGCGACGTAGTGGGTGATTCGATCAGCAATCTGTCGGGCTTCCACCGGGTCCCGGGCTGCGGCGAGGAGCGGAGCAAAGGCCTCGACGATGTGGCGAACCCGGGTGAAACTGTAGGCGCGCGGCGGCAGGCCCGTCTTTTGCGCAGTGAGGTACATTACTGCACGTACGAGGTTGTAGGCGGCCATCGCCAAGTCCAGTTCCTTGGCTACCATTTCCGGTGTGGTGCAACGGAGCTGTTCCAGGTGCAGCGTGCCTTTCAGCGTGCGCAGATCGGTCTCGATGTTCCAACGCTGCCCATAGACGTCCAGGATCTGCTGCGGAGTGGCATCCCAGGTGGTGAATATCGCCAGCAGAAACGGCTTCGCCTGGTTGGAGGGCTGAACCAGACCCACCAGCAGGCGTCCATGCACGCAGGCATCCTTGGGCAAATGGGGGTGGCGGCGCCGATCCTCCCGGGTAGGCTTCCAGGCGATGGAGCGATCCATCCCGTCCTGTAACGGGCCGCCCGCCAGGTGCAAGGCGCGTACGGCGGTCAAACGCAGGAGTACGGAGTGTCCTCGCTGGGTGCCGCAGTAGGCAACGGAAAAGACTCCGAAGTTGGCGTCCCCGACCACCAGCGACGAGGCCGGCAACCGGTCGATGGACGCTTCCAGCAACTGTTGTTCGCCCACCGCGCGCTTGCCATTGGCCGGCCCCCATTGCGGGCGCATGGCCAGCCCGGTTTGCAGATCGTGAGCGACCAGCATGCGTAACAGGGGCCAGTGCGATTCGCCATGCTGGTTCGATCCCGGCGGATAGCACTGGCGCAGGGCTGGACTGGGAGGGAGCTGAACCGATGTGCCATCGAAGAAGAAGGCGCGCTGGCGGAGTCCTGGCAGGACGCCGTCGGCTTCGGACGTCAACTGCTCGAAAATGCGATCGCAGCAGGATTCCACGATGCTCAGCGGCAACCGGTGCCGGGCCTTATTATAAGCCGCGGTATTGCCGGACACCGGCCCGGTTTCTCGCCGCGGGTTTTGCAGCCGCTTACAGGGTCTGGGCCAAAAGCTGGCAGGCAGCCCACGCAGCAACTCCAAGACCGCCTGATCGAGCGGGCTATGGCCGTGCAACCACTGACCGATCATCAACCAGGTGACGACTGCCAGGGTGTAGACGCGGTTATTCTGGCGCAAGTTCGCTTCGCGCTGGCGGAGGTCCCAAAAGGCGGCGGGCAGCAGCCGCCGATACAAGGAAAGCGCGCCGGCGTTCCAGGTTTCACGACTGGTTTGGCTCGAGCAGGGGCTTGACATGTTCCTACGGTATTATTACAGTAGGAACGGAATCTGTCGAGGACCTTTATATGCCCCGCCACTCCGGCACGCATCCCGGCGCCGATCGCCACGACCAACGCTTCGCCGAACTCCGCAGACAGCTTCAGGACCTGGGCTACTTCTGCAAGGGAACCATTCTGGAAAGAAGGATGAAGTGCGGCCAGCCCCATTGCGCCTGCCACCAGGATCCATCGAAACGCCACGGCCCCTACTGGGAGTGGACCTACAAGGTCCAAGGCAAAACCGTCAATGTGAAGCTCACTCCTGCCGCCGGCCCGACCTACAAAGCGGCCTCGCAACAGTACAGGAAACTGAAATCGCTGCTGAGCCGCCTGGAGCGGTTATCCCGCAAAGCCTTGGCCGCCCAGGCCAAGGGGGCGAAAGTCGGCCCAACCTGTTGAACCCGGATGCTCTCCCGCTATCCCTCACTTGGGGCCGCGCGCCAAAAAGTTTGCGGCATTGGGC
>PMEV01000037.1 GCA_003154855.1 Bryobacterales bacterium
AGGATGGCCCTGGCGCTCTGCGGCGGCTGTCACTTCCGCGAAGACTCGAGCGGATTCACCGTAATCGAGGTAATGGCCAGGACCGGGCATCTGCTCCAGCAGCAGCGCCCATATGTGCCGCGCTGTTGGAGAAAGGACGCGCCCGTCGTCGTGAACGAACAGCGCCAGGATTCGCTCCTTGCTCCACTCCGCGCTGCGAATCGCGACCGTCCATAGAGACCAGACCCCGCGGATCTCCCATGAAAGATCCGTCACCTCGAGACATGGTACGGGCTGTCCCGGCACAAAACGAGGNNCACCCAGCCCTAGCCTTCTCCGCCGCACCACCTGCGCTTTCGATGTAGTTCACTGTCATCCGTTCGACCCAGAAGGGCAGCGGATGGCCGAGCAGCCGTTGGGCCTCCGCCGGACTCAGCGCCGCCGTCTGGGCGAGCAGGGTGGTGCTTCGCCGCATAGCCTCTGCTTGCGCCCGGACCTTGGCAAGGAGAGAGTCCACCTTACTCTCGACGGCGGCAGGGTCCAGAATGACGTCGCGATACAGCTCGTCGAAGATCTCTCCGGCATCGGCGGAATCGAGTACGTCTCCGGTTTTGTCGACGCCAAACTCCCTCAGGATCACGGCCAGCTTCTCTTCCAGNNGCCCGATCCGGTGGGTGTACATGTCCGGGTCGGACGGGATGTCGAAGTTGACCACAACGTGGCAAAACTGCAAGTTCAGGCCCTCTCCGCCGGCGTCGGTGGAGACCAGGATGCGCACGTCGCCCGCAAACGCCTGCAGCACTTGTTTGAGTGCCTCCAGATCCATACTCCCATTCAGACACGCGACCGTGAAGCCCCGCTCCGTGAGAAAGTCCCGGAGCATCTCCTGCGAAGGCACGAATTCCGTGAATAGCAAAACCTTCAAGTCCGGATCGGATTCTTCCTGCTGCAACCGGTAGATCCAGTCGAGCAGCGCTTCGGCCTTGGCGTCTGCGGTCGTAGCCTCTGTCCGCTTCGCGAGATCGAGCAGCAGTTGCACCTCGGCACGTTCATTCCGCAACGCCTTGGTTCGCATGCGGAGTAGCATCTCGATCTGTTCCTGGCCGTCCATGTCCGGCCACTCGTCGTCGAAGCCCGGCGGGAAAAGCGACAACTGCTCCTCCGGCGCCTGAAGCATCTCCAGCCTGCGCTCCAGTGTGGTCCGGATCGCGCGTGTTGAGGATGTCACCAGCCGCTGCATCAGGATCAGCAGGAAGCCCACATAGTTCTTCTTCTCCCGGATTGCCTGGTTGTAACCGATTCGAACGTACTCCGAGATCGCTTCGTAGAGTTGCCGTTGGAGCAGGTGACGATCGCTCCAGTGGACCGGCTCCAACTGCGTGCGCCGCGGCTTGAACAAAGGATTCCCCTGCGCGTCGATGGCCTTGCGCTTCTCGGTTCGTACCAAATACGGTTCCAACCGCTCGCGACTGACCGAACCGGGATCGGGGAATGCCGCCTTGTCGAGAAGCGAGACCAGGCGATGAAAGGAATCCGTCTTGCCTTGGTGAGGCGTCGCAGTGAGTAGCAGAAGATACGGTGCGGATTCCGCTAAGCCCTGCCCGAGCCTGAATCTGGCTACCTGGTCCGTCATCCCGCCGAGGCGGTGCGCTTNNGGTCCCGGTTGTACTCCGCGAGCTGTTCTTTGGACCATCCGCGCCGGTTATCGATGGGCTTCACGGCGTCCATCGGGCAGATGATCTGGTCGTACATCTTCCAGACGTTGTCCTGCCCAGCGACGCGCCGGAAGGCTGGGAAATCGCTTGGCAGCAGCAGCCGGAACTCTTCACCGAAGTGCGTCCGCATCTCGGCCGCCCACTGGCTCACCAAGCCTTTCGGAGCCACGACGAGAACGCGGCGGATCAATCCGCGCAACTTCAGTTCCTTGATGATCAGGCCGGCCTCGATGGTTTTGCCCAGTCCCACTTCGTCGGCCAGAAGCAACCGCACCCGATCTGAGGAGACGGCCTTCAGCAACGCCAAGATCTGGTGGGGAAGAGGGATCACCGACGATTCAATGGGCGCCAGCAGAGTGTTCTCCTCGAGCGCGTCCGCCACTTTGGCTGCAGCGGTGATATAGGCGATCTCGTGTGGGCCGGTGCGGAGATCCTCGACAGGCTTCAGTTGTCCAGAAGCAACGAGGAGAATGGTCTGAGCTTCCGGATACCAGACCCGGACAGCCATCTGGCCCCAAATATTGACGTGCTCCAACACCCGGCACCGCAGGTGCCGAACTACGTCGAAGACCCAGGCTCCGTCTTGGTCAGACAATGACATCGGAGGTCTGTCATCCTCAAAGGATCTCAACTTCAAACTTCGTGCCCACATTCGCGAATTCAATCGAGCCGTCTGACAACTCCCAATACATCAATCGAAAGCCTGCTCCGGCCTTTGTCAGATGGGTCCGGTAGGCAGAGGCGCCGTCAATTCGAACACGTTGTTTTTCGGAGCTCTCGCTGACGCGAAAGGGCTTCACCGGCTGCTTCGGCAGATCGATGAGGATGCGTGCGCACGAATCGATCAAATTCATGGCAAGATCGCTGCGAACACCAAAGGCATGCTTGCGGGCTGATGCCAGAAACTCCGTGCCAAAGCGAAACTCCAGCACAGCCTCACGGCTGCCAGTGCCACCGGCGAGTAGTTCAGCAACTCGGGTGCTAATTGCATCACGGGCCTGGTCCGCCGACTCTGCCTCGCCCCAAAGCCGCAAGCAGCCAAGATGTTCAAGAACGGACTCCCGACTGAATGCCACAGGGACCGAATGGTCAACTTCCATCGGCAGCACACCGGCCCAGTCGCACGTGGCGTCCGTGCAGTCAATACCCTCAATCCGGGCTGAGAGCTGAATTTCCTGGCCCTGGAACGCCACCTCAGGCGGAGAAGTCGCGGATGCCACCATGAATCCTTGCTCTGCGCATGAGCGGCCGAAACACGCCAGCACCGCGAGACCGTGTTTGAAACCCCATCCGATCTTGGCAGCCAGCCGATTCACGTATATTTCGGGTTCAACCCTGCAGGATTCTTCGTCGAAGACGACGATGTTGATTGAACAACGCTCCTCCAAAGTTGGGGTGCTCTCCAGAACTGCCTGGGCGACCCGACAGACAAGATCATCAGACAGGTGTGTGGCACCAACTCGACTAGCCATCCTCTTGAGCTCATGGCCGTAGGGATACTGGCCCTCTTCCACCAGCCCATCGAGACACGATCTCGGGAAATGGACGTTGACATCGTCACGCCTAAGCAAGTCCGACCATGAGAGCAGGTTCTCGACAAATCGATCCAGTTGCGTCACATCGGTGCAGTCGTGCGGAAGGCAGACCAGATAGGGGTCAACAACAATGTCAGGAAAGGTCGCCATCTCAAGGCTTCCTCTGCTGTGCCTGACGCCTCTTCTGCATGGCTGCCTTCAAGGTGGCTTCAGCTTCCTTCTGTGACTGATCGAAGAAACCCTCAGGCCAGTCCTCGATGGCGCCGAACTGATTAATCTTCACCTGTCTAAAACTTGAGGTAGCCTCGTGCTTCTCGACGAAGTACATCTTGATTCGACCTGCGACTTCATCAGAAGTTGCGGCGGCAGCACGGAAACGTAGGCGGCTGATCAGGTACTCGCTGTGCGTTTCAATGATACATTGTTTATCCATCAGCGCCATAGACAGAAAGAAGTCACCGAGGAGCGTC
>PMEV01000302.1 GCA_003154855.1 Bryobacterales bacterium
GGCTAGCTCTTCGGGATGTGGCTCAGGCGCTTGGGGCCGGACTGGACCACGTGCTCCGGGCAGCCGTCCTTCATGAGCTTGAAGTTCTCGATGAAGCGGGCGGCCAGCGCGTCGTACTTGCGGAAATACTCGTCGCGGCTGCCCCAGGTGTTGGCCGGGTCCAGGATCTGGGTGGGCACGCCCTCGCAGGTCTTGGGCACGTCGAAGCCGAAGACGGGGTCCTGGCGGAACTCGACGTTGTGCAGTTTGCCGCTCAGTGCGTCGTTGAGCAGCCGGCGGGTGTGCTGGATGCTGAGTCGTTTTCCAACGCCGAACGCGCCGCCGGTCCAGCCAGTGTTCACCAGCCAGCAGGTCGCGCCGTGCTTCATGAGTTTGGCCTTCAGCATCTTGGCGTACGCGTAAGGATGATGCACCATGAACGGCCCGCCGAAACAGGGGCTGAAGGTCATCTCCGGCTCTTTTCCGAGTCCGATTTCGGTGCCCGCGATCTTGCTGGTGTAGCCGGAAATGAAGTGGTAGATGGCCTGGTCCGGGGTCAGCCGCGAAATCGGCGGCAGCACGCCGCTGGCGTCGCAGGTCAGGAAGATCACGTTCTTGGGATGCCCGGCCCGCTTGGCCGGCAGGTAGTTGTCGATGAAGGCCAGTGGATACGCCCCGCGCGTGTTCTCGGTGATGGTGGCGTCTTCCAGATCCAGGCGCCGCGAGATGGGATCGAACACCACGTTCTCCAGGATCGTTCCGAAGCGCTGTGTGCAAGCGTAAATCTGAGGCTCGGCGTCTTCCGAGAGGCGGATCACCTTGGCGTAGCAGCCGTCTTCGAAATTGAAAACGCCGTTGTCGCCCCAGCCGTGCTCGTCGTCGCCGATCAGGTGCCGGCTCGGGTCGGCCGACAGGGTTGTCTTGCCGGTGCCCGACAGGCCGAAGAAAATCGCCACCTCGCCGTTGTCGTCCACGTTGGCCGAGCAGTGCATCGGCAGAATGCCGTCCAGCGGCAGCAGGTAATTCAGCACGGTAAAGATGGTCTTCTTGATCTCGCCGCCGTAGTTCGAGCCGCCGATGATGGCCAGCCGCTCCGCGAAATTGGCCAGGATGAAGGTCTCGGAGCGCGTGCTGTCGATGATGGGCGAGGCGTTGAAGGACGGCGCGGCGATGATGGTGAACTCAGGCACGTGCCGCTTCATCTCCTCGATGGTCCGCAGCCTGGTGAACAGAGTGCGGGCGAACAGGCTGTGCCAGGCCTTCTCGGTGATGATGCGGATGGGCATGCGGGCGTCCTCGTCCGCTCCGGCGTAGCAATCCTGTACAAAAATGTCCCGCCCTTGCAGGAAGCCTTGGAGGCGGGTCAGCAGCACGCTGAACTTGTCCGGATTGAAGGGGCGGTTATAGGTGCCCCACCAGACGTTCTCTTCGCTGGTCTGTTCGCAGACGATGAACTTGTCGGTGGCGGCCCGGGCCGTGTGCTTGCCGGTGTCCACCGCCAGAGGGCCGTTATGGCAGATGCGGCCCTCGCCGCGGAACACCGCCTCTTCGTACAGCGCCGAAGTGGGCAGGTTCCAATAGACCTTGTGCAGGTTGGCCAGACCGTGGTTGTTGACTCCGAAAATGCTCGCGTTTTCGCCGGCCTGCTTCGACGCGGGGGAAGGGATGTCCAGGTACAGGTTCATTGCCAGTCCCTCACCAGCTTGCGGTCGCCCAGGTAGAGTTCGTTCGGAGAGTTTGGATCGAGCGCCCACTTGATGCGCTCGATGCCCTCGGTGATATCCTTGACCGTACCGCAGAAGCTCACCCTCAGGTGGCCTTCCATTCCGAAGTCCTTCCCCGGCACCGTCACCACCCGAACCTTCTCCAGCAGGAAATTCGACAGCTTCTGGGAGTCCTTCATGTAGGCGCTGAAGTCCGGGAAGGTGTAGAAGGTCCCGTCGGGCTTGGTCACCTTCACGCCGTCGAACGCCTTTAGCCGGTCCATCAGGATGTTGCGGTTGTTCTCGAGCGTCATGCGCAGGCTCTGAACCGACGATTGCACACCGTTCAGCGCGCCCACCGCCGCCCACTGAGCCGGCACCGAGGGACCCGAGGTCTGCTGCGACTGGATGTTGGTCATCGCCCCGATCACTTCTTCGTTCCCTACCGCCCAGCCCACCCGGAAACCCGTCATCGCGTACATCTTCGACACGCAGTTGACCACGATCAGCTTGGAGCTGTTCAGGTCGCTCTGGGCGTACTGGCAGCAGTTGGTCGGACTCCTGCCGTCGAAGATCAGCCGGTTGTAGGTGTCGTCCATGATCAGGTACAGGTTCTTCTTCTCGCAGAACCGCACCATCTCGGCGATGAACTCCTCGGAGTACATCGCGCCCGAGGGATTGTTGGGGCTGTTGAGGATGATCGCCTTCGTGTACGGCCCGACAGCCGCGGCAATTTCTTGGACGCTGGGATGGAACGATCCGTCCTCCGGCGTGATGGGTATGGGCACACCCCCGGCCAGCTTGACCATCTCGGGGTAACTCACCCAATACGGGGCGGGGTAGAGCACCTCGTCCTTGGGCTCCAGGATCGCGTACAGGGCGATCATGATGGCCTGCTTGGCCCCGTTGGAGGCCACCACGTTCTTGACGCCCACCACCCGGTTGTAGTTCTCATCCGTATAGCGGATGATGGCCTTCTTCAACGCCGGGATGCCGTCCGCCGGCGCGTAACGCACCTCGCCGGTGTTCAGGACCGCCGTGCAATTGACGATGGCGTCGATGGGCGCTCTGCTCTTCGGCTCTCCGCCGCCGAGATGGATGACGGGTTCACCCTTCTCCCTGAGCAATGCTGCCGTTTCGTTCAGCTTCAGAGTGGGCGATTCACAGATGGATCGGGCTAGTTGACTGATGCTCACCGATTTTCCTTTTCGTGCTGGGTGTATACTCCTGGCGCTTGTGCCGCGCCGGGGTGTTTTCTAATAGTATATGCGAGAACCCACCGCGGAATGCAAGTGCGGCCGGGATTGGAGAGTCGGGATCCGCCGGCGGCAGCCGCGCTACAGCCGGTTCGGACGCGCCGGAGCGCCCTGCAATCTGGCCAGGGCCTTGTCGAGGAGCTCCTGCGACAGCGCGACGTTGACCCGGACGGTGCGCTGCTGCTGCTCGACCTGAACCGCGTCGTAGACCTTGAGCAAATCGGGCGCATCGGCCGGCGTGCTCAGCCGCGCCAGACCCACTACCCCACGCACGGCATCCCCCAGCGAGCGGGCGTCCTGCTCCGAGTGGCAGACGGCGGTCGCGAACAGGCGCAGGCCGGCGCGCAGGTCGAGGCCGGCGGAGCCGCTTTCAAGCATCGAGAAGACCCTCCCCAGGTTCGAGAGGTTGCCCGTTTGGGGCACGGCCTTGGCCAGCTCGCCGAAGCCGCCGGCGGCCGCGATCCAGACCTGGTTCTGCGCGGGAATCGCGCCGAGCTGCGATCGCAACAGGGCGGGGAGGCCGTTCGAGCTCCCGCGCTCTCCGAGGACCAGGCGAATGGCGGCGGGCCGCCCGGCCACGGCGGTATTCGAGTCCAGAAACGCCACCGCGGCCTGCTCGTTGCCCAGCATCGTGCAACCCTGGCAGGGCATGCGTCTGCCGCCCTGCCGCTGTAACCGCATCTCGATAGCCGGCGGAGAGAACTTCCCGCGCGCCAGCACGGCGGTGTTCACCCCGTCGGACGCCAGAAGCAGCTCCGAGAGGTCCTTGCGCGGGTCCAGGCCGGTCTCGCTAGCGAAGCTCTCCAGGCCCGGCAGGGGCTGCTGGCCGACCCATCTCTTGTACCAGTCGGTCGAGCGCAGGTCGTCCACCTTGACGCCGGCTAGCAGAATGGTCCGGGCGGGCACCAGTCTGGCCAGGGCCGGATCGATCCTCACCGCTCCGGTCTGGGCCGTTCCGCAGCCCACAAAACCCAGGCACAACAGTGCGAGCAGGCAGCGCATCAGTAGTTCCTTTTCGAAAACGAGTAGAGGCTGGCCGCCAGCATCACGGCGGCGAAAACGGCCGAGCTCCAGAGGGGCGCCAGGCTGCCGACGGGCCGTCCCTGGACAAAGTTCAGGTTCATGCTGCCGACGTCGAAGAACTTGGGGAGCGCCCAGTAGAGGGCATTCCAGATCGAGCGGGACCACTCGGAAGAGAGCAGCCGCTCGGCAATGCTGCGCTGGGCCAGAATGGCGCTCACGATCATGAGCGCGAAGGCCACCATGATGGCCAGCGCGCCGCTCTCGCTGAGCACGGCCACCAACACCATGGCGCTGAGCAGCACCGCGAACATGAACGCGGTGGTGGCCATCACGACCAGAAAGGCCGAGTTCCACACGCCCGTTTTCCAGCCGAAGATCAGCCAGATTCCGAGGACCAGATAGCCCGCGTTCAGCCCTACCACGAGCAGGTTTCCGGCATAGCGCCCCAGCAGGATGTGGGCGCGCGAGACGGGTTTCGAGAGCAGCAGCTCGATGCGCCCCGGCTCGAACACCGAGGAAATCAGCCCCGCGGAGGCGAACAGGGCGAGGCACATCAGCCAGGTGTAAAGGAAGGTCGAGATGGCCGCGTGTACGCCCCGCACCAGGCGCGTCACGTCCACTCCATGGCCGATGGTCTGGCCGAACAAGGAGGTGGTGGCGATGGCGCCCTGCACCACGTCGATCTTCATGATGAACAGGAAGAACAGGATGAGCGCGGAGGAGAGGCCGAACAGCCCCCAGAACAGCTTGCGGGCCATGGCCTCGCGAAAGGTGTCGCGCATGAGCGCCGCGCTGGCGATGAGCAGGGTCACGATTGCACCGTCCGCATGAAGACATCTTCGAGCGTGCTGGTAGTGGGAGCGATGCTCTCGATCTGGGCGTCGCAGGCGCGCAGCAGGTCGATGGCCTGGTTGAGCGTCGCGCGATCCGCGAACTGGAACTCGAGCAGGCCGTCTTTCGAGGCGGTCGCCGTAGCCGTTTCGCGCAACTTGGACTCAGCCTCGCCTCCCACGCCCGCGGCCGAGAGTCGATAGCCCTTGCCCGCGATCAGCTCCTTCACCTTGCCGACCAGCGCCACCTTGCCGCGGTGCAGGATGGCTACCTCGTGGCAGAACAGCTCCACTTCGCCCAGCAGATGCGAGTTGATAAATATGGTGACGCCCCGCTCCTCCAGGGCGTGGAGAATCTCGCGAATCTGCCGCCGGCCGACCGGGTCGACCCCGTCGGAAGGCTCGTCCAGGATCAGGAGCTGTGGGGAGTGCATCAGCGCCTGCGCCAGGCCAATCCGTTGCAACATGCCCTTGGAGTACTTGCCCAGACGCACGCGGCCCCACTTGGCCAGGTCCACCAGCTCGAGCAACTCCGGAATGCGCTTCTTGCGCGCCCGCGCCTGCATGCCGGAGAGAGCGGCGTAGAAATCCAGCATGCCGACGCCGGTCATGTAGGTGGGGAAACGATGATTCTCGGGAAGGTAGCCGACCGGCCGGCGCGCCTCGGGCTCCCATACCTCGCGCCCGAAGATGCGGGCGGCGCCCTGCGTCGGGTGTACGCAAGCCAGCAAGAGCTTGACGAAGGTGGTCTTCCCGGCACCGTTCGGTCCCAGCAGGCCGAAGGTGGTTCCGCGCGGCACCTCGATCGAAACGTCTTCCAGCGCGCGGACCTCGGTGCGCCGCCAGAAAGATCGGAAGACCTTGGTCAATCCGAGGGTCTCAATGGCGTTGTCCGAGGGCACCTATCTCCAGGATACGATCAATCGCGCCGCGCGAGAAGCAGGTTCGAGGCGACTTTCCGGAAACCGTACCCGATGGACACCGGCAGCGGTTTGACGTCCGGCGCCTGGTACGCCTTGCGCAGGTCCTTCTGCTCGAGCCAGCGAAAGCTGCCGTAGGGGCGCTCATAGTGGCCGTACAGGGTCACCTTCCACGGCCCCGGCGTGAAGCAGTGGTAGGGAATTCCGGAATCGTCCTGGAGAATGCTCCCGCTGGTCGCGAGCACCAGGTCCCGAATGGCCGAGAACTCCTCGTGGTGGGTCATGTAAGAGGTCGCTTTCAGCAGCGTCGAGGTCCCCTTCAGCCGCCCGGCGTAAGCGAGGAAAGGATCGTTCTGGCGCAAGCGCACGTCGGAGAGGTTCACGGAAAAATAGCAGAGCCGGTGAATCGATTGATCGGCGTCGGTGCGAAACTCGATTTCGACGCCCTTATTGCCGATCTTGCCAGGGGCCTGCCAGCCGGCTGGCCGCCCGACCATCTGGCCCTCCGCGTCCAGGCGCACATACCGGAATCCCAGAATGGTGTGGCCGGAGCGCTCGAGCAACAGCGCAATCGGCAGCAGCAGGCCGTCCGTCACCTGGCCCCGGAATTCGCGGTCCATCTCGCGCGTGACGAAGAAACTGCGGCCCAATTCGGAGGCCACCGTATTCCGGACGGTGGCAAGATAGGATGGCAGGTTTTTCTTCTCGATGCGGGCCAGGGCGGGCAGCGTTCCCACCGGCTCGAGCGCCACCAGCACGTAAACGGGGCTGTGCGGGAAGCACAGGATGGGAGTGAGCGCGTCGGGCCCGGAGAAGGGATAGAAAACGGTCGCGTCCCGCATCGGCGCGCCACTCAGTTCTTCCTGCTGGAAGGTGCGCAGGCTGTCGATGAACTGGGCCTCGGCCTGGCGCCACGCCGCATCCATCCGGCGGCGATGCTCCTGCCATGCGGCGCTGGTTTCGAGTTCCGCGAAGGGGCTGCCGGGAGTGCCGGGGAGGCCGGCGAAAAACCGCGCCGTATCGTCGGCATCGCGCGAGTGAGGTACGGGGGTGGGGCCGGAGTCCGCGGGCGACTTTTGCTCGACCGCCACTTGAGCGGGCGGCCGTCCGCACGCCCACGCCAGAGCCGCGACCACCAGCCACAGCGCGCACGCCCGATGTTTCCAGACCATCCAGCCCTCCATCGCCTGCACGTTCTTATAACGGCAGACGACCCGCAAAAATTATAGCGGAAACGGCGGGGCGGGTCCTGGATGGGGTTGGCCGGATCTGTGGTCTTCCCTCCCGCCTATGAGGAAAACACCAGCTTGCCCGGCTGGGCGCTGAGAGAGCCATAGAGGCCCTCCGGATCGAGGGCCTGCGCCCGTTGAGAGTACTCGTTCTGGGCGGAGCGCCTCTGGGCGGCGGCCATGGCCATGGCCGCAAGGTAGAGGACACCGGCCAGGGCGGGGGCGGACTGGGGGGCCTCGGGGCCGAGGGCCTCGGCGAGGGCGGCCTCGCCTTCACGGGCGCGATCCAGACGGGCCAATGCCCAGGCGCGAGTGGCCAGCATTTCGGACTGGCGTTCGGGTTGGGCCTCGGACCCGCCTTGAGAGTTAAGCGACAGGGCGCGATCGGCCCATTCGAGAGCCTTGGTGGACTCGGCGCCGCGCTCGAGAAGGGCTTGGGCCATTCCGCTGAGCGGTCCGGGGTTCTCGGGGGCCAGTTTCATGACGCCTTCGAAGGCGCGGGCGGCGTCGGTATAACGACGCAAGTAGATCCAGGCGAAGCCGAGGTTTTCGAGGGCCCGGAACTGCTCGGGACCGGCGGCGGCCTTCACGGTTTCGCGCAGGGCGGCTTCGGCTTCGAGCAGGCGGTCGGCAAAGAACATGACTGTGCCGCGGGTGGGGGTGGGCTTGGGGCTGAGTTGCGAGAGGTCCAGCAGGGTCAGCGCGCGGCCGTACTTGGCCTGCCGGAAAGAGCGCATGGCCAGATGGCGCAGAATAGGCGGAAGAACCGCAACCAGGAGAAGGCCAAGCGGGAATAACGCCACGGCCCAAACCCTGGGCATCCCCAAGGCCTTCGCGATCCGATCCGGAACCAGAACGACGAGCAGGATCAGGCTGGAGGCGACGGCGACCAGGGTGCCGCGCCAGTCGATGCGGCGAGGCGCGCCAGGACCGATGGGGTCGGTTGGGGAGGGGGTTCGTTTCTTGACGGCAGTTATCAGGGAACTGGCTACATGAAGGCCAATGGGAAGCAGGCTGAACCAGACGCGCAGGTTGCGGCTAGGAAGGCGGGAAGCGACCACGATGACGACCACGAAGAGCACCACCGCGCCGATCTTGGCACGGGACTGGGCGCTCGCTTCGGAGGGAGGAAACCCAGCGGCTTCCAGGGCGATGGCGCGGTCCTGGAGCACTTTCTTGGGAGACCGAAAGCGCGATTGGCGGAGCGAGTAGCGGAAGACGATAAAGCCCGCCAGGATCAGGAACATGCCGATAAGCGGTAGGGCGAAGATCGCCGGGTTGGGGCGCGGAGGCTTGGCGCCGGCCGCGTAGATGTCGTGGTCGTCGACCAGGGCGGCTGCCCACAGGCTTCCGTCGGGGGCCGAGGCGACGCCGTGAACCCAGTTCTTGTGCGAAGAGAGCGCCGGAAGAGGACGCCACTGGTTGCCGTCGAAGGAAAACGCTCC
The DNA here is from genome assembly GCA_003154855.1 of Bryobacterales bacterium. Lineage (GTDB taxonomy): Bacteria > Acidobacteriota > Terriglobia > Bryobacterales > Bryobacteraceae > Fen-330. The sequence continues at coordinate 8,386 of PMEV01000302.1, forward strand.
GGACTTGGCGGCCAGGTAGACGATGCCGGAACTTTCGGTAACGGCGTAGGCCTCGCCGGCGCCAGCATCATAGCTCTGCCAGGATTGGGCCTTCATGGAGAGGGACCACAGGCGCTCGCCCTGGAGCCAGAGACGGCCACCGGCTACGCCCACCAGCCTGACGTCCTGCTTGGCCAATTCGGGCGGAGTGAGGTTCACCCAATCGGCGCCCTGGGCTTTCCAGACGGCGTCGCGGACCAGCCACAGCGAGCCGTCGGGGCCGAGAGCTAGGCGCGGATCGGAGTTCTGTTCGGCGTTCCAATCGAGGCCGGACGCCTGCGCTTTGGCGACGCTCCAGCGGTTGCGATCGAAGTGGGAGAGGTTGCCGCGCTGGTCCAGCGCCCAGACTTGTCCGGCATCGGCGACGATCGAGCAGACATCCTGGTTGGCAATGGCCTCGGGGTATTTGCGCCATCGCTTCCCATCGAAGTGAACGATGGCGTGGGCGGTGGCGGCCCAAACGTCGCCGCCATCCAGCGCGAAGGCCTGGACACGGGAATCGTCCGTGCCGAAGTCCAATGAGGTGTAGTCGCGCCAACGTTGGCCGTCGAAACTTTGCAGGCCGCAGCAGCTCCAGAGCGTGCCCGAGCGCGAGAAGGCGATCATTTCGCCGGAATTGGGAGGCGGGCTGGTGCGTTGCCAGCCGGCGGCGGTGCGGTGGAAGACCGCCACGTGCGGCATCCGCACGAAGCTGCGGACCGCTGGGAGGAACCCAATCGCGATGAGAGCCACGCCGGTGAGGGTGAAGGCGGCGAGGAGGCCAAATCGCTTGAGCCACCAGGATCGAGGGCGGGGACGATCAACCGATGCGGGCATGGAATGACTCCGCCGTCGATTATACACGCTTGCCCGCGCCGAGGGCCGGGTTGTGGCATGATCGAGACGACGGTGCATAGGGTCTGGCAAAAGTTCCGCTCCGTGGCGGCGCGCGTTTCGCGGCGTTCGGTGACGCATGGCGGGCTGGTGTTCGCTCTCGTCATGCTGCTGGTGGGCGTGGCGGCGATCGCCTCGGCCAACAACCTGCTCTTCCTGATCCTGGCGGTGATGGTGTCCACGCTGCTGGTCTCCGGGTTGATCAGCCGGTTGTCGCTGGCGGGGCTCGAGTTGGACTTCGTGCTGCCCGAGCACGTTACGGCCCGCCGCACGCTGGCCGGACGGGTCTACGTCCGCAACTCGAAGCGCTGGCTGCCGTCGTTTTCGATTCACCTCAGCGGGTCGGAGGAGAGCTTTCTGACCACGCTCTATTTTCTGGCGATTCCCGGCGGCGCGGTGCTGGACGAGACGGTCGAGGTTTGCTTCCGCAGGCGCGGCATCTACCGCGAGAGCGGATTCCTGTTCGCTACCCTCTTTCCGTTCGGCTTTGTCGAGCGCCGGGCTCAGGTGATCCTGCGCCGCGACGTGCTGGTTTATCCCTCCATCGATTCCCAACCTGGCTTCGAGGACTTGCTGGCGGCGGTGCGCGGCGACATGGAGACACAGTTCCGCGGCCGCGGTCACGACTTCCATCGCATACGGCCCTACGAGGCGCTCGAGAGCGCGCGGCACGTGGATTGGAAGGCCACCGCGAAAGTGGGCTCGCTTCAGGTCCGCGAATTCGCCCGGGAGCAGGAGCGGCTGATCGAGATCTTCCTGGATTTGAACGTGCCGCCGGCGCTCGGAGAGTGGTTCGAGCGGGCGGTAGAGACCTGCGCCTTCCTGGCCTGGCGGATGGCCGAGCGCGGCGCGCGAATCCGCTTCGGCACCCAGGAGTTTGACGTCTCGATTCCGGAAGGCGGCGACGTCTACAGCATCCTCAGGTACCTGGCGGTGGTTTCACCCGGGCGCCGCAAGCCGGCCATCTCGCCCCTGGACGAGGAAAGCTGCCAGATCGTTTTCACGGCGGCCGGCGAAGGCCTGATGGCGGAGGCGGGCTGGGGGCAAGCCCGTATCGTGGGGCCCGACAGCCGATCTATACTAGGGCTGGCATGACTTCCCGCTTCTTGCTGGCCGCACTGCTCGCAGGCGGCGCGCTGGCGCAGTCTCCCGAAGACGTCCTGTCTCAGGGCCTCAAGCTGACTGCCTCCGAGGCGCAAAGTGCGGAGGAGTCCCTCCGGGCCAACCCGGAGGACCTGGCGGCGCGGGGGAAGCTCATCGCATACTACTTCATGAAGCAGGCGCGCGAACCCTGGTCTCAGCACGTTTTCTGGCTGATTGAGCACCATCCGGACTCCCCGCTCGCCGGGTTCAACTTCGCGAGCGGCGCCTTGCCCGCCGATCCGTTGAACGGCGAGGCCGACCATGCGCGCGCCAGGGATCTATGGCTGGAACAGACCCGGCAACATCCGGACGACGCGCGCGGGTGGGCCAACGCGACGCGGTTCTGCCTAGAGGCAGGTTGCGACACCGACGTCAACGAGCGCCTGCTCAAACACGCCGAGGAACTCGGGATCCCCAAGTCGGAGCTGGCCGTGGCGGGTGCTCAGCCAACTCGAATCCTCGTGGCC
>PMEV01000419.1 GCA_003154855.1 Bryobacterales bacterium
TGACGCCCGTGTTCGTGTCGCTGTCAGACCCGGAAAGAAAGCAACTGAGGATGAGGGACAGGGAAATGCCGGGAGCAGTCGGAGGGAGGATAGATCCGCTCGTCGTCGCCCTGCCGGTAGGCGCCAGCTATTCGACGGTCCTGCCCATGCAGCGCCTCGTGTCGCTGGAGGCCAGGGCCAGGNNATGATCGACTGCTGGCACGGCAAGCTCGTCTCGGCTCCCCTGATATTGGGCGACGAATGGGCCAGGGCGGGCGACAACGATCGGACCAGATGGGTCTCCGACGTTCTGAAGTCCATTGAGACGATCAAAATCGGCATGACGCGGCAGGAGCTTCGCAGGGTGTTCACAACCGAAGGCGGGATATCGTTCGTCCGTCAGCGGCGGTACATACATCGAGAGTGCGCCTACATCAAGGTCGATGTCGAGTTCGCCCCGACCCACGAAGGCCAGCGAGAGGAACTGCCAACCGACCGGATCGCCAGGATTTCCAGGCCGTTCCTGGAATGGTCAATCACGGACTGACACGCCCCCGATTAGGGCCGTCGGCGAAGCTCTGCCTCGCTTAGAGGTGTTCCCGCCACAGCGTCAGTCCCTTGACGATCGCCGGTTCCAGCCACGTTCTGAACCTCTGGGCGGCCTGAGTCGCCTCTTCTTTGTAGTTGATCCGGAAGATGTCCTCGGTAACCGCAACTGGGCCGTTGTCTCGCGTTTCGAGGAACGCCGATGCCGCAATCACTCCGCGAAACTGCGAGCCGAGGCAGTGAAACGACAAAGTGAGTCTGGCGTCGCGCTCCGTTCGGAGCCTCAGGTTGATCCAACGGTGGTATTCCTGAAGGTTGGCCACGTAGTGAAACTGCTTCGCAATCGCCAGGGGGGCTGGAGCTACCCCGTTCTCCAGGCTGGTCCCGAACTCGAACCCAGGCCGGACGCTCGCAATCTCGGAGCGGAGCTTCTGGGCCACCGAGTCAAACGTCTGCTGGGCGATGTTGACCAGGCATTCGGCGCAGGATTTGGCTTCGTTCCACTCTTTCGGCGGGATCTGCCCCTTGGCTACCAGCACCGCACGGGCGGCTCCAATGGCCTCGTCCACAGTCTGCGCCGGCCGGGCCTGAGACCTCAGTTCGATCGCGCTGATGATGGAACGCTTTTGGATCTCCGTGAACAGAGAGACGAGCGGTCTGAGGTTGCCTTGATCGGCGAGTTCCAGCGCCTCGAGATAAGTCGTCCGATCGTCGCGCCTCACAATCAGCGGGAACAGCTTCGCCTTTAAGAAGACGAAGGTGGCGATGGCCCGGGCCACGCGCCTGTTTCCGTCCCCAAACGGATGGATCCGCGCGAACCCGTGATGCAGCCAGGCCGCTTCCACCTCCGGTGGAACTCCATTCTGCATGTGCTTCCCATGCAGCACGATCAAGCGGTCCATTTCAGGGGCGACCTGCTCCGGAGGACAATACAGGCGGGTTGACCCGTCCGGCCGTGTGATACTGTCCGGCGCTTCCTTGTAACGCCCCTTCTCCACCTTCTTCTCGATGGGATTGCCGAACTGGTCCAGCACACGCACGGTGTCCTGATGCCGCAGCAGAGCGGCGTGCAATTCCTTGATGTATCCGATCGTCAGGGCGCGTTCCGCATCTACGGCCGCGAACATTTCTTCCAGCGTCTCCTGGTGGCTACGGACGAGCCTGGCAACCATCGCGGGGTCGCCGTTGGTAGCTTCGTGCGGGATCAGCGAAGCATCGATGCCTCGTTCGATTAAGATCTGAGTGGTTCCGCGATCCAGCGTGTAGAGGCCCTCCAGAATACCGGCCTCGATGGACCACTCGCGCCGCAGTTGTTGCAGGAGTTTCTTGAGCGCATCGCTCTCGGCCAGGTGTGCCTGTTGTTCGGTCCAGACCAGTTGGAGCGCTTCCAGCTCGCCACTGCTCAATTCGCTTGGGCTAGGGGGCAAATCCGCAAGCGGTTTCCAGTTGCAAGAAGGTGCGGTCCTCACACCAGTCATCTCGCTCCTTGTCGGCGCCGTCCGGCCGTCATCCAGAGAGCTTAGTGGACGCTCGGGCTGGAAATTCTCTTCAACGCACCTTTAGGACACTACCCTCGGGTTGTTTACTATGGAGTGATATGTCTCAGGGCGTTTGTCCGTGGTGGTTCGGCTATTTCCTGACCTGCCCGCTCCGCCGCCTGGCGTTCGACCCGGCGAAGTTCCTGGCGCCCTACGTCCAGGACGGCATGACGGTGCTCGAACCTGGCCCCGGCATGGGCTTCTTCACGCTGGAGCTGGCCCGCCTGGTGGGGCCGCGCGGCCGCGTGCTAGCCGTGGACATCCAGCCCCGGATGCTTCAGGCGCTGCGGCCCGGCGCCAGCCTGCTTCTCGCCGAGCCCAGCGGGCACGTGAAAGCCCCGGCCTTCCAGGCCGAGCTCGATGCCGCAGCCCAGGCCGGCTTCGAAGTAACCGGCCGTCCTCGCATCCGTGGCAATCAGGCCGCCGTCTTGAAGAAGATCGCCGCTACACGCTGACCACCGGGCAGGGGCTCTGGCGGATGATCGCGTAGGCGTTGGTGCGCAGGCGGCCGAACATGCCGGCGGCGGAGCCGCGGCCGATCACCAGGAGGTCNNTCGGCTTCGGCGCCGGCTTCGGCGCGGAGTTTCTCCAGCTCCTCGCGAGCGCTCTTGGCCAGATCCGCCAGCAGTTCCCGGTCGAAGTACTCGCCGGGACGCGACTCGATGCAGGGCAGGGCGTTCACCAGAGTCAGGCGCGCCTTGAATTCGCCCGCCATGGCCGCGGCCCAGGCCAGCGCCTTACGGCTTTGCGGCCCCAGGTCCAGCGCGCACACGAGGCTGCGGAAAGCGATCGAATCCACTTTGGGCGCCTGCTCCAGATGGACGCCGGTCCACACCGGGCAATCCGCGTCGTGCAGCACCTTGGCGGTCACCGAGCCCAGGATGAAGCGCCGGAACGGGCCGTAGCCATGGGTCGGCAGCGCGATCAGGTCCATCCCCGCGCGGTGGGCGAACTCGACGATCCGCCGAGCCGGGTCGCCCTCCAACAGCACCCGACGCACGCGCACCCCGGCGAGCTCTTCCACGAGGAAGCTGCCGAGCTGCTGGGAGTCCTGGCGGATCGGATCGAGGACGTGGAGCAGGGTGATTTCGGCCTGGAAATGGGCCGCCAGCGCCTCGGCGTACCGCGCGCCGCCCAGGCAGCGTTCGGAGAAGTCCACCGGCAACAGGATCTTGGTCAGCGGGAACATGGCAGTGGGCTCCGCACCAATTGTAGCGCGATGGCCGTCACTGGAGCCCCAGGTCGGTGAGGATCTTGGGCGCCGCCTCATCCATGGCCAGCAACTGATGGCAGGTGTTGCAGTCCTGGACAATCTTCTCTCCGCCGGCGGTCGCGTGGTTGTCGTCGTGACAGCGGAAGCAGCCCGGGAAGTCGGTGTGGCCGACGTTGTTGGGATAGCTCCCCCAGGTCACCTTCATCTCCGGGAAGACGTTGCGGCTGTAAATGGCGACCAGCGCCTGGGCGGCCCGGGCGACCTCGGCTTCCGGCTGACTGCTCTTATAGAATTGCCGCAAGGCGGCGGGGATGTCGCGGGCGGCCTGCTCCTGGCTCGCATAGGGCTTGCGCAACAGCTCGACCGCGGTCTTCTTCACGAAGGGCAGCGACGGTGAGATGGCGCCGGAAGCCAGCGCCTTGTTGACGGCACGCTCGGGCAGCTCGAGGGTGTGCGTGGGGCGGTTGTGGCAATCCATGCAGTCCATCTGGCGGGTGGCCAGCTTGGCCAGCTTCTCGGGCTTGACGTTGGGAGCCAGGAACACGTTGTGCCGCCCGGTCAGACCGTTCTGGTACTCCACCCGGGCGATGCTCTGGCGGCTCTCGTCGTCCGGGGAATAGTGAATCACAACTCCGGGACCCAGGTGGGCGCCATGAATGCCGGGGCTGCCGTGTCCGCCGCCGATGCGCATCATGAGGGCGGTCTTGGTGAGCGAATTCTTCTCGTCGTCGGCGTAGTTGTAGATGACGCGCAAGCGGTCCTCGCTGAACTTCTGCGGCCAGTGGCAGGCCTCGCAGGTTTCCCGGGCCGGGCGCAGCTTACGGACGGGCGTAGGGATGGGGCGTGGATAGGTGTTGAAGGTGACAGCGAAAACCTGGCCGACTCCCGAGAGCTTGCTCTGGACGAACCAGGAGGCGCCGGGGCCGATATGGCAGGCCACGCAATCCACGCGGGAGTGCGGCGAATTCTGGTAGGCCGCATACTCCGGCTGCATCACGGTGTGACAGGTCTTGCCGCAGAAGGTGACGCTGTCCATGTAGTCCACCGCCTGGTAAGTGAACAGGCTGCCCAGGATCAGGTTGACGGCCGTGGTGATGCCCACGAAGACCAGCAGATGGCGCAGCTCGGTCCTGGCCAGCGCGAGCGGCGAGACCTGAGCCAGGGGCACGCCGGCCCTCCGCTCGCGCCGCACGAGCAGCCACATCCCGAGGGGAATGAGCCCCAGCCCGGCGATGAACACCCCGGGAATGAGCAGGAACTCGAGGATGCCGAGATAGGGATGCGAGCTCGCGTCCCGCACGGCCATGGGAAAGAAGAAGAGCCAGAAGACCGCCGCGGAGGTGACCAGCACCACGCCGCAACGGCTCACCCAATTCGAGCTGAGGTGGATGACGGGCGAGACCAGCTTCTGGAAGTTCGGCCGGAAAGGATTCATAGGCTATTCGTCGGGCTCTTTCGGTTCGGTGTGCGTTTCCGGGCGCTGCCTGACGGAGAGGCCGTCGAGGAAGGCGGTCTCGAGCGGGTAGACGTCGGGATCGAAGATCACCGAGTAGAGATGCCAGACCAGGATGGCCAGGGCCGCCAAGATGGCCTCGTAGAAATGCATGGCGGTGGCCACGTCGATGACGCTCTTGGGCAGCCAGCGCAAGGCCCAGTTGTTGGCCCACAGCAGCAGGCCGGTCAGGCCCATCACGGCGGTTCCCCAAACTACGGCCCAATACTCCGCCTTCTCGAGGTAGCTATGAGACGAAATGGGGGGCTTCTTCGAGAGCAGGCCCAGGTTATAGGCGAAGTTGAGAATGGCTTCCGTCGCATCCTGGCGGCGCGGCCAGAGTTGCTTCCAATGGTGACGGAGGCGGCGGCTGGCGGCGAGCGTCGCGACGTGGAAGGCGGCGGTGGCCATCAGAATCGCGGCGGCGATGCGATGCAAGGCGCCGCGGACGGGGAAATAGCGTTCCCAGGAGACTAGCGGGCGTGCCCACCACTGGTCCGGGTACTTCAAGGCGAAGCCCGTCCAGACCAGGACCAGAAACGACAGGGCCGTGAGCGCGTGCTCGATGCGCTCGACGCCGTACATGCGGACCTCCCGCCGGGCGACAGGGGAGGCAGCCGCGCGGCGAACTGGCCGGAAGCGCAGAGCCAACAACTTACGCACCCAGTCGCCGAGCTGGTGCAGCAGCATGAAGGCGATGGTGAGCGGGATCAGGAGAGCGTAGGCCAGCCGGACCCACCTCACGGCCTCGGGTTCGCCGTCGCCCACCGCCTCATGCACCGAGCCGATGGCGAAGCGCCTCCCCGCGCCCGGGTGGCACCGTCCGCAAGTGGCCGGCAGGTTCTTGACATTGGTCGAGGACCGCAGATCGGAAGAGGGCAGGATGAGATGGAAGCCGTGGCAAGTGGCGCAATTGGCGACCGACTGGGAACCCGACCGGGCGGCCAGGCCGTGGAAAGAGGCGTCGAAACTGACGATGCGGTCTGAGGGCAGCCCGAACCGGCGCGAGAGTTGCACGTTGGCGTGGCACTGGCCGCAAGTATCCCGGATGTGCGACGGGTTGACCGAGGAAGCGCGGTTGCCGGGGGCGAGAATAGAATGCTCGCCGTGGCAGGTGGTGCAGACGGGCGCGGCGGCAATGCCCCGGGCTACCGCCTGGCCATGTATGCTCGCGTGGTATTGGCCGGCCACGTCGCCATGGCACATGCCGCAGAGGTCGGGAACTGCCTTATGGAACTCGGCGGTGGTGGTGCGCTGGACTTCATGAGCGCTGCCATGACAGACGGCGCAATCCGGAGCGGCCGCATTGCCATTCTTCGAGGCCTGGCCGTGCACGCTGCGGGCCCACTGCGCGGCGATCTCGGCATGGCACTGGGAGCAGGCGGGCTTGGGAAGGCCAGCCGGGTGCGGAAAGTCCTCGTGCCTGGCGTGACAGGAAACGCAGGTCAGGGAGGCGTGCGCGGAAACCGCCAGCTTCTTAGCCTGATCGTGACAGGCGGAGCAGGCGCTCCCGGCGGTCTGGTCNNCCCGCCGCTCCGCAGAGGGCGAACCCCAGAATCGCAAGGCCGATCGGGGAACGCATGATGGTCCGCTTAGCCCATCTTAATCGAAGTATCCATGAACATGTTGTAGATGTACACGCCGCCGATGGCGAGCGCGTACAGCGCCACGACGATGGTGAGGGCGATCCCGCAGCGATCGAGCTTCTGGAGTTTCACGTTCACGTCCGCTTGCGCACTCACTAGCTGCGCATCGGCGTCGAGCACGTGCAGCGTCTCGTCGCTCTTCATATAAACCCGCCTGCGGTAGAGGGCCAGGAACACGAGGAAGGTGGCCATCACACCCCAGATCACCAGATGTACGATGTATTTCTCCATAAAGTCTCCAATGATTCCAATTATTATGCTATGGCTGCGGGCCGACGCGGAAAGTTCTCCCCGTGGCTGCATTGATGGCGTCCACGACCTCGCGCAGGCGGCCATCCAGCGCGCAACCAGTGGCGCGGCGCGCACAGGTCCCGTCCAGGGCCTGATCCATGCAAACCGAGCATACGTTCTCGTCGACGGCCCGCAGGTAGGACTCCAGGTCGTCGCCATCGGTCGCCAGAATGGCCTGGGCCACCAATGGGAAAAGCTGGAACAACCGGCACCGGGTCTGGTCTTCCAGCCCGCAAGTTGGTTCCCCGGAGCGGCAGGCACAGTCGGGACAGATCCGTTTTCTTAGGATTCCGGCTAGTTCCTCGAGTTCCAGGCGCGCTGCCATTTCAGGCACTCCCTTCCCGGATTGCGGAGGACTTGGGAACACGCAGTTCCACCGCCATGATGGCCAGGACCGCGGTGCTCAGGGGGTCTTCGTTAAACACCACCGACCGGATGCCGGCGTTCCAGGCTTGCGCCAGGTGCTGGGGATCGTTGCGCGTGATCAGCACCACCCGCTCGGGATTCAGGAACGGAACAGGCAGCCGGTCCAGAGCGCCGGCGTCGACCACGATCACACCTTCCCGCCGAGGGTCCGGGACCTCGACACAGCGCACTTCGCGGGCACCGGTGCGTTCAAGCTGGTCCCGCAGCGCCAAAGCGTAGGGGGCGTCATGGATTGCGAGTTGAACTGTCTCCATATCCTGGGACTCCTTCAGAGAGTCCTGAGATGGTTTCGCTTCATCCGGCATAGGTATAGCAATCGAATAGCCACACGCGATGGGGGCGGACACTAATCGTATCTCCTTCTATTCTCATAGGATACGTGCCGGGATCGGGGGCCGGGGCGTGCTTGGAGGGGGTAGGACACCCAGGCTGGACGGGATTGCGCAAGGTGACCCAGCCCGGGGTGGGTCTGGGGGGATGTAAACAGTGCGAATGGGGGATGGCGCTCTGGGTGATTTCACCCACCCGTTGCGGTATGATGGAGATAGCCCTGTCAGAGAAAACCGAAATATGTCCAAATTGGTCCCGAAGTGGCAGCAGTCCAACGTTTTGGAGGCGGTCTTCGACCAGCTTTCCGACGCCCTGGTGCTGTACGACAACGAACAGAAGATCACCGGGATGAACCGGGCGGCGGAGAAACTGTTCGGAATCGAGGCGGCGGAGATGGTGGGTTTGAGCTGCCGCGAGGCATTCCACTGCGGGAAGTGCGAATCCAGTTGCGGCTTGATGGAGGGTCTGCATTCCACGGCCGCCCTGCCGCATGGGATGGTGCACCTGCACACCGGGGAGGGGCGCGAGCGGATGGTGCTGATTCGGACCTCGCCGATATTCAACGACGGCGGGGAAATGGAAGGCGTGGCGGCCACCATCAAGGACGTCACCGAAGAGCTGGCGCCGATGAAGCGGGAGGTGATCGCCGATTCGCCCGCCATGCAACAGGTGCTGAGCTTCGTGCGCAAGGTGGCCGGCAGCGAGGCGACCACGATTCTGCTGGAAGGCGAGAACGGGACGGGCAAGGACCTGGTGGCTAAGACCTTGCATTACGAGAGCGCCCGGCAGACTGAACCGTTCATCGCCATCAATTGCGCGGCCATCCCGGAGACGCTGCTGGAGAGCGAGCTGTTCGGCTATGAGAAAGGCGCCTTCACCGACGCGCGGGCGCAGAAGCGCGGGCTGTTCGAGCTGGCCGACCGGGGCACGCTGTTCCTGGACGAGATCGGCGAGATTCCGCTGACGCTGCAAGCCAAACTGCTGCGGGTGCTGGAGGAGCAGAGCTTCCGGCGGCTGGGGGGATTGAAAGACATCCTGGTGGACCTGCGGTTCGTGGCGGCGACCAACAAGAACCTGCGGGAGGCGGTGAAAGAGGGGGCGTTCCGGCAGGANNCCGCTGGTGGAGTTCTTCATCGAGCATTACAACCGGAAGTTCAAGCGGCGGATCGAGGGGGTCTCGCGGGAAGCGTTGGAGCTGCTGCTGGCGCACGACTGGCCGGGGAATGTGCGGGAATTGCGGAACGCGCTGGAGCGGGCGATGATTCTGGAAGAGTCGTCGCTGATCGGGGCGGCCAGTTTGCCGATCGCCATCACGCACTCGGAGGCGAGGCATGGCGCGGCCCCGGAGGCGCAACTGGAGATACCAGAGGGCGGTCTGTCGCTGGTGGACAACGAGCGCCAGTTGGTGGCCCGCGCGCTGGAGAAGACCGACGGCAACCAGACGCAAGCGGCGCGGCTGCTGCACATCACGCGGGACACGCTGCGCTACAAGATGAAGAAGTACAACCTGCGCTAGGGCGGCGGCGGGGGCGTTCCCGGGGGGTCTGGATTGCGTCTCCTGGCAGGTTTTACACAGCCTATTTAATTGATTATCCATTAGTTGGCCCAAAGTGTCCGAAAATGGGACTAGGTTCGTTTGGCATCGTGCGTTTTGGGACCTGAGGCGGCGGGTGGGGGAATTGGGTTCGAAGGCCCGGCGTTGCGTTTTGCTGGGCCGATGGGGAGCGGGGGGATGGGCTGGGCTGGGTGATTGGTGTGCGGGATAGCCGGCGGCCGGAGCTTGAATCATGCCTGCCTCAGGATAGCTTGAAGGGACTCGACGGGCGGC
>PMEV01000173.1 GCA_003154855.1 Bryobacterales bacterium
GTGATGCCAGCGATCAGGTAGTCCATGGGTCGTTCTCCTCACAGCCGGTCGCAGCCCTTGGTGATGGCCCACAGCACCACGAAACCGGCGAGTCCAGTCAGGATGTAGATGGCGTCGAGCACTGCATGCCTCCCTTAGTCGGATTCCGAGAGAATCACCTGCTGCCCCCGATGGCGAAGCATCCTGGCCAGGCTGCGTTGCTTGCGGGAACGCCACCAGCCCTTGGCCGCGCCCAGCAGCACAATGGAGCCTGGCTTGACGCTCTGGAGCACGCCTGCCTCCCAGTCGCGGCAGAGGCAGATGTTTATCATCATATCGACAGGGGACTGCTCCGCAATGACCCTGAACTTGCGCTCCGCGAAGCCGGGATCGACCGGCGGCTGTTCGAGAGGAGCGGGGAAAGGGACGATCTGCGGCGCCACCAGGCGAATGCGCGCGCCCAGACCGTGAGCGAGACGGGCGGCAGTTCCCAGCGCCACCAGCGTCTCGCTCACGTCGGTAAAAACGACCACGAGTTCAAATGCGGGATCGGCGCGCAGCTCCTGCTGGGGAGCGGACACCCCGAGATGGACCGGCCAAGCGTTGTTCATGACGAGCACCTACCCCAGACTAGCCGGCAACCCATAAAAAAGGCATAAAGGAACCCTTAAGATTTCGTCAGGGGTGCGGGGCTGGGGGGGGGATCCAGCCGGAGACTCGAAGTACTGGCATCCGCCGGATGCGAATTCCGCAGGGCTTAGGGCACGGTCGTATGCTGAGGGTCCGCTACTTGAGGTTAGGCTGTTCAGGATTGCCGACTTCGCTCGTTCAAGATCCGGCGGCCTCCCTTGGCCGCCCACCCGTTTGTGCCCTCACCACTCCGCCGATCGACAAGCGTAAAATGAAGCAAGGGGAAACCGCCATGGACGTCACGCTACCAGCGGATTTGAGGGCCCAGGTCGACCAGGAACTTGCTAGCGGCCATTATCAGAGCCCCGACGACCTGATCGGACAGGCTGTCAGGCAGTTCCTCGCCGAGCGTCAGCGTGGCGAACGGCGGCTCGGTGCGCTCCGGAGAATCGGTCAGGCCGTCGATCAGGCGGGCCTCTATGAGCGCGTGTCGATTCCCGGCCGGGAATGACGGGCACGCCGCTCGTCGTCCTCGACGCCTGCGTGCTCTCCAATTTCTCTTTGTGCGATACACTCCTGCGCCTCGCGGAACCGCCGCGGCTCTTTGAGCCGAAATGGTCGGAAGAGATCATTCGAGAGACAACCCGCACATTGGAGTCGAAGCTTCTATGGCCGAGTTCTCTGACCGCCCATTTTGAAGCCGAGCTTCGAGTTCACTTCAGCGAGGCNNTGGGGCATCGCCGCGCTACACCCTGAATCGTTCCTGATTGGGCTCTTCCGCCAGGAGCAAGCGCTGGTGATGGCGAAACTGGAGCAACAGGCCGCCGACCGCGGCCGAACGTTGCGTCAACTCCTGAACATCCTGAGCGGCACCGTGCCCGACTTCGTAGCGCATGTCTCCTACGCGACGCCAGGCGAATAGCGGCGATACCGCTTGGAGCGGCGGATCCCTCCCCGTGAATCGCCCAGTGTTAAGCGTTGGTCTGTCGCGCATGAGGTGAGCACTCCGGTCGAGCGATGGCCCGTCCGGGAGCGGACCACTACCAGGGATTGCGGGTGCTCGGTAGGATGAGGCTCCGCCCTGTCCGCGGCCCTACGTCTTGGGTTCGGCGTCCGGCAACTGGAAGCGGTAGCCGACCCAGGGTTCGGTGAGCAGGTAGCGGGGAGTGGAGGGATCGGGCTCGATCTTCTTGCGCAGTTGATTCACGAAGACGCGGAGGTACTCGACCTCGTCGCCGTAATCGGGGCCCCATACGGCCTGCAGAAGCGCGCCGTGCGGGATCGACTCGTTGGGGTGGGCCAGGAAATACTGGAGCAGATCGAACTCTTTGGGAGTGAGCCGGACCGAGCTGGAGCCGGCCATCACGCGGCGGGTCTTGAGGTTGATCTCGGTGCCGCCCAGGCGGACGGACTCCAGGCCGTCTTCGGCGCGCGGAGGCAGGCGGCGCAGGGCGGCGCGGATGCGCGCCAGCAGCTCGGGCATGCCGAAAGGCTTGGTGACGTAGTCGTCGGCGCCCGCGTCGAGCGCCTGGACTTTGTCCTGTTCGGTGTTGCGCACGGTGAGCACGATGATGGCGATGTCCCAGCGCGCGCGGATTTCCCGGCAGGCCGCCATCCCGCCCATGCCGGGCATATTCATGTCCAGGAGAACCAGGTCGAAGCGGTCGGCCGCGAGCTTCTCGAGGGCCTCTTCGCCGCTTCGCGCGTCCGCGATGAAATGGCCGTGGCCGGCGAGCGTGGCCCGCATGACGCGGCGGATCTGCGGCTCGTCGTCCACCACCAGAATTCGAGTGGCGCTCACGACGACTCCTCGTCGGTGGCCAGCGGAAGAGAGAAGCAGAAGCGGGAACCCCGGTCCGCGCTCTCGACCCAGATACGGCCGCCATGGGCCAGCACGATTTCCCGGGCGATGGCGAGGCCCATGCCGGTGCCTGGGATGCGATGGCGGTCCTTGTCACAGCGATAGAATTTCTCGAAAACGCGCTCGCGGTCGGCTTCGCGAATGCCCGGGCCGCGGTCGGAGACGGCGAAGACCACGCCGTCCTGGCGGGCCTCGGCGCGCACGGTGATGGGCGAACCGGGCGGCGAGTATTTCAAGGCATTGTCGACAAGTTGCAGGATGGCGGTTTGAAACATGACGGGATCGGCGCTGCACAGCGGCAGGTCGCTCGATGCGGAGATCTCAATCCTGCGGCCATCCAGAGTGGGTTCGACCTTGGCGAGGGCGGTGGCCAGCAGGTCGGCGGGACGCTGCGGCTGCCGCTCGATGCGCAGCTCGCCGGCCTCGATGCGCGCCATGTCGATGGCGTCGGTGACCATGGAGCTCATGCGGTCGGTCTCCTCGCTGATGACGGTGAGTAGCTCGGCGGTGGTCGAATCCGACTGCGGCGCCGAGAGCAAGGCCGAGACCGCCGCCTTGATGGAGGTTAGCGGCGTCTTGAATTCGTGCGCCACGGCGTCCAGCAAGGTGGATTTCAGTTCCTGGCTCTCGCGGGCAGCCTCGGCCCGGCCGGCCAGCTCGAGCGTGGTGGCGCGTTCGAAGGAGATCGCGGCCAGGTTGGCGATGGCGTGCAGGGCGGCGTCGGAGATGCCATGGCTCAGGATCGCGAGGCTGCCGATGGGGCTTCCGCCCAACCGGATGGGAACGATGGCGACCCCGTTCTCGTCGAGCTCGGTGTTCTGCAGGGCGGCATCGCGCAGACGGCCTTCGGCGATAGGAAGATCCTGGGGGCCGGAGTGTGCGGTCTCGCCGGTGCGCCGGTCGAAAATGGCGGCGGCTTGGACGTCGAAGACGGAGGCTACGTGCATGACGACCTGGCGGGCGACGCCGGTGTGGCGGGCATCCGCGAGCAGCAAGGCGCGGCTGAGATTGTAGAGGCGCTCCATCTCGGCGCGGCGCTGGAGGGCCTCGGCGGCGCGGCGTTTGGCTGTGGCGGACAATTGGCTCGCGGTAACCGCGGTGACCAGAAAGGCCACCAGGGCCACCCAGTTCTGAGGGTCGGAGATGGTCAGCGTGCCGACCGGAGGCAGAAAGAAGTAGTTGAAGCAGAGCACGGCGGCGACGGAGGCGAGCACGGCTTCGGGCAGACTCCACCAGGTGGCGATGGCCAGGATGGCGAGCAGGAAAGTGAGCGCGACGGTGGTGGCATTCACGTGCAGGACCAGGGCGCAGGCGATCGTCACCGCGGCGACGAGGCCCAATGAGGCGGCCAAACGCGCTAGCCGCGGCCAATCCATGGCGGATCGCATGATCTTCCCCTTCCGTGCCTATTCTACACGGCGGGGTGGGCGGGGGTTCCCAGTGTGGCTCTGGCGAGGCGCGCGATGGGGGGCGGACACCGGGGACGGGGCGCGGGGACCCCGGCCTAAGAGGATAATGGACTAAGCACGCCGGCAGGGCGACTCTGAGTGATTCAACTCCGCGAAAGCCCAGCGGAGGATGTGCTGTCGCGCACACCCGGTCAATCGGGAGGTGAGGGAGCGTGGTCGAAGATCGACGAGGTCGAGAATGGTACGTGGCGGCGCTGATCATGGAAATAACAGTAGACGGGCAGGCGAGGAATGTCGTTCACCGCAACTTCTTCTTGGTTAGCGCGCGCACGCCGAAAGAAGCCTACGACAAGGCCTTGCAATTGGGGCATGGGGGTGAAACCGTGTATGACAATCCGGACGGATGCCGGGTGCAACACAAGTTCAGGGGGATAGCACAACTGGACACGCTGGTCGCTGGTGAACTTGCCGACGGGGCGGAGCTCATGTTCGAGCAGCACGTTGGGGTTACCGAGGGGCAGATTCAAGCCTGGATACTACCCAAGGAACGGCTTTGGGCTTTCCGCCAGCCAGAGAGTCAGGGAACGGACGTTCCAGATTACTCATCCAAGGAGATTCTCGCCCGTGTCACGAAGATGCTGTCAAGGCGAAATCCGAGGAGACGCTGACATGCCGGCGGCCGGGGAGTGAGTCGCAGTAGAGACGGCTTCTGCAAACCGCCCCGGATAGATCGCTTCTTAGATGCAAACGGGGCGTCCTTCGACCCTAGACCAGCTCAAGCCGCAGTTCCCGACCCACGGCGATTGCGGCTTTGCGCAGAGTGCTTAGCGTTACCGCTTCGTATTCGGGGTTGAGCAACCGATCAAGCGCGACGCGGCCGGTGTGTGTACGGCGGGCCATCTCGGCCTTGGAAATCCGCTTCTCCTTCATGGCGGCTTCGAGTTGGCGGGCGAGCACGCGTTTGATGGCGGCCGCGGTGGCTTCCTCGTAGCCGCCCTCCTCGCGGAGCCAACTATCGAAGGATGATCCGATGTGCTTGCGCTTCATCTGCTACCCGCTTACGTTGCTACTCAAGCAGACCATCATTCTCCCAATTGCGAGTAGAGGAAGGCCAGTTCGTCGGTGAGATCGTCGATCTGCTTGCCGATGGGGCGGCCGCGGCTGTGGCCGGCGCTGGTGTCGTAGCGCAGGAGGATGGGGCGGTCCGAGGCGGTCGATGCCTGCAGGAGCGCGGCCATCTTGCGGGCATGGAGGGGCGCGACGCGGGTATCGGCGTCGCCGGTGGTGAAGAGCACGGCGGGGTATTTCACGCCCGGCCGCACATGCTGATAGGGCGAATAGGCGTAGATGTACTTAAACGCGCCGGGATCGTCCGCGGAGCCGTATTCGGGCACCCACCAGCGTGCCACCAGGAACTTCTGGAAGCGCAGCATGTCGAGCAGCGGGTAGCCGCAGATGGCGGCGCGAAACAGGTCCGGGCGCTGGGTGATGGCGGCGCCCATCAGCAGCCCGCCGTTGCTGGCGCCCGAAATCGCGAGGCGCGAAGGGCTCGTGAAGCGATTCGCCACGAGCCACTCGGCGGCCGCGATGAAGTCGTCGAAAACGTTCTGCTTCTTCTCGTGCATCCCGGCCTCGTGCCACTTTTCGCCAAACTCGCCGCCGCCGCGCAGGTTCGGCTGGGCGAAGACGCCGCCATTCTCGGCCCACAGAACGGCCTTGGGGGCGAACGCGGGGGTCAGGCTGATATCGAATCCGCCGTAGCCGGTGAGGAAGACGGGATTCGTGCCGTCCAGGCGCAGCCCCTTGCGATACAGCAGGAACATGGGGATCTTCGTGCCGTCCTTGGATGGGTACCAGACCTGCTTCAGCTCGAGCTGGTCGCGATCGATGGGGACATTGGCGCGCCACCACAGGGACTGCTTCCCGCCGGCAGTGTCGTAGCGGTAGATGCTCTCGGGGATGTGGAACGAATTGAACTGGAAGAAAGCCTCGTGGCCGCTCCAGTTACCGCCCGGAGCGCTGGCGGAGCCGATGCCGGCGAGGTCGATATCGCGCACGCGGTGGCCCTCGGGCGAGAAAACGGCGAGCGCCGAGGAGCAATTGCGGAGGGTTTCGACAAACAACATACCGCCGGCGATGGAGAAGCTTTCGATGGGCGCATCGCCCTCCGGGATCAGCTCCCGCCAGCGATCGCGCGCGGGGTTGCGCAGATCGATCGCGAGAATGCGGCCGTGGGGCGCCTTCCAATCCGTGTGAATGTAGAGGGTGTCGCCGCCGATTTCGCCAAAGAACCTGCCGGGAAGGTCCTTGACGATGGGGACGAGCGGAGTCGCGCGCGCGAGGTCTTGCGCCCAGATTTCGGTGCGCTCGCCGACGCTGCCCTCGAAGACATGGATCAGGAGGTAGCGGCCGCCCTCGGAGAGATGCGCGTCGATCAGCTTCTCCGGCCCGTAGGCCTGGCCGAAAACCACGCGATCCTGGCTGGCGGGCTGGCCGATGACGTGATGGTAAACACGCGGCCCGGCCTTTTCGAAGCGGCTGTAGTAGAAGCCGGCGCGGCTGGGCTCGATCGAAACGTCATAACGGCCACGCGGCAGTTCGTCGGCGAGATTGCGGCGGCTATCCACGTCCAGCAGCTTGACGGTGACTTCGTCCTCCCCGCCCCGGCGAATGCCGTAGGCCACCAGCTTGCCATCCTCGGAAATATCGAGGAAGCTGACCCAGGTGGTGTGGTCGGGACTGAGCGGAGCGGGGTCCACCAGCACCTGGTCCGGGCCGTCGAGAGCTTCCTTCATGCACAGAACGGGCTGATCCTGACCGATGCGGCGGCGCGTGAAAAAGTAGCGGCCGCCGCGGGCGCGCGGAACGCTGGTCTCCTCGACGTTCATCAGTTCCGCCAGGCGCTTGCCGAGGCGGGCGCGAGCCGGCAGCCGGTCGAGGATGGGCCGCGAGTAGGCGTTCTGGGCGTCGATCCAGGCGCGAGTTTCCGGGCTCTGTTGGTCTTCGAGCCAGCGGTAGGGGTCGGCGATCTCGACGCCGTGCAGGACCTCTTTGACGTTATCGGCGCGCGTGGCGGGCGGTTTCTGCGCCCAGGCGGCGGATGCCAGCAGGACGAAGGGCAGGATTCGAGACATCAACTACAGGCTAGCAGACGCGATTCCGACCGGAAGACGTGCCGTTGCGGAGGGGCTCGCTTCGGTACGATGGTGGGCATGGAACCATTTCGGGGCGTGGACTTCCTGCACATCGACAGCCTGTTCAGCGAAGAGGAGCTGCTGGTGCGGCAGACGGCGCGGCAGTTCGTGGAGGAACGGGTGATCCCGATCGTTCGCGACTGCTACCGCGAAGCGCGGTTTCCCTCCGAGTTGATCGGCGAGTTGGGCCGGCTGGGGTTCCTTGGCGCGAACCTCGAAGGGTACGGCTGCGCCGGGCTGAACAACGTCGAGTATGGGCTGGTGATGCAGGAGCTCGAGCGCGGCGATTCCGGTCTGCGCAGCTTCGTGTCGGTGCAGGGTGCGCTGGTGATGTACCCCATTCTGACGTTCGGATCGGAAGACCAGAAGCAACGCTGGCTGCCGCGGCTGCAATCGGGCGAGGCGATCGGCTGCTTCGGGCTTACCGAGCCGGATTTCGGATCCAACCCGTCGGGGATGCGCACCCGCGCGCGCCGGGAGGGCCAGGATTGGGTGCTGGATGGCGAGAAGACCTGGATCACCAACGGCAGCGCGGCCAGCGTCGCCGTGATCTGGGCGCGGACGGAGGAGGGCATTCGAGGCTTCCTGGTGGAGCGGGGCACGCCGGGTCTCGTCAGCACGGATATCCACGGCAAGTGGTCCATGCGGGCCTCGGTGACCTCGAGCCTGTCGCTGGCGGACTGCCGCATTCCGGGCGCGAACATGCTGCCGGGGGCCAAGGACCTCAAAGCCCCGCTGATGTGCCTCACGCAGGCGCGCTTCGGCATCGGCTGGGGAGCGATCGGCGCGGCCATGGAGTGCTACGAAACCGCGCGCCAGTACGCCATTCTGCGGAAGCAGTTCGACGACCGGCCGATTGCGTCGCACCAGTTGGTGCAGGAGAAACTGGTCTGGATGATCACCGAGATCACCAAAGCGCAACTGCTGGCGATGCAGGTGGGCCGGTTGAAGGATCGGGGCAAGGCCGAGCCCGCGCACATCTCGATGCTGAAGCGGAACAACGCCGCCATGGCGCTGGATTGCGCCCGCCTGAGCCGCGACCTGCTGGGAGCCAACGGCATCACGGACGAGTACCCGATCATGCGGCACATGTGCAATCTGGAGACGGTGAAGACTTACGAGGGCACCGACCACATCCACGCGCTGGCGATCGGGGAGAAGGTGACCGGAATCTCGGCGTACAAGTAGGATCGCCGGGCCGTCGTGCGGGCGCCGCTCTTCGCCCCTCGATTCCGGGAACCGGCGCGCGGCCATTCTCGTAAACTGGTAATTAGGGCATCGGCGTCTTCATCGTTATGGCAACGCGAAAGAAACGTTCCTTCATTTGGATTCTGGTGGTGCTGGGCCTGGCAGGCGTGGCGTTCATATCGCTCAAGGCGTTCACGCATGCGCCGGCCAAGATCGATCCCGAGCGGCTGGTGCGCGTGGAACGAACGGACCTGGCGCGCTCGGTGGTGGCGACCGGCAAGATACAGCCCACCACTCAGGTGGAGATCAAGTCCAAGGCCAGCGGCATCATCCTGAAGCTGCCGGTCAACGTTGGGGACATCGTGCGGCAGGGGCAGGTGATTTGCGAACTGGACCAGAACGATCTGCTGCCCAAACTGCGGCAGGCGCGCGCGGCGTTGGGCATGGCGGAGGCGGCGCTCAAGAGCTCGCGGGCGGAATACGAGCGGGACAAGGTGGAGGCGCTGGGGCCGGACGTTCCGTTCCTGAAGCGGGACATGGAGCGCGCGCGGGAAATGTTCCACGACAAGCTCCTCGCGCTGAACGCCCGCGACGACGCNNGAGAAGAACTACGAGATGGCCGTCAACCGCCAGGCGCAGGCGGAGGGGAACCTGGGCGTGGCGAGCGCCGCAATCACGCGGTCCGAGGCGCAAGTGGATCAGGCGCGCGCCGCGATGGAGCAATCCGAAGAGGACCTGCGCAACGCGACCATCGTATCGCCGATTGACGGCGTAGTGCTCAGCCGCGACCGCGAGGTGGGCGACGCGGTCAGCTCCATCTTGACCATGGGCTCCGGCGCAACATTGATCATGACGCTGGGGGACCTGCGCGAGGTCTACGTGAAGGGCAAGGTGGACGAGAGCGATATCGGAAAGGTCTACCTCGGCCAGCCGGCGCGCATCAAGGTGGAATCGTACAAGGACCAGAGCTTCACGGGCAAAGTGACGAAGATCTCGCCCATGGGAGTGGAGAAAGATAACGTCACCACGTTCGAGGTGCGGGTCTCGATCTCAAACGAGAGCGGGAAACTGATGGCCACCATGACGGCCAACGCCGAGATCATGCTGGAGGAGCGCAAGGGCGTGCTGGCGGTGCCCGAGGGCGCGATCGTCTACAAGAAGGACCGCTCGACGGAGGTAGAGGTTCCGGACCCGGCGCTGGAGAGCGGCAAGCGGCGGGTGGCGGTGGTGACGGGCATCAGCAACGGAGCCAAGATGCAGATCCTGAAGGGCCTCAGCGAAGGCCAGCAGGTGATCCTGCAATAGGCAGCGCCGCGTGACCTTCCTAAGAGAGCTGCTGAGCCACGTCCTTTCCAGCCTGCTGCGCAACAAGCTGCGCAGCTTCCTGACGATGGCGGGGATTGCCTGGGGAGTCGCCTCGATCGTGCTGATTGTGGCGATGGGCGACGGCTTCAAGGAAGGCCAGCGCGACCGGTTCCGGGAGATCGGCGAGAACATCGTGATCGTCTTCGGGGGCCGAACGGAAAAGCAGGCCGGGGGCCGGCGGGCGGGGAGGCGCATCCGGCTCAACGATGACGACGTGCGCGACATCCGCGCGGAGTGCTTCCGGGTCAGCGTGGTGGTGAGCGAGTTGCAGAACCCGGTACGCGCCGTGAGCCCGTTCAATAGCGGCGTGTTCTCGGCGCTGGGCGTGGAGTCGGGCTACTCGAAGATCCGCAACATTCCCGTCGGCCGCGGGCGGTTTTTGGCGGCCGAGGACGACACGGGCGCGGCGCGCGTGGCGGTGATCGGGGACAACGTCCGGAAACAGTTGTTCGGCGAGCGGCCGGTCGAGCCGGGGGACAGCGTGGCCATCGACGGGCTG
>PMEV01000162.1 GCA_003154855.1 Bryobacterales bacterium
CATGGTCATCACGCCGATGTTGTCAAAGGGCGTCAGCGTGGACCTGGTGAAGACCCACAATCAGGTCGCCATGGCAGCCGCGGAGAAGGAAGACGCCGTGGTGGTGGCGGTCACGCGGGAAGGCCGAACCTACCTGGGCAGCACGCCAACGAAAGTCGAGGACTTGCCGCCCAAGGTCAAGGACATGCTCTCGGGCCGCACGGACAAGACGTGCTACGTGAAAGCCGACTCCCGGGCGACTTACAAGAAGGTCGTGGAGGTGGTGGACAACCTGCGGGCCGCGGGAGTGGACCAGTTGGGACTGATGACCGACGCGGTCGACGAAAAGTCCAGGCCAGCGAGCCAGTAACCGGCATTTTATTGTAAAGGAGAAATCATTATGTCAATGGCAGTGGGTGGTGGCGGCTCCGACAAGACCAAGTGCGACATGAACGTCACTCCGCTCATCGATGTTCTGCTGGTGCTGCTGATCATCTTCATGGTGATCGCGCCGATCACGCCCAAGGGCCTGAACGCCCTGGTTCCGCTGCCCGCGCAGCCCAACCAGCCGCAAAGCCTGGCGGACCAGCGCACGGTGGTCATCCAGGTGAACAAGGGCGGCTCGATCATGATTAACTCGGAGCCGATCGAAGAGAGCCGGCTGGGCGCGAGGCTGGAGGACATCTTCAAGACCCGCAACGAGCGCGTGATTTTTGTGGATGGCGACCCCGATCTTATGTACCAGAATGTGGCCAGGGTGATCGACATCGCTCACGGCGCCGGCATCGACAAGGTCGGCCTGATGACCGAGAAGATCAAGGCTGGACAGTAGCCCGGGTCTCCTCTTAACGATTTGTTGTGATCAGGAGCTAGAATGAACCGCAAATGGACTTATGTATTGGTGGCGCCGGTCTTGGGCCTGATTGCCGTGACTGCTACCGGCTGCAACAAGCTCATGGCGCGCAACGAGCTGAACAAGGGCGTGCAGGCGTTTAAGGCCGCCAAGTACGCGGATGCCGTGGAGAGGTTCAAAGAGGCGATCCGGCTGGACCCCAGCTTCCCCACCGCGCGGGTGTATCTGGCCGTGGCCTACATGAACCAGTACATCCCCGGCGGCGCGTCGGAAGAGAATTCCAGGATGGCCGCGGCGGCCAAGGAGAACTTCCTGAAGGTGCTGGAGGCGGCCCCCCGGGACACGGTCGCTATCGCCTCGATGGCCAGCCTGAATTTCAACGAAGCGCAAGGCTTGGCGGATCTGGCGCAAAAGGTCAAGAAGCTGGAAGAGGCTCAGGAGTGGTATAAGAGGCTCACCGAGGTCGACCCGAAGAATAAGGAAGCCTTCTACAGCCTGGGAGTCATCGCCTGGACCAAGACCTACGCCGCCATCGGCCAGTTGAAAGCCACCATCGGGCAGAAGCCCGAGGACCCGGTGCCGATCAAGGACAAGAAGGCGCGCGAGGAACTGCGCGCGACTTACTGGGACGTGGTCGACGGTGGCATGAAGAATCTCGAGGCGGCTTTGGCGCTGGATAGCAACTACGACGACGCCATGGCATACCTGAGCCTGCTGTACCGCCAGCGAGCCGACATGGCCGCCAACATGGACGACTACCGGAAGGACACCAACACGGCGGACGACTGGCTGCAGAAGACGCTCACCACGCGCAAGGAGAAGGCCGGGGCCCTGCCGGCGATGGACCAGCCCGCCACCAAGTAAGCCGGTGGGCCGGTGAGGCGGCGCGCCTGCCGGGCGCGGGCGCGTGCGGGCGGGGAGAGGAAATGTGTGGGCGCCATGAGGGCGCCCCGGCCCGCCGGGCCGCCATTCCGCGTTGCATTCTTCTATAATGGTTAACAGGCGGCTAGGATAGCCGCCTGTTTTTTTCTACATGCCCTCCGACCCTAGCGAGGCGCCCGCGGCGCTGGCGACGGAAGCCAGCCCACCCCTCATGGTCGCGGACCTGTACGCCCGATTGACGGCCAAAGTGCTGGAATTGCGGCCCCGCGAGGATCTCGCGCCGCTCGAGAAGGCCTACCGTTTCGCCATCGCCTCCCACAACGGACAGTTCCGCGATTCCGGCGAGCCCTACATCGCGCATCCCTTGAACGTGGCGCTAGCCCTGGCCGAAATGAACATGGACCTGGTCTGCTTGCAGACCGGGCTGCTCCACGACGTCCTGGAGGACACCAGCGCCACTCCCGAGGAGCTCCGCAAGAACTTCGGCGAAGAGGTGGCGCGGTGCGTGGACGGCGTCACCAAACTGAGCAAACTGAAATTCTACGACCGGGAGGAACGCCAGGCCGAGAGCGTTCGCAAGATGCTGCTGGCCATGGTGGACGATGTCCGGGTGGTTATCGTCAAGCTGGCGGACCGTCTGCACAACATGCGGACGCTGGGCGCTCTGGCGCCCGACCGGCAGCGCCGCATCTCCCAGGAAACCCTGGATATCTATGCGCCCATTGCGCATCGGCTGGGAATGGGGAGGATCCGCGGCGAACTGGAAGACCTGGCCTTCCGCTATCTGGAGCCGGACTCGTATGCCGAGATCGCGGCCGCCATCGAATCCAAGCGCAGCGCCACCGACGAGTTGCTCAAACAGATCAAGGACACCGTCGACGAGGTGCTGCGGCGGGAGGGCGTTCCGGCCCGCATCGAGGGGCGCATCAAGCGCGCCTACTCGATCCACCAGAAGATGAAGCGGCAGAAGATCGGGATCGACCAGGTCTACGACGTGCTGGCGGTGCGCGTGGTCACGGATTGCATCCGGAANNAAGGACTTCATCGCCATCCCGCGCCCCAACCTCTACCAATCCCTGCACACCTCGGTGATGGGGCCGGGTGGCCAGGCGTTTGAAGTCCAGATTCGCACCGAGGAGATGCACCGCATCGCGGAACAGGGAATCGCCGCGCACTGGAAATACAAAGAGGGCCGCAAGGACGGCCAGGAAGACCAGCACATCGCCTGGCTGCGCCACCTGCTGGAGTGGATTCAGGAGATGCGCGATCCGGGCGAGTTCATGTCCACGCTCAAGGTGGACCTGTACCGCGAGGAGGTGTACACCTTCACGCCGCGCGGGAAGGTGATCGTGCTGCCGCGGGAGGCCACTCCGATCGACTTCGCCTACGCCATCCACACCGCCGTGGGACACGGTTGCGTGGGCGCCAAGATCAGCGGCCGCATCGTTCCACTCAAGTACGAGCTGCGCAACGGGGACGTGGTGGAGATCCTCACCCAGCCGGGCCACATGCCCTCGAAGGACTGGCTGGCGCTGGTTAAGACGCCGCGGGCGCGCAACAAGATCAAAGCGGTGATCAACGCCACCGAGCGCGCCAAGGCCATCGAGATCGGCGAGAAATACCTGGAGAAAGAGGCGCGGCGCCTCGGCGTATCGCTTTCCAAGGTCACCAAGGCCGACCTGGAGCGGGTGGCCTCCGAGTACGGGTTCGCCAAGGCCGAGGATCTGCACGCCGCGCTGGGCTACGGCAAGTTCTCCCCCCGCAAAGTCTTGCAGAAGATTTCACCGGAAACCGTAGGCCCGGAACCCGAAGCCGAGCGCGAGCGGGAGGGAGCGCTCAAGCCGGCGGCGCCCCCGCCCGGCGGCCCGGATGCGGGCGATCTGGTGATCCGCGTCAAGGGCATGGACGACCTGCTGGTCTACCGCGCGAAGTGCTGCAATCCAATCCGCGGCGAGGCCATCGTGGGCTACGTGACTCGCGGGAAGGGCGTCGCGGTCCACTCCACTTCCTGTACCAACGTCCAGAACCTGATGTACGAGGTGGAGCGCCGGATCGACGTGGAATGGGCGCGCGCCACCAGCGAATCGTTCCCCGTCAAGTTTCTGGTTCACACCACCGACCGTCCCGGGATGCTCAGCGAACTGACCTCGGTGCTGTTCAACGAGAGCAGCAACATCCGCAGCCTGGAAGCGCGCAGCCTGGAGCACGAGGGCGCCGTGGTGGACATGACCGTGGATGTGCGCGACAAGAAGCAGCTCGAGCGCATCGTGTCCGCCATGCGCCGTCTGAGCGGGATTCGGGATATCCAACGGATGTGAAATGGCCAGCTTCGAAGCCGAGCACATCGCCATCTCGAAGTCCCACGGCGTTAAGATCGACTGGCGGGACGGCCACCATAGCCAGTACGAGCTGAAGTACCTGAGGGACCGCTGTCCGTGCGCCACTTGCAGCGGCACGCATGGCACGCCGCCGCCCGCCTCCAACCCGCTCCAGCTCTACAAGCCCGCGCTCAAGATCGAGGCGGTCGAGCCGGTGGGCAACTACGCCCTCCGTCTGAAGTGGAACGACGGGCACAACACGGGCATTTACTCCTACGAGCATTTCCGGCTCATATGTCCGTGCGAGGAATGCCGGCGGCGCGGGGCTACAGCAATCTGAAATTCACTTCGACGGTGGCCTGCACGGCGACCGCCTTGCCGTTCATCTTGGCAGGCGAGAAGCGCCACTTCTGGACCGCCTCGATGGCCTTCTCGTCCAGCCCCAGACCGAGCGGCTTGACCACCTTGAAGCTGCGGGGCAGTCCCTGCTCGTCCACGACGATGGAGAGCACCACGGTGCCCTGGAATTTCGCCTTGCGGGCCTCTTCGGAGTATTCGGGCTCGATCTTGTAGATCGCGACGGGCGCCGAGACGCCGCCACCCACCCGGTATACGCCACCACCGATGCCGCCGCCCTCGCCGGGTCCGTAACCCGGTCCACGTCCGGGACCGATGCCGCCGCCGGAGCCGGAACCGATGCCGCCACCCGAGCCCGGCCCGTTGGAATACGGACCGATCTTGGCGTTGGGATCGCCCCAAACCGGCAGGTTGACGTTGGGCAGCCGGATGTCGTTCGGCCCGATCAGGGTGGGCTCCATCAGCAGCTTTGGATCGGAATTGTTCACCACCTGCTGGGGTGGGACGAACTGGCGCTCCGCGAACTTGGGCGCCCGGCCCTTGCTGGCCGGCAACGGCGACCGGTCGCCGCCGCCACCACCACCCTGCTGCTTCTGGGGCTTGGGCGTCATATCGGGCGTCCAGGCCGCCGGTGCGACCAGTTTAGCCGTATTCACGACGGCTTCCCGGACGGTCTTGCTGCCCGCCAGGGTGAACATGAGGATCACCGCCACCACGTGGATCGCGGTGGAGGACACTCCGGCCTGCTTGCCGTATCGATAGTCGCCCCAGATGTTCTTCACTGCCACGGGCTTCGAAGTCAACTGCAGCGGAGGCAACTTCTGGGGACGAATCAGGTCCTTGAGATTCCGGGCCAGAGAGCTAAACCACGGCTCCCCTGTCTCGGCGAGCAGCAGATGCTTTAGATGGTCGTCGGCGGTGAGAATGGGAACTTCCGCTTCGCTCTGGGGTTTGGGCGGTTGTGAGGATAGTGGTTCTGAGCCTTGCATTTTCTTCTCTCGGCGCACTTGGCCTCCGCACCGAGCAGGCCAAGCGCCTTCGCTCTCTTCCCCGTGTAGACGTTGGAACGGGGACGAAGGTTGCGGGACTCTACCCGCAATCACACTTCTGCTCCCTATAGTCTAGCATGACCCGCCAAACCTGGCCCCGGGCGGCGCAGGATCTACCCATGTTTACTTCGTTGGGTTTGGGCATAGTCCTGGGCGTACTGGATACGCCTCCGGACTGTGGGGACGCACGATACCGGCGGCAAGACCGCCGGTGCTACGGCGCGACAGGGGTGGGTCAGGTTCTCACGATCGGCTGGCGCAAGGCCCGCTTCTGGCCCGGGGGCGGCTCGACCGGCGGCGCGGCCTCGGGGGGCGGCGCCTCGGGCACCGCCTCGGGGACGATCTTCTTTGGCCGGGCGTTCAATTTGGCCGCGATCAGCGCTTCCTTCACCTTGTGGAACTTGGGAGTGCCCGGGGTCGCGCCCTGGGCGCGCACTTCCTCATCGCGGACTTCCTGGGCCATCGGAAGGTACTTCTGGAGGTAGTTGCGGGCCCGGTCCTGGACCAGCCGCAACGCCGAGCGAATCAGCAGAAACAGGATCTGCTCCCCAGGCGCCTTCGAAAGTACCTGGTACACCTGCGAGGGCCGGCTCAGCTTGGGCGCCTTCAACTCGCTTTCGAGCTTTCTGGCGCGGGGCTCCAGCTTTTGCCACCGATCGGCGTCCGGCTTAGGCATGGCGGTCGCCTGGATCAGCCCGGCCTTCTCCTTGGGCGTCAGCTTTTCGGCAAGGCAACACAGGAAGAGGCTGAGATTCTCCACGGGGAAAGAAATACCCGACGGGACCAAGTGCTTGGCTTTCTGCAGCTTCACCAACCCGGCAAGATTGAATTTCGGGCCGGCCAAGGCGGGGGAAAACAGGCCCAGCAAATGCTGTTCATCGAGCATGCGGGCGATGTCGGCGGCCGCTGGATCGGCGGCGATTCTGCACAACTCCTCGAACAGCCGGCTGGGCGCGATGCGGGTTTCCAATTGCTCGGCCAAAACATTTTCGAGCTGTGTCCGTGTGCGATCCTGAATCGAGAATCCCAAGCGGACCTGCAACCGAACCAGCCGCAGTACACGGCTGGGATCGTCGTAGAGCGCGTAGTTGTAAGCGGTCCGCAGCTCCTTGTGTTCCAAGTCGCCCAGGCCGTTGGTGGGGTCGATGAGCAGGCCGCGCGAGGCTCGGTTGAGCGAGAGCGCGATGGCGTTCACGGTGAAATCGCGGCGTCCGAGGTCCTCGTGGATCGAAGCCGGGGCCACCTGGGGTTTGGCGCCGGGCTTGGAATAGCGCTCGCTGCGCGCCATCGCGATTTCGACCGTCACGCCCCCGGGAAACACCAACTCGGCGCTCTTGCGCAGTTCGTCCTCGGCCACGATCTTCGCGCCGGTTTGCTTGGCCACCGCCCTGGCCACCTTGAGACCGTTTCCCTCGACCGTGAAATCCAGGTCCTGGATGGGAAAACCGCCCAGCATGTCGCGCATCGCGCCGCCGGTCAGGAACAGACTGACGTTGGCCTCCGCCGCCGCTGCCCGAACCTCGGCGACCACGCGGTTCTGATCGGTGCCGAGATGGCTCTCCAGCATGAACATGTAGTCGCTCATATGTCAGCTCGCAGCCTCGCTACCAGCCTCCTTCACGCTCGCGGGTGATGTTCGTCCAGGGTCTTTCTGAGCCGGGACCGCATCACATGGGTGTAGATCTGGGTTGTCGAGATGTCGGCATGGCCTAGCATGGTTTGAACGCTCCGTAGGTCGGCGCCCCCCTCCAGCAGGTGGGTCGCGAAACTGTGACGAACCACGTGCGGCGTCAGATGGCGAAAGACTCCCACCTTCTTGCCGTAAGCCGCCAGCAGTTTCCAGAACGCCTGACGCGTCATGCAGGTACCGCGCGCGGTTACGAAAAGATATCGGCTGGAGCGCCCCCGAAGCAAAGCCAATCTGGCCCCGTCGCGATAATTCCGCAAAGCCGCCACAGCCGGTCGACCCACCGGCACCAACCGCTGCTTGCCGCCCTTCCCCAACACCCGAACCACTCCCATATCTTCCATGAAATCAGATAATTGCAGTTCGCACAGCTCGGTCACGCGCAACCCGCTGGCATAGAGGAGCTGCAGCATGGCCCGATCGCGGGCGCCCCTCGGCCGAGCCGCATCCGGCGCCTCGAGCAGTTGATCTATTTCCTTATGACTCAGGTACTTAGGGAGGTTCTGCCATTGCTTGGGCAGGCTCAGGAAAGCAGTGGGGTCCTGCTGTAGGATTCCCTCCCGGAGGAGGTAGGCGACGAAGTTTCGCAAGGTGGTCAGATGGCGGGCGATGGAGCGGCTTTCGAGGCCTGCGGCAGAGAGGGAATCCAGGTAGCGGCGCAGCGCGTCAGGATCTGGAAAATCCTTTATAGTCTGCAATTTACACGATGATGAGAAGCGCGCCAAATCACGGCCGTAGGCCTCCAGCGAGTTGGCCGCCAAACCCTTCTCGACGCGGCAGAAGTCCAGGTATGCCGGGATCTGGTCCGCGTATGGCGCCGCGCTACACACTGTGCCAATGATACAATACTTGCGAAATTGTTTGGAAAAAAGTGGGGGGCCTCGATTTGGCATCCTCGACCAACAAGAAGATCGTGATCCGGCGCTTCGAGCGCGAACCCTTGCCAGGGTTCGTCAACCCCCAGGCCTACCTGCGCGCCGAAGGGTTGGAGGTGCTCAGCCCCTCCGGCGAGGTGCTGATGGTTCCCTACGAGGACGTCAAAGCCGTTTATTTTGTTAGAGATTTCGACTCGATCGAGCCCGGGGCCGAGCACCGTGTCTTCAATACCCGTCCCAAGACCAACGGCGTCTGGGTGAGGATGCGCTTCCGGGACGGGGAGTTGATGGACGGGATTCTGGCCAATAATCTCCTGCTGCTGGAGCCTTACGGATTCACTGTGGTGCCACCCAGCCCAACTTCCAGTAACCAGAGGGTCTTCGTGCCCCGCGCGGCGCTGGCCGACGTGCAGGTGCTGGGCGTGGTGGGCAGCCCCTTGCGCCCGGCCAAGCCCAAGCCGAAACCCAAGGATCAGATCGAGCTGTTCGAGTAGGCACCGGCGGCAAGACCGCCAGCGCTACATTGTTTGCCACTTGGCGGGGTGGTGAAGAAGTTCGTGGGCAAGCTGAAGCTTACCCCACGTCCGGCCGGTTGAAGCGGCATCTCTCACCAAAGGACCGGGATAAGGCCGTTTAGGGCAGGAGCCGGCGTTACCGGGCGGAGGGAACGCCCAGGCGGGCTTCGGCCAGGTCCAGCCAGCGCTTGCGGTTGGTGTTCTGGACGAAAACCACGCGGTCCACTGCAAACCAGCGCTGGCCGGTATACTCCGCCCAACGGCGGCGCGCCAGCTCGTAGGCAACCGCGGCCCGCTCGGGGTTCAGATCCTGCGCCACGGTGATGTGCGGGCGGTATTCGAACGGCTCCTTGCAGCCCAACGGTCCAGCGTTCAACTGGTCGTGCATTTGCAAGAGAACCCGCCGGCCCGCTCCGATGGCGATGTAGACCACCGAGGTGGACTTGAACATCCCCACTTCTCCGGCCACGATTTCGAAGGGCGGGAAATCCTTGATGCCCGCGTAGACATGCTGCCAGGCCACCCGAGGGTCGACCGCCAAGGGCCGGGGCGGGAGGATGGTGGCGTGCGCGCGTGGGAGAAAGGTGGGAACCAGCTCGAGCCGCAAGTCGTCCAGGAAGCGGCCGAGCGGAGCCGGAATATAGGTGACCAGAGCGAAGGCGTTGACCGGCTCGACGCCGTCGCCGCACGCATCCAGAGTTCGCCACCCCAGGGGGTCCACGTTCTTCATAAACGACTGTGCCCTAAGGAGCCGGCGCGCTCCCCCCAGGCGCCTCGCGGAGCTGGTCGGCCGCCTCCGGGCCGGGCTTCACCTCCGGGACGAACCAGTGCGCCGCTTCGATACCTACGTACTTGAAGATGTGCAGATCGCCGCCCTCGGATTCAAACAGGTCGCCTACCCGCGGAGCCTGCCCCTTCTCCCGCAACTCGGACCAGGCCGCGTAGACGCTGGGCGCCTCCACCTCGCCGGCCGGTTCATAATCCTTGCGCTTCACCTCGGCCGCGCCGACCGTATGGGGCGCCCACCGGAACTGCTGGTAGTGGGAATCCCGCATGCGGTAGACCTTGAACACCGGCATAGCCATCATTGTAACCCTATCGGATGAGCGGTCACAGGGCCACCTGCGCGGCGTCGTGTTCGCCCATCTCGAGGCAGCGCTCGACGGCGTCGCGGCTCCAGAATACGGCTTCTCGCAAGCTCCCCAGCGGGCGGCTGGGGGAGATGACGATCACTTCGAGCTCCGCAGGCGCGGCCGGCGGAGCTGGCGCCAGCGTGCGAAACCTACGGACGGCCCATCCGGCCAGACGCGACGGAGCGAGCGCCAAGACGTTCACGGCCACAATGCGAGTCGCGCCCATTCGCGCCGCGGCCCATAGCGGGAGGGCTTCCAACAAGCCGCCGTCGCTATAGATTCGGCCTTCGATCCGGACTTGCGGGTAGCACGCCAGAACGGCGGTGGATGCCGCCAGGTGCCTCCACTCGATTTCCGGGCCGCGAAACAGCCGGGGCCGCAGGCGCGGTATCTCGGTTGCCACCACGCCAATTTCCAGTTGCGGCCGGTAGGCCTCCCACAGCCGGCGAATGCGCGCATGGAGCGGCCGGGCGTCGAAGACCCCGCGCCAGGGGGCTTGCAGGAACCGGAACGATGCCAGCGATGCGCATTCCGGCGCCAGCCAGTAATCGATCAGGTCCGCAGGCGCCGCTCCGCCGGCGATCGCCCAGGCGTTCAACGCCCCTGCCGACGCGCCCACCACAACGTCGGGGCGCAGCCGCTGGGCCAGCACTTTCCAGACTCCGGCCTGGTAGGCGCCGAACATCCCGCCCGCGGACAAGACCAACGCGGATTTACCGGCTTGTGGAATAGCCATTCCAGTATGTCATCTGGGAGAATAGGTTTTCCGACGCTCTCATGTCTCGCACGCGAATCTACCCGATACTGGCTGTGATCCTGGCCCTGGCGTTGGCTTGGTGGCTGCACCGCAAGGGCGCCAGTCCACCGGAGGTCCCCTTCGCGAAGGCGCGCCGCGAGAGGCTGGTGAGCACCCTCGAGACAAACGGCAAGGTGGAACCTTGGGAATGGGCCGCTGTGCGCGCGGAGCGGCCGGGCACGGTCTCGCGCGTGGTGGTCCATAAGGGAGAGCAGGTGGGCAAAGGCGCGCTGCTGGTGGAACTGGATGCGCGGGACGCGCGCGCCGATGTAGCTTCCGCCGAGGCCGCGGTCTCCGAGGCACGAGCCGAACTGGAGACGATTGGGCAAGGCGGCCGGTCCAGCGCCCGCGTGGAGATCGACAACGAACTCGGACGCGCCAAGCTGGAACTCGAAGCCGCGCAGCGGGACTACCAGACGCTGCAGCGTCTCGAGGAGAAGCAGGCGGCCACCAAGCAGGAAGCCATCGAGGCGAATCGGAAGGTGCAGCAATTGCAGGCGGAGATGCAGGCCCTGGAACGAAAGCGAGCCGTTCTCGTGGCCCCCGCGGATCGCGTGGTGGCGGAGGCCAAACTCCACGAGGCGCTGGCCGCGCTCGAACAGGCCCAGGCGCGGCTGGAGCGCAGCCTGCTGCGCGCGCCCATGCAGGGCAGCGTCTACGACCTGCCCGCCCGCACGGGCGCCTACCTAAACCTGGGAGACATCGCGGCCCAGGTCGGCGATATCAAGAAGCTCCGCGTGAAAGTCTACGTCGATGAGCCGGAATTGGGCCGCGTCGCGCCGGGAATGGCGGTCACTATCACCTGGGACGCCATGCCGGGGCACCC
>PMEV01000005.1 GCA_003154855.1 Bryobacterales bacterium
GGACCACGAAGCCGTCCCTCTCGCACGCGCTTCTGAGACCAACTCTTCCAAATGAGATCTCCTGATCCGTAACGGCTTCAGAATCCGAGCGGCCTCCAGGATCAAGACGTTCTCGTCGATTGCGGATGGCCCAGTAGCCAGCGGCTGCTCCTTCGGAGTCCATGCGCAGCGCTCCGAGTACCGGTTCACGTAGAGTCTTCCCGCATCGACACGCAGATGGATCGGCTCACCGGCGGGCATACGCTTCGCCAGTCGGCGAACCCACGATGCGTCTACGAATATCGGGAGCGGCCACGTTACGCGGGCAGGCGCACCCGCCACCGTGTTGCCGGCCTCGATAGAGAGACAGCCATTCTCAAAACGGAGGCTGGCGTCTCCCGGGCGTTTGCCGATTGCCCGAGCGACGATCTTCAGGGCCTGCGCCAGCTCGGCGCGGGAGACGTCAAGTCCATACCGCGAATCAGAGGGCGGCATCATGGCAAAGGGCACTCTCGACCTTCCGGCGCACAATCTTGGCCTCCTGCGCACTATCAGGCCGCCCTTCCTCAATCCGGTCAGTCGGGTCAGAATCTTGCCCAAAGGGAGAGATTATGGCCATTCCGCCAACCGTTGAACCGCAGCGGATGTCCATATAAGTCATTGAAAGCACTGGTCGTTCGCCTGTCGGCTTGGATCGTGTTATGGACACGGATCACCTCCCATGTCCAAAACCTCCGGCTGTGCCCGGATGCCACTTCGCCACACGCCGAGCGCCCTCGGAGCGGATCTTGCCCTCGTTCCTCAGTTCCTGGATTAGCACTTTGATCTGCCGCCGNNCTCGAACTCCTTCATGGACGCGCCCCGGTCATCGCTCACCTGGATGTGCTTCAGAAGCAGGGCCTTATTCGTTTCCCGGTCCAGACCCTTTCGCCGGGTATAGGCGCCGCCTTTGCCCATGAAGTCATATAGCCCTCGGGACAGGATCAACCTGGAGCCACGCCCCCGACCGATCCGCTCGACGATACCTTCATCCAAGAGGCGCGGAAGGTGCTCTTTAAGATCCTCCCCCAGCGGCTCTTCGCGCTGGATGGCGTCCAATACGAGGATGTCCCTGGTGCCGAAGGTGGCCAGACGTTCAGCGCCGACTTTTTGGAGAAACCCGAGGAAGGCGGGATTCCGAATCTCGCCGCGCAGGGTCAACTCAACCTGGTAATCGTCAGTCCCCGTGAAGTCCGGCCTGGGCTTGCCTTCCTTGATGGACTCTTCGAACATCCGGTTGGCGCCCTGGCCGGATCGCTCAACCAGGCCGCACTTTGCACAAGCATCCGCGATCCGGCGGTTCCTTGGCGACTGACGCCAAAGCAGGTTGGCAGCGGTGATGCCTGGCGGGAAACCACCCGGACTAACGATCTCCAGACGCCTTGGGAACTGGCGAACAAAGATGGACCCAGGCAGCCGGTAATCCCGGTGAGCGAGTGCGTTGAGAACTGCTTCGCGCACCACCGCTTCGTTGAAAGCGGGAATGTCTCCCACGAAGAACCCTTCCCGGTAGTGGAGCACCTCGTTGCGAAGATTGATGGTGTTCCACAGCTCGTCCAAGTACCCCAGGAACCCGGAACGGAACTCGATTCGCTGTTGGAAAGGGATCGAAGCCTCGCTGCTTCGATACTCAAAGACCAATTCCGCCTGGGCAAGACGTCTTCCCAGCGCTGGGCGCGTTCCAAGCAGGACGAGGGCAGCATGGGTGACCTTGTCGCCGGCCAGCAGTTCGGCGTCTTCCAACAACTGCCGGGTAGTCNNTAATCTTGTCGCCGGCCAGCAGTTCCGCGTCCTGTAACAACTGCCGGGGAGTAATGCTCGCCAATGCGGTGTTGCCCGACTTGCGCATCCACATCTCACGGAAGCGCTCAACCAGAGCCGGGTCCAGATCGTCGAGGGCGGCATCGGGATGCGGTTCAGCGGAAAAGTCCGGACCTGATTCCTGAAACACTCTGCGCAGCCGATCCGGAGAGATCGGCCGCAGTTCGTCACCAACTCGTGACCAGAACACGCCGTCATATTGGATGGGCACACCCACCGGCCGGGGCGGAACATGGAACACCAGCACCCGACCGTTGGCATGCCGGATTTCCTCGAACGTGACTTGAATCCCAAGCCGGTGGATCAGGCCTGCGACCGTTCTGCCCGGTTCCTCGAACGCGGCGGAGCCCACAACCCGCCTAGGCCGCCCGTCGGTGACACCAAGTATGATCTTGCCGCCGCCTTCATTGGCCAGCGCGGCGCAGTACTTCGCCAGCGTCTCGAAATGGAAGTTCGACTTGGCCTCCTTGAACTCCAGCCGCTCCGACTCCGGTTCGGAGAGCCAGACATCGAGTTCTTCGAGGGTCGCACTCACGCGGGCGCCTCCCCTCGCGCGAGCAACTCCTGGAGGTTGTAGTTGATGCTCTCCACCGCGAAATCCGGTTCTTGCTGAAAGGGCTGGCGGATGTAGACGAGGTTCTGCCGGTCGTCTTCCGCCTGTCCAACGGCGAGGATGTAGTCATCCGGTTCGTTTAGCGCCGTGAGGATTTCGTTGCGCGTGACGGTCACCGTGGTGGCTCCGGCGACCCGGCCCTTCACCTCAATGAACCGCAGTTTGCCGTCCGANNCCTCGATGAACCGCAGTTTGCCGACGCCCGGAACCTTA
The DNA here is from genome assembly GCA_003154855.1 of Bryobacterales bacterium. Lineage (GTDB taxonomy): Bacteria > Acidobacteriota > Terriglobia > Bryobacterales > Bryobacteraceae > Fen-330. The sequence goes on from PMEV01000005.1 coordinate 2,666, forward strand.
GACTCGATGTCCCACCCGCACTTTTCGCCGCTCACGTCCCGCGGTTCGTTGCCAAGCTGTTTCTCGGCTTCCATAACCATCTGCATGGCAAGCAGTTCCATCTTCCTTCGGGCTTCCGCTGATACCGCATCAGCGGCGGCATGAATTGGCTGAGCGGAAGATGGGAGCAGCTTACGGAGAAGCCCTATCGGGACGACTAGTGAGCAC
>PMEV01000368.1:0-2908 GCA_003154855.1 Bryobacterales bacterium
ACGTGCGCGAACTCGAGAACGTCCTCGAGCGCTCCATCGTCCTGTGCCCCGCCACCCGCCTCGAGGCCGCCGACATCCGCCTCGACGTCGCCCCGCGCGCCCCCCGCCAGTCCGCCGCCGACTTCCTGCCCGACGGCCTCACCCTCGACGAATACGAGCAGGCCATTCTCCGCGAAGCCCTGCGCCGCGCCGACGGCAACAAGAGCCAGGCCGCCCGCCTCCTCGGCCTCACCCGCAACGCCCTCCGCTACCGCCTCTCCCAAATGGGCATGGATAAGGAATCCCCCGGTGGCGAGTGATCGCCGCTCAACGCCCCACCTGGATCTCCAGCGACTCCGTCACCCGCTTCCCATTCGCGCCCTCCGCGGTCAGTGTGTAGCGCGTATCCCGCTGCGGCGCCACGTACAGGCAGCGGTTCAGCGAGGGCCGGATTCCCTCCGCCGCCGGCTCCAGCCGCACCGTTTTGGCGTTGGCCACTCCATAGCACAGGATCGCTTGCTGGCCCTTCGCCAGCACCATGGGCGACGCATAGAACTGGAGGATCTTCACCTCGCTGCCGAACTCCGGGGGCGGGGCCGCCTGGTGCTTGCGCTCCACGGTCCGCTCGTACTCGCGGTTGCTGTTGTAGCGGCCGTAGAACGTCCAGGCCACGTACAACAAGACAAACGCCATCGCCACGAACATGTACCGGACCACTTGCCGCATGCTACTCACATCCTAGCCCGTCCTGAATCCTCCCTGCCAAATCCAGCCTCATATCCCCCCATACCGTCCGATATGTTTCTTAGGGGAACAGAATATGGCCCGGCTCAGCGCACTTCTCGACGCAACCAACATCGGCTCCGAGGCCAGACTGCTCGAGAACGGTCTGCGCCAGTCCATCGTCGGACAGGACGAGGCGGTCGATCAGATCGTCAATGTCTACCAGATGTTTCTCACCGGCATGCAAGCTCCGGGGAGGCCGGTCGGCAACTTCCTCTTTCTGGGACCCACCGGTTCGGGCAAAACCCGCATTGTAGAGGCCACCTCGGAGATCCTGGCGGGAACGCCGCGCGCTGTCGTCAAGATCGATTGCGGCGAGTTCCAGCACAGCCACGAGATCGCCAAGCTGGTTGGCTCGCCTCCGGGCTACCTGGGCCATCGCGAGACGCATCCCATGCTCAGCCAGGAAACCCTCAACGAGTACCTTACCGAGAAGGTCAGATTGAGCTTCGTCCTCTTCGACGAAATCGAGAAGGCCAGCGACTCGCTGTGGAACCTGCTGCTCGGCATTCTGGACAAGGCCACGCTCACCCTNNTCGAGCCCCCGCTTGGGCTTCTCCGTCCCCGGCGTCGCCGCCAACATGGACGGCAAGATCGCCAAGGCCGGCGTCGAGGCCGCCCGCCGCAAGTTCACTCCCGAGTTCGTCAACCGGCTCGACAAAATCGTGGTATTCCGTTCGCTCGGCGACGCCGAATTGCGGCGCATCCTGGAGATCGAGCTGGGCATGGTGCAGGAGCGCATCTTCCAGTCCCCCAGCGCCCGCCCCTTCGTCTTCAGCGTGACCGCCGACGCCAAGGACTATCTGCTCCGCGAAGGCACCGACTTGAAGTACGGCGCCCGCCACCTGAAGCGCGCCGTCGAACGCAGTCTGGTGCAACCCATGTCCAACCTGATCGCCAGCGGCCAACTCCGGGAAGGAGACTGGGTGCGCGCCGACTACGATCCCCGCGCGGATCGCATGGCCTTCCGCCTCGAGGCCGAGGGCGTCTCGCCCCACGCCATGGCGGATCTCGTCAGAGCCGCCATGCCCCTCTCCGCCGCCGCGTAGCGCCGGCCCGCTATCCTTTATACTTCTCGCTGCACGCCGTGGAACAGAAATGCACCACCTGGCCCTTCACCGTCTTCTGGACGGATGCGGCCGTGGAAACGTACGTGCCGCAGACCGGGTCGCGCTTCAGTTCGCCGGCTTTGCGGGGCTCCGCTCCGGCCGCTGCCCGCGCCTGGGGATGCACATCCAACAGCGCCCCGAAGCCTCTGGCCAGGACGCCCAGGATGGAACGCAGCAAGCTGATGAGGATGACAGCGGCAAAAATGTAGAGGACTGCTCGTACCATGGGACGGGGCGCCCTTTCGAGCGCCCCACTACCACTTCAGGTTACTTCTTCTTCTTCGGCGGTGGCGCGTTCGGATTCACGTAGGTAGTCTGAATCTGCGAGTCGATGAAATCGAGCATTCCCTTGGCGCCCACGGCGTTCGGGCCGTTGGGGGTCAACTGGATGTACTTCTCGTAGGCCTCTTTGGCGCCCGGCGGCGGAATGGTCTTGCCATCCGGAGACAATTGCGCCTTGGCCATCAGGCAGTTGCCATACTGGAAGTAGGCTTCGGCGTAATCGGGAGTCAGCTCGATCGCCTTCTTGAACGAATCGGTGGCCTCCTCGTTCTTGCCCACGTTCACCAGCAGCGCGCCCAGGTTGAAGTAGTACTTGCCGCCGCCCGCCGGATCGATTGTCGCGGCCTTCTGCAACTCCACCCCGGCGTCGCTGAGTTTCCCGGCTCGAGCCATCGCCAGTGCGTAATTATTGTGATAGCCCGCTTCGTTGGGCGCCAGCGCGATCACCCTGGCCCAGGCATCGATGGCCTGCTGCAACGCCGCATCGTGGTCCGCGCCGGTCTTGGTCGCGGCCAGCGACGTCGTAGCCTCCGCCAGATGCGCCAGAATTACGCTAGTGTTGGCAGCGTTCGTATTGGCATCGGCCGCTTTCTTGAACGAATCCACGGCCACGTCGTATTGCTTGGCCTCCACCGCCTGCATGCCCGCGTTGTAAGCGTCGTTGACGGCTTTGTCTTTGCTGAATTTCTCCAGCCGTTCTTTCTTCTCCTTCTCAAAAGCGACAACCTGCTCCGGGGTCATCTCGCGTTTCTGCT
>PMEV01000368.1:2953-9107 GCA_003154855.1 Bryobacterales bacterium
ACGTCGTAGTTCCCGATCTGCAGCCCGCCGTAAAAGAACTCGCCTCTTTTGTCGGTTTTGCAACTGTAGTGGGCCGTGATGTCCGTTCGATTGATCTCGATCACTGCGCCCTTGAGTGGATTCCCGTCGTCTCCAATCACTTTGCCCTGGAAAATGCAGGTTTGAGCCATGGCGAGGCCGGCGAACAGCAGCGAGATGCCGGCGCCCCATGCCATTCTTCGTAATATCATTACAGACCTCCGCGTCTGGGCCGAACTTTGCCTCCTCCGAGCATACTACAAAGGACCAGCCCGCTGCCGCCGGTTCTCGCCCGCGCCATGCGCCGAACGCCAGCCCGCCGCCAATACCTGTATCCCGGGGCCGTTTTTCTGCATCTATCGGGTTGTAATCCGAGATAGAATGGAAGCAGTTGGGTGAGAGGACAGCAGGCATGCGCAGGATGCTGTTCGCAGTGTCGCTGGCCGCCGTCTTGGCCGCCGCGGAGCCGCCGCCCTTGGAGCGCGCGCGGGAGCTTTACAACCGCACCGAGTACGAGGCCGCCCTGGCCCTGCTGGGCCCCATCGCCCAGAAGGATTCCGCCACCTACCTTCTGATGGGCCAGTGCCAGTACATGCAGGGCGAACCCAGGAAGTCCTCCGAGCTGTTTCTCAAGGCCGTACAACTGGACCCCGCCAACTCCGACAGCCGGATGTGGCTGGCCAGGGCCTACGGACGGCGCGCCGAGACGTCCAGCTTCTTTACCGCCCCCGGTTTCGCCACCAAGGCGCGCGAGAACTTCGAGCAAGCCATACAGCTCAACCCCATGAACCTGGAGGCCATGAGCGACCTGTTCGAATACTATCTCGACGCCCCCGGTTTCCTCGGCGGCGGCCTGGACCGGGCAGCCGCTCTCGCCAAACGGATGGGCGAGATCAATCCCGCCGAGTACCACTGGGGGGAGGCCCGGCTGGCGGAGAAACGAAAGGAGTACCAGACCGCCGAGCAGCATTTCCGCCGCGCGGCGGACCTGGCCCCGCGCCAGATCGGACGGGTCATCGATCTGGCCCGCTTCCTGGCCAAGGCCGGCCGCTATCAGGAAAGCGAGGAAGCTTTCCAGCGGGCGGAGAAGATCGACCCCAATTCCCCCAAGCTGCTCTTCGAGCGGGCCAGCACCTACATCCACGCGGGCCGGAATCTGGAAGTCGCGCGGCAGCTTCTGAGGCGCTATCTGACAGTCCCGCTGACGCCCGACGATCCCCCCCGCAGGCAGGCCGAGCGGCTGCTCAAAGAGGTTTCCAGCAGTTAACGCTCCCCGCACTGCGCCATACTAGTCTGAGAGCATGTTCCTCACCGAAGCGCTGTCCTTCAGCCTGAATGCGCTGAGAGCCAATCGATTCCGCACCTTCCTGACCGCGCTGGGCCTGGTGATCGGCAACGCCTCGGTGATCTGGGTAGTTACCATCTCGCTCACCAGCCGCGACTACGTTCTCGAGCAGATCCAGGGCGTCGGCTCCAACATGATCTGGGCCTACCTCGAAGTCGGCAATCAGCAGGCCACCCCGCAGGTGGCCGCCGACTACCTGAAGATTGCCGACATCGAAGCCGTGCGCCGCCAGCTCGACGACCGGATCGTCGCCGCCACCGGCGTCATGCAGACCTTCACCAGTATCGTGGTCAACGGCCGGGAGCGGGACATCCAGGTGAACGGCTCCGACGAGCAGTATCCCAAGGTTCGCAACCTGGTGATCCTGGCGGGGCGCTTCCTCGACTCGAGCGATGTGACGCTGCGCCAGAAGGTGGCGCTAGTAACCGGGAAGCTGGCCAGGCGCCTTTTCGGTTCCGAGCGGGAGGCGGTCGGGCAGCGCGTCAAGATCCACGGGTTGCAGTTCACGGTGATCGGCGCGTTCAAGGAGAAAGTGTCGAGCTTCGGGCTCTCCGAGTTGTCGGGTGAGAGCATCCTGATCCCGGTCACGGTGATGAGCTACTTCGTGCCGGTCGAGCGGATCGATCCCATGTACGTGCAAGCCCGGCGCGCCGCCGACGTGCCGGCCCTCACCGCCGACGTGCGCCAGATCCTGGAGAGCCGCCACCGCAACGGCGCCCGCTACCTGGTCGAGAACCTCACCGCCATCCTGGACGCCGCCGAGAAGATCGCGCTGGTGATGACGCTGGTGCTGATCGTGGTCTCGGCCATCGCGCTGGTGATCTCCGGAATCGGAATCATGAACATCATGCTGGTCACCGTGACCGAGCGCACGCGCGAGNNCGCGGCGCGACATCCTCGAGCAGTTCCTGCTGGAAGCCGTGCTGATCAGCGTGGTGGGCGGAGGCGCCGGGATTCTTTTGGGGGTGGCCCTTCCCCTGAGCGTGCGCCTGCTGGTCGGCAACCTCAATATCCCGATTTCGGCGCTCTCGATCGCCATCGCCNNCCCGCCGCCGGGCTTCGGCCCGGCGTCCGCGAGGTCGAGCGGCGGATACAGACGGTCGCTTCCCGGGTGAAACGCCGCTTATTTGCGGCGGCGGCGCAGCATGAGAATCAGGCCGCCGAGCGAGCTCGCGAGCAACCCGAAGGCGCCTGGCTCCGGGGTGGCGCTCGTATTCACCGAGCAGTTCGCGCATGGGGGATCGAGGCCTGGGACGTAGTCCCAACCAGCTCCCGGGGAACCGACGGTCGGCGGCTCCGCAGAGGCAACGTTCTGTGGTCCAAGCTTGGCCCAGAACGAATTGGGCCCCGTCAGTTCGTCTCGCAGCGTTTCAGCGACAGGTTCCACGTGCTGCAACACGCTGACGATGCCGTCGATGAGCTGCGGAGGGCGGAGTGATCCCCGCAAGGGGGCCGAGGAATCGAAGACTCATCCAAAAGAAAAGAACGTGGTCCTAAGCCCGCGTCGCTTTCATTGCATAACGCCGTGCGAATAGGAGCGCGACCATTCCGCCTGCAAGCAGCCCCCAGGTCCCAGGCTCCGGCGTCGTCGTCGCCGGCGCCGAACCAACACCGCTCGTGTTTGGCAGATCGACCGTGATCAGGTCATTCAAGCCAACGCCATTGAGGGTCGCGATAAAGCTCTGATCGAGGTAATATGTTCCCCCCACCACGACAGTAAACAACGAGCTATTACTACCGGAGCCGAGACCACCGCAACCCGGCAGTGGGCAGAAGGGGTACGCGCCGCCAGCGCCGTAACCTGTGGAAGGAAAGCCCAGTTGGCCAGCATAAGCCTGCGAAACAAGATTAGCATCAGTAAAATCGAGGTCGGAGTAGAGGCTCGTGATCATCTGGAAATCTTGGACATAGCCAGCAGTGGGGTCACCTGCCGGCGTGTCGCTAAACGACGCACTCAAAAACGCAGAGGTCTCGTACTCGCCAGGGGCCAGGTAGATCGATTCAAAGGTGTCATAGGTAACCGAGGGGCTCGTGCTGCTGCTTGTGTCGAAGACGAAAGACCCTGTGACCGCGAACCCAAAATCGTTCACCAAACCCTGAGACTGACCCGCAGGGAGCAATACCACCGGACCAGCACCGAGGGTTGAACCTGGCACGACGTCGCCTGATACGGGAACCGGCGTGGTCGTGACTGTCCCGTAGGCCTGAGAGACCAGCGCGGAAACGACAAGGACTCCAACAGCAACAGTGCGGAATGTAGACATGGTGGCAGTTTATCACCGGGTTGGGTGAGTGAGTGTCAATGCGAGAGCGCAGATGCAAGTACTAGTACCAGGGAGCAGGGCTTCAGGGCGCTGGTCTTGAACTTGTCCTTTCAGAGACGGGCCGGTCGCGATCGTCGGACCGAATGTTCTCGACGGACTTCAGGTTTCCCGAGATGGGCGTCACCGCTTCGAGCCTCAGACGGTTACCATGGAATCGTGCTGCGCGCGCGCATCGAAGAGGTCGAACGGCGGATCGAGGCGGCCGTCCGCCGCGCTGGACGGCGCCGCGAGGAGATCACCCTCGTTGCGGTGACCAAGATGTTCCCCGCCTCCACAGTGCGCGCTGCCTATGAAGCGGGCNNTGCAATCCAACAAAGCGCAGCGCGCCGCCGGCCTCTTCGACGTCATACAAACCGTGGACTCGCCCAAGCTGGCCCGGCGGCTGAGCCAGGCGGCGGGGCGCGAGCTGGAGGTGATGCTGGAGGTGAAACTGGGCGGCGAGGAAGCCAAGAGCGGCGCCCGGCCCGAGGATCTTCCAGCCTTGATCGAGACCCTGGTGGGCTGCCCCAACCTGCGCCTCACCGGACTGATGACCATGCCGCCCTGGTCCGAGGCGCCCGAGGAGTCGCGCCCCTATTTCCGCGCGCTACGCGAACTCGGCGTGCGACACGGGCTGGCCGGCCTCTCGATGGGCATGTCGCACGATCTGGAAGTGGCCATTGAAGAGGGCGCCACGCGCGTCCGGGTGGGCAGCGCCATCTTCGGCCCCAGAAGGCAGCCGTGACCCTGGGCTTCCACGCCCCTCTTCCGCCCGCGCCTACCGGCGTGGCCGACTATGCCTCCGCACTGCTCGACGAACTGCGCGCGCTCGGCGAGGTGAAGGTGAATTCCGCCGGCGGCGATGTCTGCCTCTACCATCTCGGGAACAACCCGCTCCACCGCGACATCTACCGCCGAGCGCTGGCGCGGCCGGGCGTGGTGGTGCTGCACGACGCGGTGCTCCATCATTTCCTGCTGGGCTGGCTCGACCGCGAGGCCTACCTCGAGGAGTTCGCCTTCAACTATGGCGATTGGAGCCGCGGACTGGCCGCCGAGCTTTGGGACGAACGGCGGCGCTCGGCGCAGGACCCGCGCTACTTCCAGTACGCCATGCTGCGCCGTGTAGCGGAGTCGGCGCGCGCGGTGGTGGTGCACAACCCGGCCGCTGCCAGGATTGTCGCGGCGCATACCCCCTCCGCGCGGATCGTCGAGATCCCGCATCTGTTTCGCCCTCCCGCTGCCGTAACGGAAGCCCAGGCCGCACGCTGGCGCCAGCGCCACGGCATTCCGCCGGGCGCCTTCCTGTTCGGAGTGTTCGGGCATCTGCGCGAAACCAAACGGCTGCTCGCGGTGCTGCGGGCCTTCGCAGGCCTTCGAGCGGCCGGAGCGAACGCCGCCCTGCTGGTGGCGGGAGAATTCGTCAGCCGGGACCTGGAACGGGCCGCCCTGCCGCTGCTGGCCGGTCCGGGCATCCTGCGCCTCGGGTATCTCGCGGAGCGCCAGTTCTGGCTGGCCGCCTCAGCCGTCGATGCCTGCATCAACCTGCGCTCTCCGGCCGCCGGCGAGACCTCCGGCATCCTCATCCGGATGATGGGCCTCGCCAAGCCGGTGCTGGTGACGGCGGGCGAGGAGACGGCGCGGCTGCCGGAAGACGCCTGCCTGCGCGTTCCCGCCGGCCTTGCGGAAGAGCCCGCTTTGGCGGAGTATATGATGTGGTTGTGCGAGTCGCGGGTGGCGGCCCGCGAAATTGGCCTCCGCGCCGCGGCGCATATCGCCACGCATCATGCGCCCTCCTTGGTTGCCCGGCGCTATTGGGAATTACTGTGCGAATACGCTGGCTGAGTCCGCTGCTGTGTTGCGGCTTCCTGTGGGCCGCGCCGCCCGACGGCATCGAGCGGGAGCTCGACGTCCGCATACACATGCGGGACGGCGTCGAACTCTCGGCCAACGTCTTCCGGCCGGCCAGCGCCGCGCGCCTCCCCGCCATCCTGGTGCGCACGCCGTACAATAATGGCGTCGATCTGGCGTCGGCGTACCGTCCCTTCGTGCTGCGCGGCTACGCCGTGGTGGTTCAGGACGTGCGCGGCCGCTACGATTCGCAGGGCGTCTTCGAACCCCTGCGCCAGGAAGATGCCGACAGCGAGGACACCCTGAACTGGATCGGGCGCCAGAGCTGGTCGAACCGGCGAATCGGCATGCTGGGCGGCTCCTACCTGGGCATCGTGCAGTGGAAATCGGCGCTGCTCGAGAATCCCTACCTGAAGGCCATCTTCCCGGTGGTGGCCGGCTGCGACGACTACTTCGACCGCTTCTATTCCACCGGCGGCGCCCTGAAGCTCGGCAACCGGCTGGAGTGGATGGCCGAGAATCTCAAGGCGCCCGGCTTGCATGCCGGGTTCTCCCAGTTCATCCTGCACCTGCCTCTGCGCACCGCCGACGTGGCGGCCTCGGGAGCCGCTTCGGAAATGTACCGCCAGGCCATGGCCCA
>PMEV01000365.1 GCA_003154855.1 Bryobacterales bacterium
CCGGTGCCGCGATCGCTGACCTTGGTGGCGACGGCGGGGTTGATATCGACGCAGACCATCTTGATCCAACTGGGGGCCATGTTCCCGGTGGCGATGGAATGCAGCATGGAACCGAGACAGAGGACCAGGCCGGCGCCCTGAAGTTCGGCGGCGTAGGCGTCCTGGGCCTGGTTCATGTCGGTGATGGTCTCGGGCAGGGGGCCATCGTCGCGGAGGCTGCCGGCGAGGACGAAGGGGATTCCGGCCTGGACGCATTCGTAGAGGATGCCGCTGGCGAGGCGGCCGGAGGCGACCGCTTGCCGGATTCCACCGCACTGGTAGACGGCGTTGATGGCGCGCATGTGGTTGCGATGGCCGTGCTCCTCCTGGCGTCCGTCGCTGAGGCGCAGACCGAGCGAGGTGCCGAAGAGGGCGGCTTCCACGTCGTGGACGCCTAGCGCATTGCCGCTGAGGAGACCCTGGACAAAGCCGCAGCGGATGAGCTGGCTGAGTCCGGCGGCGCCCCCGGTGTGGACGACCACGGGACCGGCGACCACCAAAACCTTCTTGCCCTGGGCGCGCGTGTGGCGGATGAGGGCGGCGGTCTGGCGGACGGCGGTTTCGGCCTGGCGCTCGGAAGATACGCCGTTGCTCATGAAAGCGAAGGCCAGGCGGTCGCGTTCCTTGGCCTCGGGAAGGACGCGGATGCCGCGCATGCCGACGACCACCTGGTCGCCGGCGCGGATGTCGCGCAGGCGGCGGCAGAAGGCGCGGCCGTTCTCGACGACCAGCAGCGCGTCCATGCGCTGATTCTCGGCTTCGATCCAATTCTGGCGGTAGCGGACCTGGGTGCGGTGGTTGGTGGTGGAGTAGAAATCGTCGGGCGCGCAGCGGTCGCGGGGGACGGCGGCGAGGGCGGCGTCGTTGGAATCCACGGGAGAGCAACCCAAGCCGATGAGGTGGCCGAGCATCTGCTCGAGGAGTTCCCGGCTGGGGGCCTCGACCTTCAGGCGCAGATGGGAAGGCTCGCTGTTGGTGCGGCCGATGTGGAACTCGTCGACTTCGAAGCGGCCGTGGTATTCGACCACGGTGTCGAAGATCTGCTCCATGATATGGGAGTCGATGAGGTGGCCCTCGGCCTCGACAAGCTCGCTGAAGGGGAGGGCGGCGGTGGGATGCATGGCTAATCTATTAGTTTAGCGTGTGGGCGGCAGGATGTAGAATCGAAGACGGCGGTGAAACCCATGTCACGCGGATGGCTGGCTGCAGGATGGATGGTGGTATCGCTTGCGCAGGGCGCCCCAGGCGATGGAGTGGGCGCTCGGGAGGGTCTGCTCACGCTCTCCACCTACGACGAGGGCGCGCCCGATCCGAATCCGCCGTTTGCGGCGTTTTCGAGCGAATACTTTCCAAACTATCCATACACGAACCGGAGGAACGGAAACCACATCGCGCACAGGCAGCAATGGCGGACGATCATCCTGGAGAACGAATACCTGAGTTGCCGCGTGGTGCCCGACCTGGGCGGCCATTTGTATGGTTGCACGGACAAGATTACGGGCCGAGAGATATTCTACGCGAACCCGGCCGTGCGTAGGGGGCTCGGGGACACTCGCGCCTTCATCGCGACCGGTATCGAGTCGAGCTTCCCGATTGCGCACAGCCGCGTGAGCAGCTCCCCGGTGGATTTCGGATACTCGAATCGGGACGGCGTGGGAAGAGTTGTGGTGGAGGACGCGGACCGCGTTTCGGGGATGGAATGGCGGGTTGAGTTCATTCTGCGGCCCGGCTCGGCGGTTCTGGAACAGCGAGTCACTCTTCACAACGCGTCTGCCGCGCGGCGCGGCTATCACTGGTGGGCCAACGCGGCGATAGAACTCGACGATGCCCACCTGCGGTTCGTGTATCCCACGAAGTGGATGTTACCGCATGGCGCAGGGGATATGACTCCGTGGCCGGTGAATGCCGAGGGCGTCGATGAGAGCGACGCGGCGAATCACAAGAAGGCGATCGGGTTGTTCGCCCATGGATGCCGCGAACCCTGGATGGCGGTGTTCAAGCCAAGCTCGCGGAGTGGCGTAGTGCACTTCGCCGACCCGAACATTGTACGTGGCAAGAAACTGTGGCTGTGGGGCACGGAGGACAAATCCGTAAGAGAGAACCTGACGGAGAGTTTTAACTCATATGTCGAAATGCAGGCGGGCTTGTTCGAGACGCAGCCGGAGTTTGCGTTCCTGCAGCCTGGCGAGGCGATGACCTTCACGCATTATTGGATTCCGTTCCACGATCTGGGAGGAGTCTCGCGCGCCACGCGGGATGCCGTGCTCAACCTGGAGCGGACAAGCCAGGGCGTAGCGATTGAGGTGCAGGCGACTCGCGCCATGCGCGGGGCCAAGGTGCGGTTGCTGGATGGCGCCAAGCCCGTGTTCGAGACGCAGGTGGACCTGGATCCGAAACATGTGTTCAAGAAGGAGCTGGAGGCGGCACCCTCGGGATTGACCATTGAGGTGGTGGATTCCTCGGGGGGGGTGGTCCTGCACCATGTGGAAGGCGAGATCGACGCTCTTCCTTTCGACGCGAATGCGAAGAACCCGGAGCCAGCGCCACCGCCGGGCGGTTCCGAATCCGAGGCCGACATCCTGGCGCGAGGCGCGTACAACGAACAACGGGACCAGTTCGTGTTCGCGTGGCACGACTATCGGACAGGGCTCGAAAAGTGTCCGGGAAGCGCGAGATTGGCCGCGGCGGCTGGGCGCACAGCGTTTGTGCTGAACCGATTTGAGGATGCGATCCGCCTGCTGGCGCCGGTGGTGGCCAAGAGTGGGGACGACGCCGAGTCGGCCTACTACTATGGGAGCGCGCTGGGGGCCGCCGGGCGGGCCGCGGATGCGCGAACTGCTCTAAGCAGCGCCAGCCGGGACCCGCGCTGGGCTCCGGCTGCACGCCTGCAACTGGCTCTTCTGGCGGCGCGGGAGGGGGATGTCGCGGCTGCGGTTCCAATGATTCAGGCGCTAGCGGCAGATGCACATGCGGCGGTACGCACGGGCGCCCTGGAGGTGGCGATCCTGCGACGCGCCGGGAACGCGGAGGCGGCCAGACAACGGTTACGGTTCTGGCGGGAACAGGATCCGGCGGACAACATGCTACGAGTGGAAAGCGTGCTGCTCGGCGGCGGCGAAGACCCGTCGTTGTGGAGTCACCTGGGTTCCGATCCGGAGCGCGTTCTAAACCTCGCCGACCTGTATTTCGGGATGGGCGCATTTGAGGATGCCCTGAAGCTCCTGGACAGGCGCTACCCTTCCGCGGCGGCGAGCGAGGCTGAGCCCGGCGCGGTGCTGCCGCAGGACCATCCGTTGGTGGAGTACTATCGCGGTTACTGCCGGCTCAAACTTGGGCAGGACCCCGGCGCGGACTTCACGGCGGCGGGCGCGCTGTCCACGCGCTACATCTTCCCGAGCCGGGCCAGCTCTTATCCTGTGCTGAAGGCCGCTCTGGCTCATAACGACGCCGACGCCGTGGCACATGCTCTGCTGGGAGATCTGTACTTTTACTCGCTGGAAACAGAGCAGGCCATCGCAGAGTGGCGGAGGGCTCTCGCTCTAAAGCCGGAGCTGCCCGCGCTGCACCGAGATTTGGGAAGGGCGCTCCTGGATATCCAAAAGGAACCCGCGGAGGCGCTGGGCGTGCTTCAGGAGGGGCGCCGCCTGGATCCCGAGGATCGTGACATTGGGGAAGCTCTGAAGCGGGTGGGGAAGGCCGTCGCGACGGCGGGAAGTCCGCGTGAGCCCGCAACCTCCGGCGAGTCGAGGAGTCAGCTCGCCGATCGAGCTCTGGTTCGGTCGGCGCTCGATCCCGACGGGGCTTGGGCACTATTCACGGCGGGCAATTTCCCGGAGGAAAAGCAGCCGGACGCGGTCCGGCGCGCGTATGTCGAGGTGCAACTGCAACGGTTGCTCGCGAGGGCGCTGGCCGGAAAATGCAGCGAGGCGATGGCCGGACTGGACAAACTTGGGGCGGAAGACCGCGGTCTCGCGTTCACGTTCCACGGGTTCGACGCGTTCATGAAGGCGCCGCACTTCCAGTACTATATCGGCGTCATCGAGAGCACCTGCGGAGCGAAGAAGGCAGCCGAGAAAAGGTGGGGCAAGCTGAGCAAGACGAGTGAGGCGATCGACTCGGTCGATTCCGTCTTCCCGTATCTGGCGGGCTGGAGGATGGGGGCGAGCGATGCCCGGCAGAAGATCACCGCTGCCGTTCAAACCGTGCGGAGCAAGATGCCCGCGGACGGCTCCCGGATGGACCTGATCTTCGTGCAGGGCATGCTGCAACTGGCAGCCGGTCAGGCCGAAGAGGGCGCGGCCCTGCTTGAGAAGTCGGCGAAAGCTTCCGACCCGTTGATCCAGTATCTGAGCCTGGTGGCGCTGCGCGAGAATTCGACTAAGTAGCGGTTAGCTAGTGTAGTGCGGCGCAATNNTGCATGCCGCACTACACTAGTGGCAGCGGTCCGGCGGCTGGCTCACGAGGTTGGCCACGGCTTCGACGATGCGGGCGCGCTGCTCGGCGGTGGCGCTCAGGAGGCGGGCATGGCCGGCGCCCGCCGAGAAGGTGGTAATCCCGCTGTCGGAGACGGTGATGCGGCCCTCGGGAGAAAGCTCGAAGTAGCCGGCGTCGGGCCGGACGGCGTAGAGCGCAGCGGTGGGGTCCCAAAGCGGTTCGTCGTAGGGCATGGGCTGGTAGGCTCGGTAGGCGTCGACTAGCGGATGGTCCGGCAAGTAGCGGAAATCGGCGCTGAGGCGCGCGGCGGGATAGGTGGCGGAGGCGCCCAGCTCGAAGGGACTCACGACGATGGGCGTGGGCCACTCGGCGAACAGTTTCTGGGCCGCGGGGATATCGGTCACGATGTTGTACTCGGTTTGGGAATCGGCGAAGCGGCCCGCCATGGCCACCAGCAGGCGCACCTTGCGCTTGACGAGTTGGGCGCCGGCGGGCGAGTCGAGCAGGCGCGCGAGGTTGGTGCTGAAGCCGGTCTGGACGATGACCACGCTGGAGTCCGGCTGCGCGGCGAGCGTCTGGCGCAGCACGATCTGGGCGTCGGGCATGGCGGTGGGACGCTTTCGGCCGGCGACGATCCGAGTGTAGGCCCCGTCATCCGGCGTTTTGCCGTTGTGCACGATGCCGATGGGAATGGCGCCTCGGCCGTAGAAAGTGTCGAGCAGATCGACAAAGGCGGCGGCCCAGGGGTTGTCCTTGGTGATGGTGACGGCCAGGATTCGGGCTTCGCCGCGGGTCTGGCAGGCGTGCAAGAGGGCCAGGGCGAGAGCGTCGTCNNGTCAGCAGGATGCGGATCATCGCTTCCGATTATCGCGCGGTGGGGAGGCGGAGTGAAGACACCGGCGGCAAGACCGCCGGCGCTACGGGGCGCCGAAGGAGATATCGAAGGTCCCCGCGGGATGGGTCACCGCGATCTTGACGGCGTCCGATTGGAGGGCTTCTAGGATGCGCGCCGTGGCGTCGATGCGCTCGGGCGGGATTTGCTCCACAATCGCGTAGAGGTCCTCCCGGCTGAAGCGGCCGGTGACGCCCGTCGTGCGGCCGCGCAGCGCGCTCGCGTCCACGCCGTGCCGACGCAGGGTTGCCGCCGCCTCCGAGCGCTCTTCCCGAAGCAGACCCAGCAGGAGGTGGACGCAGTCGATGTGCTTGTGGTGCAGGAGGTCAGCTTCTTCCACGGCCCAGGCCAGCACTCGCCTGGCCTCGTGACTGAGCGGCAAATCGCCGGGCGCGGGCGCTTTGAGACGCGGTGGGAACCGTTTCAGGTAGTCCGTGCGGATTTCCTCGATGGCGGCGGCATCGAGCCAGGGCAACAGGCCGGCCTGTTCCCGTAGGATGCCGAGCAGAAGATGATCGCTCTCGATCTATTTGCTGTCGGACTGGATGGCCTCGGCGCGAGCGGCAAAGATTGCCCGGCGGCCTTTATCGGTGAAGCGCTCGAACATGGGCTCCTCTCACGGATTAGAATACACCGGCGGCAAGACCGCCGGCGCTACTTAAGACCGCCGGCGCTACACGACTTAACACTTGTTACGTTGCGGAAGTTGGCTAGAGCGAAGGGCATAGCGGGAGCTTAGCGTATACTCAGAGTAAGGGATGGCATGAAGAGCTACTGGAAATTCGCGGTGCTGGTGGCGGTGATCGTGGGGACGCTGATTTGGCTGGCGGTGGGCGGGACCGCGGGGAGCATGACGTATTACAAGACGGTGGCCGAGCTGGGTCAAATGGGCAACCGGGCCGAGGGTAAACGGCTGAGGGTGGGCGGCGACGTGGAGCCCGGCTCGATCAACCGGAAGGGCGGCGAAGTCTCGTTCGTGCTGGTGCAGGACCGGCGCAGGCTGAAGGTGGTCTACCGCGGGACCGAGCCGCTGCCGGACACGTTCCGCGACGGAGCGCAGGCGCTGGCGGACGGCAGGATAGGCTCGGATGGGGTGTTCCTGGCCAGCCAGATTCAGGCCAAGTGCGCCTCGAAGTACGAGGCCAAACCGGGCGGGGGGCAGCATCCGGCCAACATCAACAAGGCCGGCGCTTAGGGGAAGGCGTCTATGGAAAACCTGGGAGCCCTGGCGGTGGTGCTGGCGTTTTGCCTGGCCGTGTTCGCCATTGCCGCCTCGATCGTCGGCGGCTGGAAACGGAATCCCTTCCTGATTACGAGCGGGCGGCGGGCGGTGTATTCGATCTGGCTGCTGCTCACGGTGGCCTCCGGGGTGCTGGTGACGGGGCTGCTCGCGGGCGACTTCCGCTTCGCGTATGTGGCGGCGAACAGCAACCGCGCGATGCCGGCGCTGTATAAGTTTGCGGCGTGGTGGGGCGGGCAGGAGGGGTCGCTGCTGTTGTGGAGCTGGCTGCTCTCCTGTTACGCGGCGGTGGTGATGTTCACCAACCGGCGCAAGCACCGGGGGATCATGCCCTGGGTCACGGCCACGCTGATGATGCCGCAGTGCTTTTTCCTGATCTTGAACGCGTTCGTGGCCAGTCCGTTCCGGATGCTGGCGGTGGGACGCGGCATCACGTCGGTGGCGGATGGGCGGGGGTTGAATCCGCTGCTGCAATATCCGGCGATGGCGATCCATCCGCCCATGCTGTACCTGGGCTACGTGGGATTCGCGGTGCCGTTCGCGTTCGCGATCGGGTCGCTGATCACGCGGCAGCCGGGCGACGATTGGATTCACACCACGCGGCGCTGGACGCTGGTGACCTGGCTGTTCCAGACCTCGGGCATTATTCTGGGCGCGGGCTGGGCCTATGCGGTGCTGGGCTGGGGCGGGTACTGGAACTGGGACCCGGTGGNNGAAGGTCTGGAACATGGTGCTGGTTTCGGGGACCTTTTTCCTGTGCATCTTCGGAACGTTTCTGACGCGGTCGGGGATCGTGAGCTCGGTACACGCGTTTGCGCAATCGTCGATCGGCTGGTGGTTCGTGGGCTTTCTGGCGATCATGATCGCGGGGGCGGTGTGGCTGATCCTGAGCCGGCTGGACTATTTGAAGTCGGAAGCGCGGCTGGAGAGCGTGGTTTCGCGCGAATCCAGCTTCATGTTCAACAACCTGATTTTGCTGGCCGCGGCGTTTGCGATTCTGTGGGGCACGCTGTTCCCGGTGATTTCGGAAGCGGTCACGGGCGAGAAGATCACGGTGGGGCCGCCGTTTTTCAACCGGATCAACATTCCGATCGGGCTGTTCCT
This sequence comes from Bryobacterales bacterium, assembly GCA_003154855.1. GTDB lineage: Bacteria > Acidobacteriota > Terriglobia > Bryobacterales > Bryobacteraceae > Fen-330. Next base: position 7,710 of record PMEV01000365.1, read on the forward strand.
GCTGTTCCTGACGGGGGTGGGACCGTTGTTCGCCTGGCGGCGGACGTCGCTCGAGAGCCTGCGCCGGAATTTCCAATGGCCGCTGGCGGCCGGAGTGGCGCTGGCCTTGGGGCTGTTCGCGGCGGGGATGCGGCATCCTTACGCGCTGATGTCCTTCGGGCTGTGCCTGTTCGTGGCCTGGACCATTCTGGTCGAATTCTTCAAAGGCGCGCGCGCGATTCGAGCCCGGACCGGGCAGAACCTGGTGCGGGCGGCGGTGGAACTCACGCACCGCAATACGCGGCGCTACGGCGGATACATTGTCCACCTGGGCATCGTGCTGATGTTCGTGGGCTTCACGGGGTCGGCGTTCAACCAGAGCACCACGGTGGAAGTGAAGATGGGCGACCGCTTGAGCCTGGGGCATTACGAAATGCGGGTGGCGGAGATACGGGACGGCGAGAACGACAATTACACGTGGTATAACGCGGTGATCGAGGTTTCGCGCGGCGGCCAAGCGCTGGGCGCGATGACGCCCGAGCGGCGCATGTACAAGGCCAGCCGGCAGGGCACCTCGGAAGTGGCCATTCGCCGCCGCCCCAACGAGGACCTGTACCTGAACTTCGCCGGGATGAGCGACGATAACCAGCGGGCGGTGATCCAGGCGTTCGTGTTTCCGCTGGTTTCCTGGATCTGGATCGGCTTCTGGGTGGTGGCGGCGGGCACGCTGATCTGTTTGGTTCCCAGTAAGGTAAGATTTCAGTACACGCGGTTGCCGGCGGTCCGCGTGGGACAGAAACATGTGGCGACACTTGAGAGGTAGCTTGCTGATCCTGGCGGCGGCCGGGCTGCTGCTGGGCCAGGGCGCAACGCCACTCGAAAATCCCAGGGTGCGCCGGCTGGGCGATCAACTGGTGTGCCTGTGCGGGTGCGGCAGCTCGGTCACGCAGTGCAATATGCTGCATTGCGAGTTCTCGGAGCCGGCCCGGCAGAAGCTGCTGACGATGGTGAACGCTGGGCTCGCGGATTCCGATATCCTGGCCGCGTTTGTGAAGGAATACGGGCAGCGCGTGCTGATGAAACCTCCGTCGGAGGGGTTTAACCTGCTGGGCTGGCTGATGC
>PMEV01000140.1:0-4244 GCA_003154855.1 Bryobacterales bacterium
GTGTTCAGAATGTAGCAGGCGAAGCGGTCCCGATGCGGCAGCGGATAGGAGGGCACGCCCAGGCAGAGATGCACCTGCTCGAGCGACTTCTTGTTGCGGACCGCGATGCGGGCGTGGGTGAGCGGGGCGGCATCGGTAGCGGCGGCCTGGCCGGGGGGCAGGGCCTCGAACCGCTCGCGAGCCAGCTCGACCAGCCGCTCGTGCGAGAGATGGCCGGCCGCCGTGATGAACATGTTCGCGGGCACGTATTGCGTGCCGTAATACCCCTCGACCATGCCCCGGCTGAATTGCCGCACGGTATCCTTGGTGCCCAGAATCGGCTTGCCGAGCGCGTGCCCCCTCCAGAAGTTGCCGGTGAAGATCTCATGCACCAGGTACTCGGGATTATCCTTGTCCATTTTCAGCTCTTCCAGGATGACCCCTTTTTCCTTCTCGATGTCGGCGGGCCGGAAGACGGGGTGCAGCACCAGGTCGGAGAGCACGTCGAAGGCCAGGGGCAGGTGGTCGTCCAGGACCTTGGTGTTGAAGCTGACCATTTCCTTGGCGGTGAAGGCGTCCAGGTTGCCGCCGATGGAATCCACGGACTGGGCGATCTGTTCGGCCGAGCGGGTGGTGGTTCCCTTGAACAGCATGTGCTCGATGAAATGGCAGATGCCGTTTTGATGGGGGAGTTCCCGGCGCGAACCGGAACTGACCCAGACGCCCACCGCGACGGAGCGGACGTGGCGCATGCTCTCGGTGACGATGCGGACACCGTTGGGGAGAGTCGTCCTTTGGATCTCACCGTCGGCGAGAACGGTATTGGGCATGGGAAACCAGTGGCGTACTACTGCCTTGATTATCCCACGTTATCGAAGGGGGGGCCGGGGCTCGCGGCGGCGCGGCGCCAGTGGTCCTCGAAGAGGCCCTTCATGGCCTCGCCGAAGCCCGCGTGGTCGAAGAGCAGGGAGGTCCAGGCCGGGAAGGTGGTCACGGGATCGAGCAGGGCGACCAGACCCACGCGGGAATCGAAGAGCGCGAGTTTCATAGGCAGGGCGCCGGCCCGGCGCACCTGAATGCCAGCCTGCTCGAATTCCTCGAGGCGCTGGCGATGCGCCTCGTCGAGAGTTCCGGCCCCCAGCAGCAGGCGGCAACGCACGCCACGGGCGCTGGCCTGTTTGACCAGTTGCTCGTCCAGCGGGTCGACGGCGTAGGGCGGGCGGGAGAACTCGAGGTACTCGGAGGCGACCTCGGCGAGCATGCGGCGGTAATGCGTGGCGGCTTGCACGGGCTCGTTGACGATGCGCAAGAAATCCAGCGTGCCGCGCCCGCCCCGGCTTTCCGAGTAGGAGTCGCCGAGGTCCTCGATGAGAGCCTCGGCCGCGCGGGAATTGCCGGCCAGATGCAGCTCGATGACCTTGCGTTTCCGAGCGAGATAGGACGGAATCGCCAGGGCGGGCTCGATGGCCGAGAAGAGCTTGGTCTTATCCTGAACGACCTGGGCGAAGCCCTTCTCCACCAGGCTGTCGAGCACCTCGTAGATCTTCTGCCGCGGCACGCTGGCGCGAACGGCCAATTCCAGTGCCTTGAAGCGGGGGTGCCCCACCAAGACGAGATAAGACCGGGCCTCATAGGCGGTCAGACCGAGCTCCTGCAAGCGCCGCCAGAAGTTTTGGAAAGCGGTCTCGGGCATAGCACATACAATACCAAAGACCAGGCATGCCGGTAAAAACGGATAAAATTAGGATAATGGCTCGCTCCCCCGCCGGTCCGGCGGATTCGGTGGACCGCTTTTTCGAGCTCTCGCTGGTCGGACTCCTGGCTAGCGGGTACCTGGCGTTGCTGAGTTCGGCGTATCTGGACACCGGGACCGCCGTCGTTTTCGCGGCCGGCCTGGTGCTGCGGACGCTGCTGGTCGCCGGCCGGCTCCGAATTCCTCTGTTGGGCCGGGCGGCGAGCGCGCTCGCGATTGCCTGCATCGGCTTCTATCCGGTGGATTGGCTGCTGGTATCCCGGCAATTCCTGCCCGCCACGGTCCACCTGGTGGTGTATCTGGCGGCGCTCAAGATCGTGAGTGCGCGGGCCACGCGGGACTACGTGCTGATGGCGGCGATCGCCTTCCTGGAGCTGCTGTTCGCCTCGGTGCTTTCGTCCAACCTGGGCTTCTTCCTGTTCCTGGCGCTATTCCTAGTGTTCGGGTTAGCGGCGTCTGCCAGTAGCGAGATTCGCCGCTCGATGCGCCAGCCGAGCCACCTGGCCCGGGGCGGGCTGAAGAATTTACACTGGCGGCTGGCGGGGCTGACTTTGGTGGTGGCGCTGGGCATCCTCACGCTGACCGGGGGCCTGTTCTTTCTGCTGCCGCGCACGGCCCGGGCGGCGTTCCGGAACCTGGCGCCGCAGCGCTATCGGATGGCGGGATTCTCGAACGAAATGCGGCTGGGGGGCGTCGGCGAGATCCGGGAGCCGCGCAGGGCGGTGATGCACATACGGTTCGCCGACCGGGAGCGTCCGGCCGATTTGAAGTGGCGCGGGGGAGCCTTGACGCAGTTCGACGGGCGCCGCTGGTATAACCCGACAGAGTCGGGAGAGCCGCTGCGGGCGACGGACGGTTTGCTGAAGCTGGGAGAGCGGTCGCGGGCGGCCGGAATCCGTTACGAAGTGCAGCTCAGCCCAACCAACTCGGACGCATTGTTCTTTGCCGGGACGCCGCTGCGGCTGCGGATCAACTCGCCGCTGGTGATCCGGACTCCGCAGGAGAGTTACCGGCTAGGCTCCGGGAACCCCGAAGGAGCGCACTACGGGGTCTACAGCGAACTGGAAGCGAGCGAGCCGCGCCTAGCGCCCGAGCTAAGCGACGAGGAGCGCCTGGCGCACCTGATCCTGCCGCCGGTGGATGGCCGTGTGGTGGCGCTGGCCCGNNCGGAAGAGCCGGCCGACCCGCTGGCCCATTTCCTCTTCGAGCGCCGCCGGGGCCATTGCGAGTACTTTGCCTCGGCGATGGCGGTGATGCTGCGGGTGGTGAACGTCCCGGCCAGAGTGGCCATCGGATATCAGAGCGGAGTTTACAACCCGGTGAGCGGGTGGCTGGTGATTCGCGCCTCGGACGCGCACAGTTGGGTGGAGGCCTGGCTGCCCGGCCGCGGCTGGACCACCTTCGACCCCACACCGCCCGATCCGAATCCTGCCGCCGACCGGCTGGGGCGCCGGCTGGGGTTCTACATGGACGCCGCCGATACCTTCTGGCAGGAGTGGGTCCTGAGCTACAATCTGGACCGGCAACTGATTCTGGCGGCGCAGATGCAGGACTCGAGCCGGACGTACGGGTCGCGCTGGTGGGACCGGGCGAGGTCCACCGCCCTGGACTGGAAGGAGGCGGTGGGTGGCTGGGGCCGGCGGTACGGGATGCTGACGCTGATCGCGGCGGTGCTGGCAGGGGCGGCATGGCGGGGCCTGCCGCGCCTCTGGACGTGGCTGAAAGCGCTGGCGCGGGTACGGCAGGCGCAACGCGGGGCGGCGCGGGCTTCGGATGCCACCCTGCTGTACGCGCGCATGCTGGCGGTGCTCCGGCGGCAGGGGTTCGAGAAGCCGGCTTGGATCACCCCCTCGGAGTTCGCCCGCCTGCTGCCGGCCTCGGAGACGGCCCGGCAGGTGGAGAGTTTCACGGCGGCCTACAACAGTTTGCGCTTCGGGGGAGACCGCGGGGCGGCGTCCCGGATGATGCAGGCGCTGGAAGCGCTGCAGCGGCGGTAGAAACGGCGGGATACGGGGGGGTCGGTTTCCGGGGTGGCGACGATCCTGAAGTTTTCGCGCTTTCGTTCTACACTACGGCGTGAGGGAGGATCTGGGGGCATCCTCGCCGATTCCGTCACCGGGACTTCACGTTTCCAACCCAAATCGCACGGAAGCGGCCGGTACACTCCAAATAGGAGACCATGGCCTATATGGCGAGAATAAACGTCGTCGAAACAGATGAAGCTCCTGTGTGCACGTAGAGAAGGAACTGAGCGAGATCCATGTCATGCCATCGCTAAACAAGGGCCGCTGGTCGAAAGGCGTAATATCCGCTTCTCCCCAGGCGCTTCGGCGCTTTCTTCTTCTTTCGAGGCTTCGACATTGGCGGCGGCCTCCTTTGACCGCCGATCCCAGAATGCGTCGGCAGCGGTAGAATGGTCATCAGGATGGAACGTGTACCGTCGCAGCCTGTTAAGGATCCGCCTAACCTCGTTCGGGCATGCCCGTTCGATCTCGACCGGCTGTTGAGCCAC
>PMEV01000140.1:4313-16422 GCA_003154855.1 Bryobacterales bacterium
TGGCGGAAATGCGCCAAGGTGCGCTGGACGCGAATTGGGGACAACGCAAGTGGGACTTGCTGGAGGCATATCTCGCGGATTTCTCAGTCCTGAATTCGGACAATCTGCTATGTTCGACCTGGGCTCGGGTTCGAAACGAGAGCGTGAGGAAAGGGCGCCAGATGAGCGCAGCCGATGCATGGATCGCCGCCACCGCTCTGGTTCTGTCCGCGCCACTGGTTACGAACAACCCCAAAGACTACTGCCACTTGGGCAGCCTCCAACTCGTTTCCGCCGCCGCCTAAACCGCCGGCATTGGGAGGCAGATCGCGGCGGGCCAGGAGAACGGACCTCGGTAGTCGCGCGGCGTTTACGGACGCCTTCGGCACGCCATGGAGTGCTCCGGCCGGTTGGCGGCCCATCCGGAAACCTGACCCACCACCCAAGATCTGGAGCGATTTTTCCCGGCTCCATACCACTAACAGACGATGGGGATTATTCCGCCAGGCGTACCCCCGGTGGCTACACTGGACCGCTTCGTCGGGTTTTGCTTGTTCCCGCTGGCGGTGTGGATACTCATCAGCGGGCTGGACGACCTCTTCCTGGACCTGGTGGCGGCGTGGAACTGGCTCCGCCGGCGGCTGCCGGGCGCCCATCCGGAGGCGGCGCCGGGCGAGGCCGAATTGGGAAGCCTGCCGGAGAAGCGCGTGGCCATATTTGTGCCGCTGTGGCAGGAATACCGGGTCATCGGGCGGATGCTCGAACGGAATCTGGCCTCGGTCCGCTACTCGAAGTACGACTTTTTCGTGGGCGCCTATCCCAACGACGAGCGCACAATGGACGCCGTGCGGGAGGCGGAGGTACGGTTCCCGAACGTCCATCTGGGGCTCTGCCCGCACGACGGCCCGACCTCGAAGGCCGACTGTCTGAACTGGATCTACCAGAACATGCTGGTCTACGAGGAGCGCCACGGCGTGCGCTTCGAGGCGATCGTGCTGCACGACGCCGAAGATCTGATCCATCCGGAGGAGCTGCGCTGGATCAATTACTACCTGGACGGCTGCGGGATGGTGCAGATTCCCGTGCTGCCGCTTCCCACGCCGGCCTGGAAGTTCACGCACGGGGTCTACTGCGACGAATTCGCGGAGTACCAGAGTAAGGATGTCCCGGTGCGCGAGCTTCTGGGCGGGTTCGTCCCATCCAACGGAGTGGGCACCGGATTCGCGCGCTGGGCGGTGGAGAAGCTGGCGGAAAAGGAGGGCAACCGCATCTTCGATCCCGGGTCGCTGACGGAAGACTACGATGCCGGACTGCGGCTTCACCGGCTGGGCTGCGCGCAGCGATTCGTACCGATCCGTCTGGTCCGCGGCGAGCCGGTGGCCACGCGCGAGTACTTCCCCCAGGACGTCGGGAAGGCCCTGCGGCAGCGAACACGATGGGTGACGGGCATTTCGCTTCAGGCCTGGGAGCGGCACGGCTGGAGAGCGGGCTGGCGCCAGGGCTATTGGCTTTGGCGGGACCGCAAAGGGCTGATCGGAAACCCGGTCACGCTGGCCGCCAATGCGATCCTGCTGTACGGCCTGGCGACCTGGCTGTGGAGCCGGCACACCGGCGGCGAATGGGGTCTCGGCAGACTCGCACAGCACTTGGGGGCCGCGATCCTTTTTTGGACCACGCTGTTCCTGGGGTTGGAACGCATGGGAGTGCGTTACGGGTGCGTGACGCGGGTTTACGGATGGCGGTTCGCACTAGGGATGCCGCTCCGCATGTTGTGGGGGAACTCGATTAACTTCCTGGCCACCGCACGCGCGCTGATCGATTACGCGGTGGCGCGGGCGAAGGGGCGGCCGCTGGTATGGGTGAAGACGGAACACAGTTATCCGTCGCGGGCGGCGCTGTCCAGACCCAAGCGCAGGCTGGGGGAGATCCTGGTGGGATCGGGCTACTTGGGCGAGCGGGAGCTGTGGGCCGCGTTGGTTTCGAAGCCGCAGGGGTTGCGGATCGGCGAGCACCTGATGGCGCAGCGTCTGCTCGATGAACACGATCTGTACGAGGCGCTCAGCTTGCAGCAGATGGTGCCCTTCGAGCGTCTCGACCCGGCCCAGGTGCCGCTGGGGATCGCGCGGGCGCTGCCGGCCGCCCAGGCGCGAAGGTGGAAAGTGCTGCCCTTCAAGGTCAGCGCGGGGCGGCTCTATGTGGCCGGCCCGGAGCTGCCCAACGACGAAATGCTGCGCGAACTGCGGAAACACACCGGCCTGGAGATTCAGTTCCAGTTCGTCACGCCGGGAAACTTGCGCGAGCTGATGGACCAACTGCTGGGACAGGAGCGAGCGGCGTCGTAGTTATGATGGACGATTATGTAGGGCGGTCCTCCTGGACCGCGCCGGGTCTCCCGACCCGGCCAAACCCGGCCTGGAGGTCGGGTTGCGGCTCAGGAGAGCCGCCCTACGTGCGGTAGCTGGCGTTGATGTGGATATATTCCTCGGTCAGGTCGCAGCTCCAGAAGCGTGTCTCGCCGGTTCCTTTGCCCAGGATGACGAAGCGGATCAGGCATTCGCGCTCGTCCATCTTCTGCTTGAGTTCGCGCTCGGAGAACTCGGCGGCGACGCCACGATGGCAGACGCGCACGCTCTGGAGGAAGATATCGACCTCGGCGGGATCGAAGGCGACCCCGGCATTGCCGGCGGCGGATAGGATGCGTCCCCAGTTGGGGTCCGCACCGGCGATGGCGGTTTTGACGAGCGGCGAATTGGCGATGGCGCGCGCGATCTGTGTACCGGCGGCATCATCCTTCGCCCCGAGGACGTGAATGGTGACCAGCTTGCGCGCGCCTTCGCCGTCGCGAGCGATCTTCTCGGCCAGGTCTTCCATCACCCAGCACAGCACTTCCTGGAACACCAGGCGCTCCTTGGCGCCGGGCTGGATGCCGGAAGCGCCGTTGGCCAGCAGAACGATCGTGTCGTTGGTGGAGGTGTCGCCGTCGATCGAGAGCCTGTGGTAGCTGCGGTCGCAGGCCGCGGCGAGCATGGGGCGCAACATCTGCGGCGGGATGGCGGCATCGGTCATCAGGAAACCGAGGGTGGTGGCCATTTGCGGATGGATCATGCCGCTGCCCTTGGACATGCCGGCGATGTGCACGGTGCCGGTGCGCAGAGGGACTTCGCCGAAGGCCATCTTGGGCACCTTGTCGGTGGTGAGGATGGCGCGCGCGGCGTCGGCAAAACCGTCCTCGGAGAGGCGGTCGAACAGGCGCGGCAGTGCGCCAACGATGAGCTGGGAATCGAGATCGACACCGATCACGCCGGTGGAGGCGGGCAGCACTCCGGCGACCGGCACTTTCAAGGATTTCGCCACGGCGCGGCAGGAGGCGAGCGCAACGCGTGCGCCGGAGCGGGTGGCGCAGTTGGCGTTACCCGCATTCGCCAGAATGGCGCGGGCGACGCCGTGCGACACGCGGAGGTGCTCGCGCGCCAGTCGCACCGGGGCGGCCTGCACCAGGTTGCGCGTGAACAGGCCGGCGGCCGAGGCCGGCGTCTCCGAGAGGATCAGGGCCAGGTCGTCCTTCTTTTCTTTCCGGATGCCTGCGTAGGTGGAAGCGTAACGATAGCCGATAGGCAGTTTCACTGGCACATCTCCAGCACTTCATTCTCGCCTACTTGATGGCCGTTCAGGAAATCGGCCGCGGACATGCGCCGCTTGCCTTCGAGCTGGAGCTCGATCAACTCGAGCGAACCGGCGCCGCAGGAAGCGAAGAGCCGCCCCTTGGCGGGATGCAGCGAACCGCACGCGCCCACAGCCGGCCCCGCGACGCGCGCGTTCCAGATCCGCAAGGGATGCCCGCGGAAGCGCGTGGTCGAGCCCGGCCAGGGCACGAAAGCGCGAACACGATTGTGAATCTGAATGGCGGCGCTGGTCCAGTCGATCCACCCGTCCTCTTTGCGCAGGACCGGGGCGGACGAGGCCTGCGCGGAATCCTGGGGGACAGGCTCGAGAGTTCCGTTCTGAAGGCGGGCCAGGGTCTCGACGAGCAAATCGGCGCCTAGAGGGGCCAGGCGGGCGCTCAACTCGAGGGCGGTCTCTTCAGGCCCGATCGCGGTCTCGGTTTGAAGCAGGATGCCGCCCGTATCGAGGCCGGCGTCGATGCGCATGGTGGTCGCGCCGGTGCGCGTTTCGCCGTTCGCGATGGCCCACTGAATGGGGGCCGCGCCGCGATATTTCGGCAGCAGCGAAGCGTGTACGTTGAGGATGCCGAGCGGTGGAATGTCGAGGATAGGCTGCGGGATGATCTTGCCATAGCCGACCACCACCATGGCGTCGGGCTGCAATGCGGCGAGAAACCCGGCCACTTCGGGCGTGCGGATGCGCTCGGGCTGGTGGACGGCCAGGCCCAACCGCAATGCGGCTTCCTTGACCGGAGGGGCGGCGACAGAGTGGCCGCGTCCCTTGGGGCGGTCCGGCTGGGTCAGCACGGCGAGTAGGCGGTGCCCGGCCTCGACCACGCGTTCGAGCGAGGGAACCGCGAAATCCGGGGTGCCCAGAAAGACCAGCCGCACGCCGTTACTCCCAATCGCCCGCTTTCACGCGCTTGCGGATCTTGCGCCGGATGAGGTCGCGCTTCAGCACGCTGATGCGACTGATGTAGAGCCTGCCGTTGAGGTGGTCGGTTTCGTGAAGAAAGGCCCGGGCCAGCAAGTCCTCGCCGGTCTTCTCGAAGGTCTCCCCCCGGGCGTTCTGGGCCCGGACGGTGACGCGCCTGCCGCGTTTCACCGGCTCGCGGAAACCGGGAATGCTGAGGCAGCCCTCCTCCTCGGTCTGCGCGCCCTCGACGCGGACGATTTCCGGGTTGATGAGCACCAGCCGCTTGGCAGGGTCCTCGCCGGCGGAGGGATCGATGACGGCGATGCGGCGCGAGATGCCGATCTGGGGCGCCGCCAGGCCAACTCCCTTGGCGGCGTACATGGACTCGAACATATCCTCGAGGAACTTGTGAAGCTCCGGGGTGTCGAACTCGGTGACGGCCTCGGCCGGAGTCTCGAGGACGGGGTTGCCGTATTTGACGATCGGGTAAATCATTTAGAACTCTCTAAGTTGATCCAGATAGGCTTGGAAATTCCGTTGCGTTTCGCGGAGCGAGTCGCCGCCGAATTTCTCGAGAAACGCCTGGGCGAGCACCAAGGCTACCATAGCTTCGCCAATGACGCCGGCGGCGGGCACGACGCACACGTCCGAGCGCTCGTAAGAAGCCAGCGCCGGCTCGCGGGTGACCAGGTCGACGGATTCGAGCGGCCGGCGCAGCGTCGAGATGGGCTTCAAGAAGCCGCGCACGACAATGTCCTGGCCGTTCGAGATGCCGCCCTCGATGCCCCCCGCGCGATTCGAGCCGCGCGTGAATTGGCGCAGCTCGCCGTTGTAATGGATGGTGTCCTGCACGCCAGAGCCGAACTGCGCCGCCGCCTGCACCGCCGCGCCGATCTCCACGCCCTTTACCGCCTGGATGGAGACGATGGCTTGCGCCAGGCGGCCATCCAGCCGGGTGTCCCAGGCGATGTGGGAGCCCAGGCCGGGCGGCACGTTGTGCGCGACCACTTCGAAGACGCCGCCCACCGTATCGGCGGTGCGATAGGCCTGGTCCACGATTTCCTTCATCTTCCGCTCGACTTCGGGGTCCACGCAGCCGAGCACGACCTCGGCATCCTTATTGCTTAGCGCGACCAGTTCCTCCCACGCCACGGGGCGCTCGAGCCGCACCGGGCCGACCGCGACGACGTGGCTCAATATGCCGATTCCGAACTGCCCCAGGAAGGCCTTGGCCAATGCACCCAGCGCTACGCGCGCAGCGGTCTCCCGCGCGCTGGCCCGCTCGAGGATGTAGCGCGCGTCGTGAAAATCGTACTTGAGCGCGCCGGCGAGATCCGCGTGGCCGGGGCGCGGGCGCAGGACGGTGCGCTTCTTTTCCGCGGCGCCCTCGAAGGTCTCGACGGGCAGCGCCTCCACCCAGTTCGGCCAGTCGCGGTTGCGGACGAGGATGGCGATCGGTGAGCCGATGGTTTGCGAGTGGCGCACGCCGGAGAGGATCTCGGCCCGATCGGTCTCGATCTTCATGCGGCCGCCCCGGCCATAGCCCTGCTGGCGGCGCCAGAGCTCGCGATCGATGCCCTCGAGGGACACCGGCACGCCGGCGGGCAGGCCCGTGAGGGTCGCCACCAGGCATTCGCCGTGCGATTCGCCAGCCGTCTCGAAGCGGAGCATGGTACGTTCTATCGTAGCGGAGAGGGCAAACTTGCGGCAACCCGGATCTCCTGTACTAGCAAGTACCAGGGGCCGCCCCCCTATAAGAGTACCGCCTCACCCCCGGGTATCTGGCTTTTAGGGCTGGTGTCCTTGGGTTACACTGGCGTGTTTGGTGGGGAAGGTTTAAGGGCAACCATGGACAGGCTCGAAGAGCTCGCAGGACGGCTGGCGCACGGATTCAGCGCGCTGTATGGCGAGAGTCCGGAAGACGTTCTGGCGACGGCCACGCTGGTCGCCGAACTGACCGATGAGCTGGCGTCATGGCGGCAAGGGCCGGAGCCGGCTGGTCCTCTGGCCGTTCGAGACACCTCGGCAGGAAGTAGGACCGCGCTCGTGGCCGGCGCGGGTCCGGAAGACCGCGGGATGGCCCGCGAGAGGTTGCAGGAACTGGGGTATGCGGTTCTGGAGGCGGAGAGCGGCGCCCAGGCGCTGGCGCTCTGCGCCCAGCACGACGGGGCGATCGACCTGCTGCTGGCCGACATCCTGATGCCGGACATGAGCGGGCGCGAAGTGGCCGAGCGGGCCTCGATGCTCAAGCCCGAGATGGGCGTGATTTACATGTCGGGCTACGCCGAAGACGAGATCATGTTCTACGGCATTCTCGGCCCCGGCGTGGCGGCCTTGCAGAAGCCGGTCACGACCGAGGCGCTGGCGCGGAAGCTGGCCGAATTGGCCGAAGCGCAGTACGTGTAGATATAGCGCTATCGCCGGGTGCGCGACACAAAAGTGGATACCGACGCTATTTCTTCGCCAAGCCGGTGCAATCCGCTGTGGGGTCAGGATTTCATCCTGCCGCCGGCTTTTTAGCCGGCGTAATCCTGACCGACTTCTACGTCACCCGCTGGCGCCTTCTTCGATTCACGGAAAGGTGGTATTCTAGTAGCACCTAAAAAGGTGCTTCCATGCGAGGAGGCCTATGCTTGACATCGCGAAGGACATCCAATCGCTGACAGCCTTCCGCCGCCGGTCCGGCGACTTCATGAAACAACTGAAGAGAAGCAAGCGCCCATTGGTGCTCACGGTGAAGGGGAAGGCGGCGGCCGTCGTGCAGGACGCGGAAGCCTATCAGCGCTTGCTCGACAGCGCCGCCGGCTCCGATGCACCGGAGGGCATCCGCCAGGGCCTGGAGGACGCGAAAAAGGGACGGATGCGGCCGGTCAGGAAGTTCTTCGACGACTTCGAAGCCCGGCATGGCGTACCTCGTTAACATCGCCGCCCGCGCCGAGCGCGACCTCGCCCGCCTGTACGAGGAGATCGACGCCGGGCATTCCGGCACGGCCCTGAAATGGTACAGGGGGCTCAAAGACGCCATTCTCAGCTTGGAAGAGCAGCCAAACCGCTGCCCTGCGACGCCCGAGAAGAACCAATTCAGGCACCTGCTGTACGGCCACAGGCCCCACGTCTATCGTGTGATATACCGCGTCCTGGAGAGACAGAAGCGGGTTGAAGTGCTGCACATCCGCCCCGGCGCCCGGCGGAGGCTCAAGGCTTCCGATCTCGCATGAACCATGCACCTGGCGGGCACGCGGGAAGTGCGTATCCGGTTCGGATCGCAGCCTTCCAGACTCAGCGATGAGTCGCTACCGTGCCTCCTGTAGAGACCTCCAGCAGTTGTCCCGTGCCGAGACCAAGCTACTTGATAAGGTTTCCCGGTGTTTGCCCGAGCCTCATTCTGTTGATTCTTCGCGGGCCACGTATCGTAGAGTCTCCCGGAGTTTAAGCAGCACCGCTGCTAGACCGTTCGCGCACAGGCTTCCGCAGACGGACATACCTCCGGCGCGTCGCCATCAGAGCTGGCGGCTACAACTCCTTCGCCTCATTCTTGATGGGACGGGGATTCCGGAGCGGATCGAGCAGCGCACGGGCCTCGCTCTCCGACTCGCGCGCCACCTGGATCTGGCAGCAGCCCGGTGCATTCGTGAAAGCCCCGTGAGACTCAGCAAACCCCAAGGCGTCGCCGCCGCTCATAGAGTAGTCGATGCCAGCTTCCTCCAGGGAGGCCTTCGCCAAGCTCAGCGCGAAGGCATCGCCCGTCTCCAGAACAGTGACCAGCTCGACCGGAGGTCGATCAGGAACGGCGGGCCCCGCCTCCTTCGCCTTCCGCCGCCGCCGCAGCAGCATGTAAATCAGCCAAGCCGCGAGCACAAGCGGGATCCAAATCCAGCCGCCCGGGATCCCCATCCGGCGCCATGAGGCTCGGACGTAATCCAGCGACGCGGAAAGATAGTCGCCCTTCCGATAGTAGACCCAGCCGCGCATGTCGTAATCTTCGACATTCGGACGGAGGCGCAACGCCTGGTCGTAGTCCTGGATCGCCTGGTCGTATTCGTGCCGCTTGATGTGGACATACCCGCGGCCGCTGTAAAACCCGACCTCACTGGGCGAAAGACGGATGGCTTGGTCGAAATCCGGCAGCGCCCGATCGTAATCGCCCTTCCGCAGGTAGCACCAGCCGCGGCCGTAATAAAATCTGGCGTCCGGGTCGAGGCGTAGAGCCTGCGCGTAATCTCCGATCGCCTGGTCGTACTGGCCGAGTCGGGTGTGCAGGGACGCGCGGCCGGAGTAGGCCAATGCGAAATTGGGATCCAGGCGGATCGCCTGCTCGAAATCGAGCGCGGCCCGCGCGTAATCGCCCGAATGAAAGCGGATCACACCGCGCCCATACACAGGCGAAGCCGCCTTCGGATCGAGTCGGATGGCTTGTTCGCAGTCCGGCAAAGCCCGCGCATCGTCGTGCTTGCGATGATAGGCCTTGCAGCGGTTCTCGAACGCCGAAGCAAGGTCCGGCTTGCCGCGGATCGCCTGATCGAAGTCCCGAATCGCCAAGTCGTAGTCTTCCTTGTGCAGGTACGCGATGCCTCGGTCGAGCGACGCACTCGCGAGATCGGCACCAGAGAGCTGACCCGGGCCGATCGCCGCCGTGCAGGCAGCAATTGCCATGTCGGGATGGCCTGTCGCGTTCTCGTGGCACAGCCGGAGGTTGCCGGACGGCACCGCTCGGCAGACGCCACCGATGGCCAGAATCAGCAGCACTCTGTTCGGGCGCCTCATGCGGGCCATCATAGATCAGATCCGTCCCCGCCGCTGGGCGCCTGCCGCCAACGGCGGCAAGAGCCTGACGCTACTTCGCCTTCCCGGCGCCCTCCACGATGCTCTGGGCGTAGTAGTTGACGATCTTGGCTTCGTTGCGCGCGATTTCGTAGTAGGCATTCCGCAGGAGTTGTTCCTTGCGGCCGCGCAAGCCGTCGCGAATGGTCTGCTGCACGCGCGGATCGTTGAGATCGCGCTGGCCGGCGGGCTCCTTGGAGATCACCTTCAGAATGCGGAAGGCCCCCGGACTGGGGAGGATGGGGGAGATTTGGCCGGGCTGCATGGCCAGGAGCAGCTTGCGGAGCTCGGGGCTGGATTTGTCGAACGCCGACATGGGAAGGAACCCCAGGTCGCCGCCGTTGGGCGTCGATTCGGGGTCCTCGGAGTAGTTCTCGGCGAGCATCTTGAAGTCGTCGTCCTGGTGCAAGCGCGCCTCGATCATCTGGATCTTCTTGCGGGCCTGTTCCTCGGTCAGCGCCTTGTCGTTCTTCAGGTTGCGCGCGTTGGGGTCGGGCTGGGAGGTGACCAGGATCTGGGCCAGGTGGATGGTCGGCTCCGCGCGGTTGAAGCTGGCCTTGTTGGCGTTGAAGAAATCGGTGATCTCCTTGTCCGTGATCGCGATCTTGGAAATGATCTCCCGATTGACCAGCTTCTGGATGCTCAGGTCGCGCCGCATGTTGGTCTTGAGATCGTTAGCGGTCATCTTGCGGCCCTCGAGCTGGCGCTGGAACTCCTCCTGGGTGTAGGGCGCCTTGATCTCGTTGAACTTGGCGTCCACCTCGGGGTCGGTGGCCAGGAGCCCGAGCTTCTCGGCGCGCTGGAGCATGATCTCGTTCTCGATCAGCGTGCGCAGCACTTCCATCTTCTGGATGGCCAGGACGTCGTCGCTGGGGCGCTCGGCCGTGGCGGAGAATTGCGCGTCGTAGATGCGGTCGATCTCGGCGTAGGTGATGGGCCGGTTGTTGACGGTGGCGGCCACATTGGCGGGAGCCGCCTTGTGGCAGCCCGTCAGGACCAGCAAAGCGGGCAGAGCGTAGACAAGCCTGGCGAGTTGCATGATGAGAAGTCCATTCTAGCCGATCGGCCCCTGGGAGATGGCGGCACGGAGTTTTTCCAGTTCTTCGGCTTCCCCGAATCTAAGTCCTTGGAGCGAGGGATCGATGCCCCGCAAGAGCCCGGTGAGCACGCCGCCGGGGCCCGCTTCGATGAAACGCCCGCAACCGAGCGAGGCCAGCAGGCGGATGGATTCGGTCCAGCGCACGGGACTGGTGACCTGATCGATCAGGCCCTGGCGCGCGTCGGCGCCCGAGAGCACCTGGCTGGCGCGTGCGTTGTTAACCAGCGGGCAGCGTAGATCGGCGAAGGGCGTCTGGTTCAGATCCAGGGCCAGACGCTCCTGGGCGGGGCGCATCAACGAACAATGGAAGGGCGCGCTCACACTCAGCAGGACGGCGCGGCGTGCGCCGGCGGCCTTGGCGAGCTCGATGGCGCGAGCGACGGCCCCGGCATGGCCGGCAATCACCACCTGATCGGGTGAGTTGAGGTTGGCCGCCGACACCACCTCGCCCTGGGCGGCTTCCGCCAGCACAGCTTCGAGCTTTCCTTCGGGCAGCTTGAGCAGGGCGGCCATAGCGCCCTGGCCCGGCGGCACGGCCTCCTGCATGTAACGCCCTCGGTTGCGGACCAACCCGACTGCGTCGGCGAACCGCAGGCTGCCGGCAGCCACCAGCGCCGAGTACTCTCCCAGGCTGTGGCCCGCCACGTAGTCCGGCTGGCATCCGTTCTCCCGCAAGACCGTGAAGGCCGCCACCGAGACGGTCAGGATGGCGGGCTGGGTGTTCTCGGTGAGCCGCAGAGCCTCCTCCGGGCCTTCGAAGCACAGGCGCGACAACTCGAACCCCAGCGTCTGGTCGGCTTCCTCGAAGACGGCGCGGGCGGAGGGAAAGGTCTGGGCCAGGCTCTTGCCCATTCCGGCGAACTGCGAGCCCTGCCCCGGGAAGAGAAAAGCGGTCTGCATGGCAAACCATTCATTGTACGATGGAGCGCACCCGGCCACAGCGGTGCCGGGGCTAAGGGGTGCGCAACACAGATGTGGATACCGACGCTGTTTCTTCGCAAAGCCAGTGGAACCCGATGTGGGGCCAGGATTTCANNATGAAATCCTGGCCCCACTTCTCTGTCGTGCACCCGGGGCTGAGCGTTACAAAGTTTTACAGCGGGTTGGCAGAACCAGAGTGCATGCGGGCGCGTCCACTACAGTGACAAGGGGGAACTGACGATGAATCTCGTGATGAATATGCAGACCCCAAAGGAGTTCAAGGGGTGGGCCTATTGCCCGATCTGTACGCACACCGTGGAAGCGCAAGTCGTCGTTCTGGGAAGGCGGATGCTGGTAAAGCCGGGCCAAAAGTGCCCGCGCTGCTCTTCCGCGCTAGAGGCTGCTTGCGTGGTACGCCACGAGGTTGCGGCGGCATAGGCACTGCTCCCGACGGCGGTCCTTCGGGGCCGCGAGCCAATTCGCTGCGGAAGACTCACGGCAGCTTGCGCTATGTCCGGGGTTGTGTTCTAGTGGGAGAGGAGTTGTCGATGCGGAGGAAGAGGACCCCGGCGCCGGACCCTGTGATTGCCAGCGAGATCCTCGACAAAGCGAAGCGGGCCGCGCACCCCGACAAGCTGCCGCGCTCCTCGAAGTGCGTGATCTGCGGCGCTGAGTGCGCAGCGAACTCCTCCGAACAGCTCTGCTGGGTTT
>PMEV01000395.1:0-7193 GCA_003154855.1 Bryobacterales bacterium
TGCGCCGCTACTTCGTGCGCGACATGCACGGCATGTTCCCGTACCCGGAAGCCACCGCCATCACCGAGGTGCTGGTCACCGGCGAGAAGGGCGGCTCGCAGGCCCGGCTGCTGCTCGAAGCTACGGCGATATCGGGCATCTACGATTTCTTCGCGACCACGTTCCAGGTTTGGAAGGAGCGAATCGATCTGCAATTCGTGCCGGCCATGCGCGCGCTCACAGAGCGGGGCAGGGTGGTGTTCAGCTTCGACGCCATCGCGTTCATCCTGGGGCTGGGATACGTGATGGGACTGCGCAGCTCGATGATCTTGTGCGCGGGAGGGGTGCTGGCGAACTTCGTGCTGGTGCCTGTGATCTGGATGATCGGGAGCCACGTTCCAGGCGCCGTTTACCCGGGCGTGGCGCCGATCGCCAACATGACAGCGGGCCAAATCTACAGCAACTATGTGCGGTACGTCGGGGTGGGGGCGATCGCGACGGCGGGGATCTTCGGGATCATCAAGTCGCTGCGCATTGTGGCGGGCTCGTTCTCGATCGCGGCGCGCACCTTCCGGCACGGTGGAGGCGGGGGACTGGAACGCACCGACCGCGACATCTCCGTGATGTGGATGCTGGGCGGAACGGTCTTGAGCGCGCTGGGCGCGGGGATCTTCTTCGCGAGCCTGTCCGTGGGCTGGGCCATCGTGGCGACGGGGCTGCTGATGACGCTGCTGTTCTCGTTCTTCTTCACGTCGGTGGCGGCCAACGCCATCGCCACCACGGCGCGAAACCCGGTCTCGGGCATGACCATGCTGACCATCATCGTTTCCTCGGTGGTGCTGCTGCGCTTCGGACTCTCGGGGACGGCGGGGATGTTCTTCGTGATGGCCATCGCGGGCATGGTTTGCACGGCTCTGTCGGTGAGCGGCCAGACCATCACGGACTTTAAGACCGGCTACTGGCTCGGCTCGACGCCCGCGGCGCAGGAGAAGGTGAAGTTCCTGGGCGTGCTGGCGGCGGCGGTGGCGAGCGGCCTGACGATCGCATTGCTGGCGCGTGCGTTCCAGTTCGGCGAGGCGGTGCAGGGCGATGCGCGGACGGTGCTGGTGGCGCCGCAGGCTTCCATCATGAAGGCGCTGGTGCTGGGTTTCATGAGCCACCAGCCGGTTACTTACCTGTTGTTCGGTGCGGGCGCGATGATCGCGCTGGCCATGGAAATGCTGGGCGTGCCGGCGCTGGTTTTCGCGCTTGGCATGTACCTGCCGCTGGAATTGAACACGCCGGCGCTGGTGGGCGGGTTTTTGGCGCATTACCTGGGCAAGCGCGGCGCGCTGGTTCGCGAGCGAGGCGTGATCATCGCATCGGGGCTGATGGCGGGCGGCGCGATCGGCGGGGTGATCGGGGCCGGGTTGCGGCTGGCGCCGGGTTACTCGGAGACCCTGATCAAGACGCCGTTCTACGCGAACGAGCCGGTGTCGCAACTGGTCTCGGCGGGGCTGTTCATCGGGCTTTGCGTCTACGTCTGGTACGGGTCGCTGCGGCGCCCGAAGGAGACGTCATGAGCGGAAGATTTCCCACGCTAGTGGGCAACGCGATTCTGGGCATCGACACATTGTGGGGCGGTGACGTGATGTGCGCTTCGGGCACGGGGCGCTTCATCGCGGATTCCTGGTTCTCGGACGAACCGCTTCCGCCGGCGTATACCGACCCAACCGCGGCGCCGCTGCGGGCCTGCGGGGGCGTGGCGGCAAAGAGCGCGGATCGGGCGGCGATGGAGGCCTACCTGGCCGCCGTGGACGTGCGCGGCGCCATCGCGGGCTTGGCCGCGGAGGGGGATGCACTGGAGGGATCGCGCGGCGAATATCTGCGCGGCCTCGCGCTGTGTTTCGAGGTGATGTGGGACTTGGCGATGGAACGGCTGGGCAAGGGCGACCCGGTGCCCTACGAACGCTCGGTGCGCGCTTCGACGGGCCAGGCCCCTGCGCCTTCGCATCCGGAGGCGAAACGCGAGCGGGTGGCCGAACTGCTGGGGCGCGCCGGTTACCCTTCGCGCAGCGGCGAGGAACTGCTCGATGCGGTGGACGGCTGGCGGCGGCCGCGCCGAGTCCCCATGGCCAGCGTGCGCGCGCTGGGGGCGGCTTTCGTCGCGGAGTTCGACCGGCTGAGTGCGGAGAACCTGGCGCCGTGGCTGCCCGTCGAGTTGCAAGCCGTACCGCGGGCCAACATCCGCTTCCTGCCGATCCGGGACGCCTGGTTCTCGGGGTCGATGAACTACCTGGGCCGCGCGCGGCGGCCGGACGGCACGCCGGAGTACGAGGCCACTTACGAGATCAACGCGTCGCTGGAGATCTCGGTGCCCGAGTTCGAGCAACTGGTGAGCCACGAGGTAGCGCCCGGGCACGTGACGACATTCGCGTACCTGCAAAACCTTTTCGTGCGCGGGAAGGTTGGTTTTGAAGCCAGCGTGCTTACGATGAACACGCGCGCCGCGACGCTGTTCGAGGGTATCGCCAATAACGCCATCCTGATGGCCTACGGCGTTACGGAAGTGGAGCAATTGCCGGACGAAGACCTGCAAATTGGCGTGCTGCTGGCGCTGCTTCAGGACGATGCGAAGAACCAGGCTTCCTGGCTGACCTGGGGCGAAGGACTGCCGCAGGCCGCGGTGGCCGCCGCGCTGCGCCGCGAATACCTGGTCTCGGCCGAGCGCGCCGAAAAGCTCTCCGGCGCCTGGGGGCGCCATCCGCTGCTGGGGCGCATGTACCTGCCGGCCTACCGCGTGGGAACCGAGCGCGTGGCCGAATTGAGGCGCCGCTACACGGCCCGAGAGTTACTGCCGGTGCTGTATGGCTGCGCAGGGCTGGCGGACATTACTACGGTGGAGGGCATGCTAGGCGGTCACCGGTCGCCAATCTCGACCTGCTCGGTCAATTCTGCGTAGTCCTGAAAACGCAGCATCGGGTCCGCGCGGATATCGGCGGGGTACTTGTATATAAGAAGCAATGGAGGCGTTGTCCCGTACTTCCTCAGAAACGGGAGGACCCGCCGTCCCCGTTTGAGGATCTCGTCCGTAAGCCGGTCATGACCCGCTTCCTCCATTGAGAATTCAAGGAGCAGTACTACCGCCTCGTCCGCTTCGGGCGTATTCAGCGCGAACAATCGTTTCCAAGCCAGCTCTAGCGCCTGACCTCCCCGCTCCACCGAGTCGACAATCGGCTGAAGCAGTTTCCAGACCCCGTTCGGAATCCCCAGCGTCTTGCAGCCACAGATCCGCCCTTCCACGCCGTCAAACACGGCCCGCCGCCATGGTGGGCTTAAGCGGAAGAAGCCCGGGTTCCCCTGAATCGGCACAGGATACGGCTCCTCGCGGTATTTCGCCAGCAGCGGCAGCACCCGGTTCCCGCGCCGTACGACTTCGCTCTCAATCAGCTTGTCATCAGGTTCGCCGCAAGCGAACTGCAACAGTACGACGACCGCCTCATCGGACTCCGGCGACGCGTCCGCGAAGAGTCTCGCGAGCTCGGTCTGCAAACGTCTTTCATGCTGGGCGTCGGAGTGCAACGAGTAAGATGCCAGAGCACCCATCACGCTGGTCAAGCGCTCGTTCGGCGCCTGGCCGACACACTCGGGCGCTATGCACAGCATGATCGCTACGAAACCACTTGCAGCGCGCATACGACAGCTCAGAGAACCCGAAGCCTGACACCCTCGGGAAGACTCACGACCATAGTATCGTATGCGATAGTCCGGTGGAGGGCTTAGCGAGAATCCCGACGAACTTGGAGACCTACGTTGGGGCAGCGCCAGGAAATGCCACCTCGCGCGGTGCGGGAGGATTCAGGCTACCGCGGCCGCGTTGCCGAAGAGCGAAAAAGGGCGCGACTCACGGAAGGGCTGGAAGCGATAGCCGACGCCGAAGATGGTCTCGATGTAGCGATCTCCGTAGGCGCCGAGCTTCTTGCGCAGGCGGCGGATATGCACGTCCAGGGTGCGGGTGCGGATCTCTTTGCTGTAGCCCCAAACTCGCAAGAGAAGCAACTCTCGAGGAAGGATCTCCCCTGCGTTTCGCGCCATTAAGGCGATCAACTCGTGCTCTTTGCGGGTCAACCTGACCGAGCGACCGTCCACACTGAGTTCGGCTTCCCGGTAATCCAGTTCCACATGCTCGTCGCGGTAGCTGCCCTGCGACTGCTCCAGTTCCAGGTGGGACATACGCTCCGCCCCCTCTCGTTAACACTTCCTGTAGTTTTAGATGGCGCGGGGCATGTTCGAGGTGTAACAGAATTGTAAACAAATGCGGACGAGGGCGGCCCGGGGACGGCGGGGGCCGCTGGAAGCTGTCCGGAGCGGCGGGGACTACTCGATGGTGTAAGGCCCGGGCTTGTCGACGCCGATCACGTTTTCGTAGCGGGCCACCGCTTCGATGCGCAGGGCAACGGCGCGGGCCGGGTCCCGCATCTGCCAGTGGAACTCGGCTTCGTCGCCGGCCTGGAGAACGTCCGGGGCGATGGTTCCCAATTGGGTGGCGACGATGTCGTCGTCCGGGGAGAGGATCTTGAAGCGCAGGACGAGCTTGTGAATGGCATTCTGACCGCAATTTCGAATTCGGCCATCGATCTCGATGGTGCGATCGAGGGTGCGCTTCACGGCGAATTCGACCACTTCGACGCGGGGCGCCTGGGAATCCTGGCTCTTCTTGCCGCCGGCGCCCAGGGCCAGCATGGGAAGGAGGGCAAACACCACGAAATATCGCATAGGCTCCCGGAGGGGTCAAATGCAGTGTAACAGAGCGGGAGGCTGGGCCGAGGACCCAGCTCGCCCCAGCAGGTGGTGCAGAGCGGGCCCGAGGTCGGGATATAGGAACTGGAATCCGGCGGCCTGGGCGGCTTTGGGCAGAACGCGCTGGCTGGAGAGCAGGACGCCGGCCATCTCGCCGAAGAGCAGCTTCAGGGCGAAGGCCGGCACGGCGGCGAAGGCGGGGCGGTGGAGAATCGAGGCCAGCGTGCGGGTGAATTCGGCATTCGTCACGGGGTTGGGCGCGGTGGCGTTCAGGGGTCCATGGAGGCGCTTCTCGCGGAGGGCAAACTCGATCAGAGCCGCCCAATCGTGGATGTGAATCCAGGACATCCACTGCCGGCCGGAGCCCAGGCGGCCGCCCGCCCCCCACCGGAAGGCCGGAAGCATCCGGGCCAGCGCCCCGCCGTTGCCGAGCACGACGCCGGTGCGCAGGTTTACGACGCGGATGCCGAGCGCATTGGCCACCCCCGCGGTCCTTTCCCAGACCACGCAGACGTCGGAGAGGAACCCACTGCCGGGCGGGGAATCCTCGCCGAGGATTCTGTCGCCTTGCGAGCCATAGATGCCGATGGCGGAAGCCGAGATGAAGGTTGCGGGGCGCGGGGAGAGGCGGGCCATGGATTCCACCAGCTCGCGGGTGAGCTGGACGCGGCTATCGAGGATTCTGCGCTTGGCTTGGGGGGTCCAGCGTTGGGCTACCGGTTCACCGGCCAGGTGCACCACGGCGTCCACTGTCGGCAGGCCGGCGCTCGCCCGGAGATTGACCGGCTCGACGGAATGGCCGGCCGCGATGAGCCTGGGCGCCAGCGTACGCCCGAGGAAACCGCTGGCTCCGGTGAGGGCGATCTTCACTCCCCTATTCTGATGCCGGTGGGCAGCCAGCCGCTACAATGAAAGAACGATGCGCGCCTGGAACCGGGCCAAGCTCCTGTGGGCTTATTTGCGGCGGAAGACCAAGCCGAACGGGCTGCCGGTCGAGTATATCGTCGAGACCACCGCCAAATGCAACCTGTACTGCCCGATGTGCCCGCGGGAAACGCACGCGCAGCCGAAGGCGGACATGGCGGCGGAGATCTTCGACCGGCTGGTCGAGGAGAGCGGGCCGAGCGCCGAGCACATGATGCTGATCGGGCTGGGCGAGCCGTTCCTGGATCCGCGGATCTTCGAGCGCATCGAGTATTGCGCGCGCCACGGGATCTCGACGCTGCTCTCGACCAACGGGACGCTGCTGGACGAGGCGATGGCGGAGCGGATACTGAGCGGGCCGCTGGAGAGCATCACGCTGAGCTTCGACGGGGCCACGAAGGAGAGCTTCGAGTTCTACCGCAAGGGCGCGCGGTTCGAGAAAGTGCGGGACAATTTCGTGCGTTTCTGCCGGATGAAGAAGGAACGGGGCGCGCGCGTCGAGGTGGTGGTGCAGATGGTGCGTATGGAGCGCAACGCCGGCGAGGTGGAGGAGTTCACGCGGTTCTGGCGGGCGGTGCCGGGCGTCGACCAGGTCCGGATCAAGGAGGACGAGACCAACCTGATGCGCCCCCAGGCGGGCCACGCGGCCGCCGACTGGAAGTATCCTTGCCACTACCTGTGGCGCGGGCCGATGTACGTGAAGCAGAACGGCGACGTCTATCCTTGCTGCCAGAGCTACATGCTGGACGGGCAACCGGTGGGGAGTCTCGCCTCCTCTCAGTCAATCCACGAGATATGGAATTCGGGGGAGATGCAGCGCATGCGGCGGCTGCACGCCGAGGGGCGGGCGGGGGAGATCGAGGTCTGTTCGCGTTGCTGCACCACGATTCCGCACCCGCTGCTGGTGGTGGGGAGCCTGGCCTTGCACGGCCGCACGGTGCGGCGGCTGCTGCCGGCGATTGAGCGGCTTACTTATCTAGCGCGCTTGCCGCGGCGATTGCTGCGTCCGGCGTCGCAGCGCTAAAGCTGGCCGGACAGCCGTTGTGAACGCACTCGACGATGGCGGCGGCGGGCCGCTCGAGCACCTGGAAGAAGGGCTTGGGGTAGAGGCCGATCCAGAAGGCCCAGACGATTAGCGGGGCGAAGACCGCGATCTCGCGCCAGGACAAATCGGGGAGCTTGGCGTTCTTCTCGGAGGTTTCACCCAGCATGGTGCGCTGGAACAGCCAGATCAGGTAAGCCGCGCCGAGGGCGATGCCCACCGCGCACCAAATCGCCCAGTTGAGGGACATCGCGAAGGCGCCTTTGAGGATGGAGAACTCGCCGACGAATCCGTTGAGGCCGGGCATGCCCATGGAGCTGAGCGCGGTGAAGAAGAAGACGATGGTGAGGACCGGCATGGCGCGCATCAGGCCGCCGTACTCGGAGATTTCGCGGGTATGGCGCCGCTCATAGACCACGCCGACGATCAGGAAGAGCATGCCGGTGGAGATGCCGTGGTTGATCTGCTG
>PMEV01000395.1:7202-8075 GCA_003154855.1 Bryobacterales bacterium
GCGAGAAGCGCAGGAACCCGTAGGTTCCCATCTTCAGCAGGACGCTGGCCAGGACCACCGAGCCGGCCGTGGGCGCCTCGGTATGCGCGTCGGGAAGCCAGGTATGCAGCGGCCACATGGGGACCTTCACGGCGAAGCCCAGGAAGAAGGCCCAGAAGATCCACCATTGGCGTGCGCCGGAGAGGCTGGTGCGCAGCAGCTCGGGAATGGCGAATGTGTAGGCGTTGAATTCGGCGTGGTGCGAGGAGTAGAGGGCCAGGATGCCCAGGAACATTACGACCGAGCCGATGAAGGTGTACACCAGGAACTTGAACGCCGAGTAGACCCTCCGCGGCCCGCCCCAGATGGCGANNTGATGAAGTACATGGGCACCAGACCGAGTTCCCAGAAGACGAAGAACAACAGGAAATCGCGGGCCAGGAAGACGCCCAGCATGGCGGTTTGGAGGAACAGGAAGTTGGCGTAGTACTCCTTCAGGCGGGTATCGATCGCATTCCAGCTCGAGAGAATGGCCAGGAAGCCCAGCAATCCGGTGAGCACAACCAGGAGCAGACTGTAGCCATCGATGGCGAGGTAGTAGGAGGCGCCGAGGGAAGGAATCCAGTCGGCGCGCTCGAGGAACTGGAAGTCCTTCGCACTGTCGAAATGGAAGACCAGCCACAGGCAGGGCAGGAAGCAGAGGAAGGACCAGATATTGGCCCAGAGCTTGATGGCCTTCGTTTTGGCGGAGGGGATCAGGAGGAGGACCGGGATGCCCGCCAGGGGCGCGAAAAGGAGGATGGATAAGATGTGGCTCATACGGGAGGCAAGTAGACCATCTTAACAGGACCGGCGCTGCTGGAGCGACTGAGACCGGCGGTAGAGTCGAGGTTG
>PMEV01000145.1:0-11501 GCA_003154855.1 Bryobacterales bacterium
CCCAGGCTCTGGATGCCTCCGAGAAAACGCGCCGCCGCCTGGCCACCGAACTGGCCCGCCTGCGAGGCGGTGAATTGTACCTCGCCACCTCGCCCAACCAGGCCGGATTGCGCGCCGTGCTCCAGCGCCTGCCCCAGGGCGCCACGCTCGACGACGAGCTACGCGCCACCGCCCAGGGCTTCACCAAATGGCCCAAGTCGCTTTTCCTCGCGGCCGCTCCGGATCCCCCCACGCTGCTCCTGGCCACCTCCCAGGACGCCGGCATTCACGCCGGCAATCTCCTCAAGTTCGCCGTCACCCGGCGCGGCGGCCGCGGCGGCGGCAACGCCCAGCTTGCGCAGGGCAGTCTTCCGTCCCCCGAAGCCCTCGAGCAGGCCGTCAAAGAGCTGATGCCCCTCGTAGGATAGGGCCTACTTCACCTCGACCCAGGCGCCGGCGCGCGAGCTCTCCAGCACCTTCTCCAGCACCCGCATCATCTGGTAGCCGTCCGCGAAGGTCGGGTACTCGACCGCCGCCCCGCGATCCGCCACCGTCGCGTAGAACCGCCGGAAGCACTGTTTGTGCGCGTCGTCGTAGCCCTCGCTATGGCCGCCCGGCAGATCGGCGTAGCTTTTTGCCCCCTCCGCCAGCAGCGACGGGTCCTTGATGACGATCTGGTTGCTCGAGTTGCGCTGGCCGATCCACAACTCGTCCGGCCGCTCCTGGTTCCAGCTCACCCCCGCCTTGCTTCCGTAGATCTCCATCTGCAGCCGGTTCTTGCAGCCCACGTTCACCTGGCTGGCCGTGAACGCGCCCCGCGTCCGCTCGCCCAGCCGCAAGAGCACCGCGCCGAAGTCCTCGGTGTCGATGGGCACTTCGTCGAAGTCTTCCGGCCGCAGCGTTTTGCCCGCGAAGGTCTCCACCGCCATCTTGGGACGCTTGCGGGTCTTGTGAAAGATCTGGAGGTCCGCGCACAAGGCCGTGATCTTCTGCCCGGTAACGTGCTGCACCGTGTCCATCCAGTGCGAGCCGATGTCGCCCATCGCCCGCAGCGGGCCGTTGTCCTTAGCCACGATGCGCCAGTTCCAATCCGTGTCGTAGAGCAGCCAATCCTGGCTATAAGTGCCCTGCACCACCAGGACCTCCCCCAGCTCGCCGCTCTCCCGCATCTGGCGCATCTGCTGCACCATCGGGTAGAACCGCAGGTTGTGATTCAGGCAGTTGGCCAGACCCGTCGCGCCGGCCAGCTCCGCCAGTTCGCGCGCTTCCGCCGCCGAGATCGCCAGCGGCTTCTCGCACAGCACGTGCTTGCCGGCCAGCAGCGCCGCCTTCGAAATCGGAAAATGCAGGGCGTTGGGAGTGCACACGTGCACCGCCTCGATCTGCGGGTCCTTCAGCA
Source organism: Bryobacterales bacterium (assembly GCA_003154855.1). GTDB lineage: Bacteria > Acidobacteriota > Terriglobia > Bryobacterales > Bryobacteraceae > Fen-330. The sequence continues at coordinate 1,379 of PMEV01000145.1, forward strand.
GCTCCCGGTAGTCTCCCGTGACCTTGTCGACACACACTTGCCGGCCGAACGACTCCGCTAGTTCCTGGGTCTCCCCGGCCACGGCGGCCACCTCCACGTTGCCCAGGCGGCGGATCGCCTCGGTGTGCACCCGCCCCATGAATCCAGTCCCGATGACAGCAGTCTTGATCTTGCGCATAGAGCCAATGTATCGCACTCGCGAAGCGGCTGGATGGAGCGGGCCAACCCGATCGACAGAGCGGCGTCAGGCCGCCGGCGGCTGTTCCTGGCGCGGCTGGAAGGAGAAAAACCCGCGCACGTTCTCCCAGAGCAGCGTCGAGAAGTTCTTGTCCAGGTAGGAGCGGATCGATACGTAGCACTGGTCGCAGGCGTTGTGTGCGGTGAACTCGCTCACCATGCGCGCCTGCTGGTCCAGCGGATAGCGCTGGAACTGCATCGAGCAGGGCTGCAGGGCCCCATCGGCGGTGACCACCAGAAAGCGCAATCCGGCCTTGCATCCCGGCGCGCCGCCATTCTGGAAGTAGCGGCGGGTGGCCTCGATCGTACTCGGAGAGTTGACGATCCAGTTGGTCGCGTCGCGCCGCGCCTCCACCCGATCCAGCGCCGCATTGAGCGTCGCGAGCTGTTCGGGCGAGGTGAGCAGGTAGTCCCGGCACCCTGTGCGCCGCGCGGAGTATGCGCTGTAACAGAGATTGACGCCCCATTCCCGCGCCTTGTCGGCGGTGGCTTCGATCTCCTCCAGGTTCTCTCTGGTGATGCAGGTGTTGAGCACGATGTCGTCGTGCCCCAGCGCCGCCAGGCGCGGGATGATGCGGCTCAAGTGCTGGTAGAGGCCCGGGTGGCGGCGGAATTCGTCGTGCCGCTGGTCGGGGAAATCGAGGCTCACCGAGAATTGGTCGATGCCGGCCTCTCGCAAGGCCAGGTAGCGCTCCTCGGTCATCAGCGACCAGTTCGAGACCAGGATGGTGTAGGGCATCCCGGAACCCACCTGGATGTTCCGCACCACCTCCACCAGGTCCTGGCGCATCAGCGGTTCGCCGCCCGAGACCTGCACCACGCAGGGCCGCAGCGCCTGCATGTAGCGCCGGTAGTCGGCGGGCTGGAGGTTGCGGGAGTTGTCCTTGGGGCCGCCGTGGTCGCAATGCTTGCACCAGCAGGTGCAGGAGTCCGTCACCTCGAAGGAGACCACGATCGGCCGCTGGGCCACCCAATTCAGGGAGCCGCGTCCGATCACGCGCAGCGATTCAACGAGCGGGACCTTATGCATACACCTCTAACTGGCTTATTAGAGCATAGGATAGCGGATTCTTCGAGACGCGGCAGCCGGATGGGGAAAAATCCAGGGCCAACAGCAATCTTCGGGCGTTGGGCCGCTCCGGAGCCCCCCTCAGGGCGTCTTGGGCTGCGGATTGGGGACCTGATCGCCGTACTGGATATCCACCTCGCTCTTGAACTGCTTGTAGTTCTCGTACTTCACCAGCATCCGGATCCGCTGGGGGCCCGATTCGAAGTCCAACGTATCGTCGGCGCGGGTGTACGTCGGGAACCAGTACTTGCCGTCGATCTGCTCGCGGTAGGTCTCGAACTTCGGGAACTCGTTGTCCTTCCCCACGATGCCCACCCCGCGGCCGTAGGTCTTGACGATCTGCATGTCGCGGTCGTCCACCCAGATCTCGCCCTGGAAGTACCGCAGCCCCTTCTCCATCTTCTTGGGCTTGACCGCAAAGACGTAGCAGGGAATCTCGTCGGCATTCTGCTTGCCCAGGTAGCGGACGAAGTATTTCGAGATCTCTCCCGTGGTCAGCACGAACGGCTGGACGTTCTTCAAGTCCTGCTCGTCCTCGGGCGTCAGCAGGATGTGGCTGAGAGTCTGAACCGGCGCCCGCACCACCCGCTCGGTGCGCTTTCCCTCGGTGGAGAAGATGACATCCACCACCATTTCCCACTTGCCCTCGGGGGCGCCGCCGGCATCCACTTCCTGGACCCGCGCGGTCTGCCGATAGGTGTAGTTCTCCCGCGCGTGGGCGAACTCGGTCTCCTTGGCGGCGAACCGGGTGATAATCTCCTGGACTTGCGCGTCCGAGATCCCCGCCTGGCCGGTATCGGACCCGTCGGCGCCCGCCGCCATTGCCACGAGCAGGCCCGCACACATCAGTGTTCGCATATCCCCTCGCTACCTATTTTAGACTCCTGCCGAGCCGCGCGGGTCTGCCTGAAATGTGCGTTGAAGGGAAAACAGCGAGTACCCGCTTTCTGCCCCAACTGGCCTCACGATGAAGATATGCCATCGGATCGAAACTCACTGAAGGCCCTCAAGAAAATCTCTTAAGGACTACTCCAAACCGGACAGGGCGTCTCGCGCTGTACTGACAGGCGGAAAACCGCCGAAAGACCACGGGCACGAGTGACGACCCAACGGGTGGAAGTGGAGAGCCTCACCCGTTTTCCCCTACGCTTCACCCATTTCCGCCTCTACCAAGGATTCCGTCCCCTCCCGCTTCAACATCCCGGCAACACGCTGATCCTTAACGGCTTAGCGTGTCTGCCCCTTAGATTCTTGGGAAAATCCTGCCACATTACCTGCCACATTACCATTGACTTCGATGTTGACTGGTGGCAAACTGTTGATAGTAGCGGCTGGGGAGCCGGAAAGAAGTTCGTTACCCGGTCGAGCCGCTTAGGTTCAGGCCGCTTACCGATGGTGAGCGGCCTTTGGTTTTATTGCGTCTCCCCTGGGTATAACAGAGAACAGTTCCGGTCTGGGATGCCTGACTAAGCATTCAAGGACCGCCTGATCTCTCACGAGGTTCCCGTAGCGATCCGGCCTTGGCGTAGGGTTCTTTAGCGCCGTCATCGGTCTGGAGTTGAGAACAACCGAAGCGGCATCTAGCCCACTCGCTATCTGGTCAATGATGTCGTCTATCGTGTAGCCATCCCGTACCGCGCGCCCTTCGTGCACATGTCTGCCCAAGAAAACGATTTCGGCCTGGATCGGCGGAGAACCCCACCTCTGGCGGTTTTTGTTGATCGCTTCAAGTTGGCTGTCTGTGAGGCTACCAATAGCGATGAGCGATACCCTCTCTCCGCAACTGAGCGCTTCAAGGTTCGCACGAATCAGGGTCGGCGCACCGTTGTACAGGGGCATGAAGGGGAAGCCCAAGCATACCAGAACGCGGAATTTGCCTTCAACGCACATCTCGAGCACTGCCGGTTGCGAGCCGGCCCTCGGCCTGGCAGCCTGCCGTAAGATATTGAGATGGAACTGCAATACCGGGAGTCGCTGCCGGATCAGCACGCCTATTTCGCCCTGTTCGAATCCACCGGCTGGAACCGGGAATATGGCCTGACGCCCGAGGAACTCCACGCGGCCGCCGGGCGGAGCTGGTTTCTGCTGGCGGTCTATCGCCAAGGGAGACTGGCCGGAACCGGCCGGGTGGTTTCCGACGGGGTGCTCCACGCGCTGATCGTCGACGTAATCGTGCTGCCGGAATGCCAGGGAACCGGCATCGGGACGGCCATCCTGACCCGGCTGATCGAGCGCTGCCGCGCGGCTCGCATCCGCGACGTGCAACTGTTCTGCGCCCGCGGCAAGGCGCCGTTCTACCGCCGCCTGGGATTTACCGACCGGCCCGCCGACGCGCCGGGTATGGATTTCAAGGGCTCGCCCGCCCCGGCTGCCGAGGCGTCATAATCGAGCCATGGGCATGCGCCTGCGCACGGCACAGAACAAGCTGAAGATCGAGCACAGCATCATCGACGGAGTGCGAGAACTGCTGGAGCGGTTGCTGGCGGCGAACCCCGAGATTCGATCGGTGATCCCGGGCGTGATCCGGCCGGTGCGGGACGCACGCGGGAAGATCCGGATGCACCTCACCGTGCCCACCTCCAACGGCTGGAAAGCCATCGCCCTGAGCGCGGGCGCCCGCCAGGAACTATTCCTCAGTACCACTCTGGATCGGGATCGACTCGAGCGGGCCATCGCCCGGGAGATTGCCGCCACTTGAAACTCGCCGGCTCCGCGAGACGCTGACGCTCACCGAGGGGTTCCCGCCGCTCGCCACCAGCAGGCCATGGCTATGCCTGTCCGGGCCGGCTCGCACCACGCGGGCCGAGCCACGGTTCACGGTCACCGACAGCGGCCATGGTGCATACAGATCCAGCCGGACGCTGGTTTCGCCCGCCCCGAACTCGACGGTCGCGGTCAGGGCGCCGTCGTCCTCCAGGTGCGAGATGCGCTGCTTGCCCAGAGTGACGAACTTCGCGGTGTCGCCCAGGAGGGCGATGCCCGAGGGTCCCACCGGAACCACCACGAAGTACGACCCGTTCGCATCCACACTGCGGTGGATCGTGACGGCCGTGGTGACCAACTCGGAGGTCCCGGCGAAGAAGTCGTAGAGCAGCGACTGCGGGAAGGTCGCGGCGGAGATGCCCAGCGCCTGGGGGGAAAACACCGCGTCGGTGGAACCGTTCCGGGCGTACGCGAACACATAAGCCGCCTGGAGCGTGCCGAACTGGCTGGAGGTCGCGGCCACCATCGGGGCGGTCGAGTCCGCGGCGATGGCCCCGAAGGTCGCATCGGTGGGAACCAGAGGCGCATCGGGCTTCACGACGATGCCATCCGCGCGCAGCGCCAGTCCCAGGTTGGCGGCGTTGGCCTGGCCCAAGGCGTCCGCGGGACCCAGCGGGCCGGCCGTCAGTGTGGCCAGCAGCACATTGCGCACGTTGCTGCTCGAGAAATTGTCGGTGAACGGCCAAATCCCCACCGCGCTGGCCAGGCGCGAGTCGAAGAGCAGGCTGTCCCAGCGATCCGGGGCCAGACCGTCGGCGGCGGCGCGGATGGAGGTCAGGTTCGAATACTTCGCGCTTTGCAGGAAGTGGCTTGGCAGCGGCATCGAATACTGCATGTGGATGCCACGCGCCGCCATGGCCTGCGCCATGTTGTCGAAGAACGCGTCCGGGTCGTGGAGATTCCTCTCCGTCGCGGCCTGGTCGGAAAGCCAGTCCTGTTCAAAGACCGCCGCGCCGCTCGAGGCGAGGTAGGTGGCCAGGTCGCTCCAGTAGCGCGGATCGATGGGGACGTTGCCCGAGAAGGCGTACGCGGCGCGGTCCGGGCTCTGGTCTTCCCACCAGCGCGCATGGACCACCAGGGGAAGGCCAAGGCGCCCCTGGAAACCGGCCAGGTCGTCGGGGAATAGCGACAGGTCCGCGCGCAGCACGTAGAGGCCCGTGCCGTTGTTCTCCCAGGACGGCGGCATGCCCTTCGGGTACCACCAACTGTCGGCCTGCACGTAGCCCAGTTTCACGCCCCTGCTCTGGTAATCGTTCACGGCGTCGATCAGGGCCTGGCCCGCCACGCCGGGGTTGTAGTAATAAGGCGAGCGGTTGTCGGTCCAAAGACCTGCCCGCTCCAGGCTCACGTCGGCGTCCGAGGCGGGGCGCACTTTCCCGTAGAGGGCGGTGAGCGCCTGCCCCCAGGCGTCGAACACGGAGTTGATCCCGCTGCCCACCGCCAGCAGGGTCCGGTGCTCGAATCCGGCATCCAAGGTGGAGATGGCGGGATCGATTCCGCTTTCCAAAGCGCCGCCATTCTGGTCGATCTGGGCAACGATGAAATCCGAGGCGGGCGATAGCAGGAACGAGTTGTAGGCGGAATCGAAGAACAGCCAGGGGCTTCCGGCTTCGATGCAGCCCGCCGCGAACGTGTAGTTCCAGGATTGGTAGCCGAAAGGCTGCAGGCCGGCTGGCCAGGTGGTGAAGCTTGGGAACGGCTCCGAGTTCGGGCTCGCGGCCAGATACTTCACCAGAAAGAGCACCACGGGCCTCGCCGAGTAGGCGCGAATCCTGGCCTGGCGCGGAATGCCGGCCACTGAGTAAGTGAAGATTAGCTCTTTGTAATCTCCGGCGGAGTCCGATCCGGAGGAGGCAGCCAGGCCGCTCACCGGCGCGCCGGTATCCCCGGCGAAAACCCAGCCCAGCGCGGCGTACTGCACGGTGTAATAGCCGCTGGGCTCTATAGTTACGGATAGCGACGTGGATTCCTGGGAGATGGACACTTCGCCCGGGGAAGCGGCGAGGGACGGCACGCTGGCCACCAGCAGCCAGAAGACTGCGCGGAGCGACATAAAAAGGAATCTTGTAGTAGTTTCTCTTCTTATATCGGTTTGTCAAGCCATCGGCGCAACGGGGCCAGAGAGTTTACAACCGATGCCCCACATGGAGGGTAACGATTCCCCCGCTCATGCGCTCGAATTCCACGCGGGAGAATCCGGCGGCGTTCATGGCGGCGGCAAGCTGCTCGGGCGTTGGGAAGCGGCGGACCGAATCGGGCAGGTAGCGATAGGCGGCGCGATCCCCCGAGATGAAACCACCCACCGCCGGGAGGATGCGGGCCGAGTAGAACTTGTAGAGGGCGGCGACGAGGCGGTTGCCCGGCTGGGAGAACTCGAGGATGGCCGCCGCGCCGCCGGGCTTGAGGACGCGCCGCATTTCCTGGAGCCCCTTCTGGTAGTTGGCCAGGTTGCGGAAGCCGAACGCGGCCGTGATGAGGTCCAGCGAGCCGTCGGCCAGAGGCAACGAGAGCGCATCCGCTTCGAACAGAACCGAGGCCCGGCGTCGGCGCGCTATCTTGCGCCGGGCCTCCAGCAGCATGGGGTGGCAGAAGTCGCTGCCCAGAACGCCTGCGCCGCGTTCGGCCTCCAGCGCCAGCAGCAAGTCGCCGGTGCCGCAGCAAATATCCAACGCCAGGACGCCCGGCCGGCGCAGCATAGGGCCCAGACGCCGGACGGCGCGCCGGCGCCAGTAGCGGTCGATCTGGAGCGAAAGCAGATGGTTGAGAAGATCGTAGCGGCCGGCGACGCGCGCGAACATCCCCCGTACCCACCGTGCAGCCTCTGGTTCGCCCGCGGCGCCCGGGGCGGGCGANNGTCTTCTTGTCCATCAAGGCGCGGACGGCAAGTGCGGCGGCCGATACGCCGTCGAGCGGTGGAAGCGGGCCGTAGAGATCCAGCACTTTTAGGATTTCCGCGGCGTCCCCGTCCGCCAGATGGCCGGTCCGCTGGGCCAGGAGCGTGACCGCGCGCATCCCGAACGAAACCGCTTCGCCGTGCAGGAAGCGCGTATAGCCGGTTTCGGCCTCCAGCGCGTGGCCCACCGTGTGCCCCAGGTTGAGGATCATGCGCAGGCCGCTCTCGCGCTCGTCGGCGGAAACCACCTCGGCCTTGATGCGCACGCATTCCGAGATCAGCCGCTCCACCACCTCGGGCTGGCGGGCCAGCACTTCGGCGTGCCGTTCCTCCAGCAGCGCGAACAGCGACGGGCTGCGGATGATGCCGCACTTGAGGACTTCGAACAGGCCGGCGCGGTATTCCCGCTCGGACAGCGTCGCGAGCACCTCCGGATCGATCAGCACCGCGATGGGCTGGTGGAAAGCGCCGACCAGGTTCTTGCCGCACTGGAGGTCCACCCCGGTCTTACCGCCGATAGCCGCATCCACCTGCGCCAGCAGCGTAGTGGGAATTTGCAGCACCGGAACCCCGCGCATGTAGATGGCGGCCAGAAAGCCCGCCACGTCGTTGACCACACCGCCGCCGAAAGCGATCACCAGGCTCGAACGGTCGCCCCCGCGCAGCACCATCTCCTCGGCGAGCACTTCGACCGTAGCCAGCCGTTTTCGCTCTTCGCCGCCGGGATAGAACAGGATCTCGTGGGAACGGCCCGCCAGTCCGCTAGCCAGCCGCGAGCAGTGTAGCTGCCAGACATCCCGTGTGGTAACCACGAACGCTCTGCCTGCCGCCGCGGGGATGTGCTCGCCGACGCGCTCTAAAATGCCGCGCTCGACGATCGCGCAGTACTTACGCTGCGGCGTATCCACCACATACGAAGGCATACTGACATTATTACTCAGCAGGCCCGCGGACGATGGGCGCCGGGTACCGCCTTGCCGGCCGCAGCAGGCCGTAGACCACCAGTTGATTGGAGAAGGTCGGCACGTAGACCTTGCCGTTCGCTACCGTCGGGATGGCGAACTTCGCGAACGACCCCAGGCTGTCGCGGGAGGCGTTCACGTTGCTGTTCCACAGCTCGGTGGAAAGGTCGGTCGCGTCGAAGGCGTGCAGAGTGCCGGGCACGGGCTGGTCGACGATGTCGGAGGTTGTCACCCACAGAATCGTGTTCCGGTCGTTTACGCCATCGCCGGAGATCGCCATGCCTACGTACGGCTGCGCGTACGCCTGCGCGGTCTGGGAAAGCGGCGTTTCAATGAATTTCCCGCCAGAGAGTTGGTACGCATAAACGGGGTCCCCCCAGCCGCTCACATAGAAGATGGGACCGCTCGCCCGGTTCCAGAGCGCGCGGCCGAACATGCCGAAGCTCACCATCTGAAACGTCTGGACGGCTCCCGTGTTGCCGCTAACTTCGTGGCCCATCTGGCTCCGATCCAGCAGATAGACGTTGCCGAGTTTGCCGCCCCCGATCAGGAGATTGGTGCCCGGCACCAGCACGGGGCCGGCGTTGCCCACCTCCGCGTCGTATTGGTTCAGGTTCGCCCAGCTATCGGGCGTGAACCAGTCGGTAACCGACATTCCATTCTGCGTGGTCAGCTTCATGAAGCTCTCGCCCCAGTTCGAAGCGCCATCGTAATCCCCGTTGGCCGCTATGGCGTAGAGGTTGCCCTGGTCGTCTGCCGCTATGCCGTGCCCAGCCTGCCAGACGGATCCCTCCAAGCCGTTCGGCGTGGTGTTGAAGACGCTCACCTGCTTCAAGCTGGAGGCGTCGTAGCCCAGAATCCATCCGTGGTAGGGCAGAAGATCGCCGTGCGAGCCGGAGGCGATGTAGACCACACCGTTCGTCAAAAGCAGGCCCGGGCGCTGGAGTTGATCCACGGCGTTGAAGCTCACCGTGCCCCCCACGCCGTCCGGCGCACTCCCTTTCACGCTGGCGGCGATCTCGACCGGGCCGCCGAACTTCTCCGCGCCCGTCGCCAAGTCGAGCGCGTGCAGCGAGTACCGGCACACGCCGGCGTCGAGCGTGTTGGCGACCAGGTAGATGCTGCCGCCGGCCAGGTCGATCACCGGCGTCCCCAGGATGCCAACCTCCGGCTGAATGTCCTCAAAGCCATAAAAGCTGTTGGGAACCGGCGGGCCGAAGTTCCTGCTCCACTCGAGCGCCGTCTGGGGCGGCTGGTCGGCGTCGAACGCGTACAGCGTGTTGTGCATGGTGGCCACGTACAGCACGTTGCGCGTCTGGCCTCCCACGCTGAGTTGGCTCACGTACAGCGGTTGGGCGTAGATCTGGCCGTCCACGGGGTAGGCGTACAGCATTCCGAACGTGTCGGCCCTGACGATGCCCGGCTGAAGGATCGTCTCGTTCAGATTGGCGCTGGTGCGGTTGAGGTCGTAGTTGACGGTCGGGACATTGACCTGGGCGAAGGCCTGCGCCGCCCAGCACGCCATAGCCAGACGCACCGCGAGCTGTGATGTCACTTGCCCCTCCCGCTGCCCTTCAACAAGATAAACGACGGTTGGCCGCCTCAGGTTACGGGCGCATTACGCCAAATGTTGGATACTGAAAGGAATGGAACCGGATTTCCTGGTGGTTGGCGCTGGCGTCGCCGGCTTGCGCGCGGCCATCGAACTGGCGGCGGCGGGCCGGGTCCTCGTAGTGGCCAAGGACAGTCTGCGGGAATCCTCTTCCGAGTACGCGCAGGGCGGGATTGCGGTGGCCTTGAGCGAGGACGACCAGGTCGCGCTGCACGAGCGGGACACGCTGGCGGCGGGCGACGGCCTTTGCGACCCGGCGGCGGTGCGCACGCTCGTCGAGCAGGGGCCGGCTGAGGTCGAGCAGTTGATCGAGTGGGGCGCCGAATTCGACCGCCAGGGATCGGGGCTGGCCTTCGGGCAGGAAGGCGCGCACGGCCGGCGGCGCATCCTGCATGCGCACGGCGATTCCACCGGACGCGAGATCTCGCGCACCCTCTACCAGAAGGCGATCTCCCTGAAAAACGTCGAGCTGCGGAGTTTCGCCGCCATCACCGACCTGCTGGTTACCGCCAACGGGGAGGCCGCGGGCGTGGTGGTCTGCGATGCGTCGGCGCGCCACTGGATTCCGCTGCGGGCGCGCGCCGTGC